>NZ_JASOZC010000072.1:0-237 GCF_030228725.1 Corynebacterium sp. UMB10321 | reverse complement strand
AATCTCGACATCAACCCAACCCATTATCTTGATATCAATCATGCGGATATTGTTGCGCGTATCGATTTAACCGAGTGGGAAACCAATCCAGAGTCGACCCGCTATCTCACTTTCCTGAAAGGGCGAGTAGGGCGCAAAGTGGCGGATTTCTTTATGGATTTCCTCGGTGCCAGCGAAGGGTTAAACGCGAAAGCGCAAAACCGTGGGCTGTTGCAAGCGGTCGATGATTTCACTGCC
>NZ_JASOZC010000071.1:0-240 GCF_030228725.1 Corynebacterium sp. UMB10321 | reverse complement strand
ACCGATTCTGGCGGTTGTGTTCATCCTGTCGTTTATCGCTGCCATTACTGAAGTTCCGGTCGCGTCGCTATTACTGCGTGACGTAAACAGCTACACCCTGGCCGTGGGGATGCAGCAATACCTCAACCCGCAAAACTACCTGTGGGGTGACTTTGCCGCCGCTGCCGTGATGTCTGCATTACCGATCACCATCGTCTTCTTGCTGGCTCAACGCTGGCTGGTCAACGGCCTGACGGCAGG
>NZ_JASOZC010000070.1:0-242 GCF_030228725.1 Corynebacterium sp. UMB10321 | reverse complement strand
CGTTTAATTGCTATAAAAAAAGAACTTCCTGAAGCAACGATTCTCGTGCAACAAGCAGATGTAACGAAAGAAGAGGAAGTTCAGCGTGTAATCAAGCTTACAATGGAAAAATATGGACGAATTGATGTTCTTTTTAACAATGCAGGAGTTATGCCAACGGCGCCTCTTATTGAAGCACCAAAAGGAGAATGGCGTCAAATGCTAGATATTAATATTATGGGTGTTTTAAATGGCATTGCGGC
>NZ_JASOZC010000069.1:0-244 GCF_030228725.1 Corynebacterium sp. UMB10321 | reverse complement strand
GGCAACAGGGAGACTTAGGGCAACATAGTGGGGACAGATTTGGGAGATTTGCTCTTTGTCACAAGAACCCCAAGGGCTTCCCAGGTGGCTTAGTGGTAAAGAATCCGCCTGCCAGCACAGGAGATTCGGGTTCAACCCCTGGGTCGGGAAGATCCCCTGGAGAAGGAAATGGCACCCCACTCCAGTACTCTTGACTGGAAAATCCCATGGACGGAGGAGCCTTGTGGGCTGCAGTCCATGGGGT
>NZ_JASOZC010000068.1:0-245 GCF_030228725.1 Corynebacterium sp. UMB10321 | reverse complement strand
AAAGATAAATAAAATAGACAAACCATTAGCCAGACTCATCCCCCCCCCCAAAAAAAAAAAGTGGGGGCCAGGGAGAAGAATCAAATCAACAAAATTAGAAATGAAAAAGCAGAGGTTACAACAGACAATGCAGAAATACAAAGGATTATGAGAGTACTATGAACAACTATATGGCAATAAAATGGATAACCTGGAAGAAATGGAGAGATTCTTAGAAAAGTTCAATATTCCAAGACTGAACCAAG
>NZ_JASOZC010000067.1:0-246 GCF_030228725.1 Corynebacterium sp. UMB10321 | reverse complement strand
ATAATGTGGATTATTTCATTTTCTCACTGTATTATGAAACACACCCTTTTAATTTTTATTAAGTCCAATTTATTTTCTTTTTTTTTTTTTTTAGTTTTTTATTTTTTAAATTTTAATATCTTTAATTCTTACATGCGTTCCCAAACATGAACCCCCCTCCCACCTCCCTCCCCATAGCATCCCTCTGGGTCATCCCAGTGCACCAGCCCCAAGCATCGTGTATCCTGCATTGAATCTAGACTGGTG
>NZ_JASOZC010000066.1:0-251 GCF_030228725.1 Corynebacterium sp. UMB10321 | reverse complement strand
GTTATAAATCAGGCGCTCATCTGCCTGGCTGATGCCCAGCAGCTCACGTACCGGGTAATCGGTGAAAATGCCCGGCGCAACCTGATCGCGCTCACCGAACTGATGAACGCGTGCAATACGTGCGGCCACGCCGCTGTAACCCACCGTCACACCGGAGGCATCTGCACGGGCTTTCAGGTAGCGGGCGGTGCGCAGTTTTACGAACATGGGGACGCGCTTTGTGCTGTCCTGGTTGATGCGCCGGGTGCGTA
>NZ_JASOZC010000065.1:0-251 GCF_030228725.1 Corynebacterium sp. UMB10321 | reverse complement strand
GAGGTTAATCCTTCATGTAAGGTAACTTTTTAGCATAGCCTTCTGTATTCACTTGACGTGCCCGGGCAATCGCCAAATCTTCTGAAGGGACATCTTCTGTGATGGTTGAACCAGCAGCAGTCACCGCATGATCACCAATCGTGACTGGCGCAACAATGTTCGTTGCAGAGCCAATAAACGCGTGATCACCCACGACTGTTTGGTGTTTATTTTTGCCATAATAATTAACAAAAACAACGCCGCAACCGACA
>NZ_JASOZC010000064.1:0-251 GCF_030228725.1 Corynebacterium sp. UMB10321 | reverse complement strand
CATTACTGTGAGACCTCATACCACCTGGGCTGGGTCAGGTTCCTATTAGCAGTTTGAGTATGTCACTGTCTTCGGCGACATCACCCCCCGGATCATTTTCAGACAGGGACAGGAATAAGCCATACCGAAGCCAGCGACTAGTTCCACTGTTCTTGCGAATGGAGGGAACGGAAGTAAACATAACCCGCCCAATCGGGTGGACGGCCTATGAATCTTCGGTGCCCTGGGGTGGAACCGCTAACAACGTAATG
>NZ_JASOZC010000063.1:0-254 GCF_030228725.1 Corynebacterium sp. UMB10321 | reverse complement strand
ATGAATTATTCCTTAATTTAATTTCCTAAAACATTAGAAAAAGGAGTTCCTTTCTCGTATGATTGGTTTGAACAAAAAAACATACAGAAAGAAGAACTCCTTCATGAATGATTTTACCAAAAATATAACTCAAGCTCTATTCAATCAAGATAAAATTAATGATTTGCTTCGTCATGAAATCCAACAAGCTGTTAATGACATGTTAGAATCTGAACTGACTGCCTTTTTAGGATATGATCCCTATGCTAGAAATG
>NZ_JASOZC010000006.1:0-135168 GCF_030228725.1 Corynebacterium sp. UMB10321 | reverse complement strand
CGCGAAACACGGCAGCGAATCTTCGATACAGCTGCATCGCTTGTGGCACGCGACGGCTATGACAATGTCACAGTCGAGGAGATCTGCCAAGGTGCAGGCATTTCACGGCGGACGTTCTTCAACTACATGGACTCAAAAGATGACGCTGTGCTTGGTCCCTTCCCTCTCGAGTTCACCAGCGAGAGCTTTGCACGCATTGCTGATGAGTCGTCCACGAACATGTTGTCCCTGGTAATCGATGCAATGGAAGAATCAGGTGCCGAAGATCGAGCCGAGGATGCCTGCCGAATCCAGCGGCTCATGCAGGACAACCCATCGTTGGCAAACGCGATGCTGGCCCGCAAACGCGATACGCTACGACACCTCGAGCAGGCTGTGCGTGAGCATTTTGCGAGCCACCCCGAAGACCGCCGTCTAGATGTCACCATAGAGGCAGAAGCCCGAATCGTTGTGGAACTTTTTCGGACAACGCTTGTGCTTTATGCGCGAAGCCTTCATTTCCAAGAGGAGGGTTCGCCGAAGGAGCAGGCTCGTAGCGTAGCTGCCGTCGTCACGAAGTATGCAAAGGAGTTGCAGTGGTAAACAACACTAAGCCACACGTTGGCCTGATCTTTGGAGCGCTACTCATCACGATGCTGATGAGCTCATTGGGCCAGATGATTTTCTCCACTGCCCTGCCGACGATTGTCGGTGAGCTTGGTGGCGTAGATCACATGAGCTGGGTGATTTCGTCGTTCCTGGTCACGATGACAATCGCGATGCCAATTAATGGCAAGCTCGGTGACAGGGTCGGACGCAAGTGGCCTTATATTGGCTCGATTGGCCTGTTCGTCATTGGTTCCACCTTGGGTGGGCTTGCACAGTCAATGCAGCTGCTCATTATCGGGCGCGCCGTCCAAGGCTTTGGCGCTGGCGGCATGATGGTCAACTCCCAGGCAATCATCGCGGAGGTGGTTCCAGCTCGTAGCCGTGGCAAGTACATGGGTGTGATGGGGGCAGTATTCGGCGTTTCTTCCGTGCTTGGCCCCGTGTTGGGCGGCTGGTTTACGGATGGCCCCGGCTGGCGTTGGGGCCTTTGGATGAACATCCCGCTGGGGCTTCTCGCGATGACGGTCTGCACAATCGTGCTCCACCTACGCAAGGGGTCGCGGTCAGCACAGAGCATCGACTGGCTGGGCACCGTGCTCATGGCGGTTGCCACGACTTCTCTTATTTTGACCACAACGTGGGGTGGCACTCAGTATGAGTGGTCCTCGCCTATCATTTTGGGTATTTCCTCGCTTGCGGTTGTCGCTGCAGCGCTGTTCGTCTTCGTTGAGCTGCGCGTACCGAACCCGCTCATCCCCATGCACTTGTTCCGCAATCGCAACATGGTCTTGACGACGGCCTCCGGAACCGTGCTGGGACTGGCTATGACCGGTGCGCTTGCTTACCTGCCTACCTACCTGCAGATGGTGCACGAACTCACGCCAACGAACGCGGGGCTGATGATGCTGCCAATGGTCATCGGCATCTTGGGCACTGGCACTACCGTGGGGTTCATTATCGCGAAAACGGGCCGCTACAAGGTCTACCCGATCATCGGTGTGGCCATCGTTTCGGTCGGACTCTTCCTCTTCTCGCAGCTCGAAGTGTCCACACCGCTGACCACGCTGGGTATCTACATGTTCATTTTTGGGTTCGGACTCGGCTTAGTCATGCAGGTACTGGTACTTATTGTCCAGAACTCGTTCCCACTAGCAATGGTCGGTACTGCAACAGCGACGAACAACTTCTTCCGACAGATCGGCTCCGCGATCGGTGCGTCGCTTATTGGTTCGCTGTTCATTCACAATATGACGGAGGAGCTCGCGGAACGCCTGCCAAAAGCATTGGCCTCGATGGCCCCTAGCGAGGCAGCCCCTTACGCCGAGCAATTCTCGAGCGCCGGTGGGCACAACTCCCTCACCCCGCACGCGGTTGCACAACTGCCTGACGTACTGCGCGACGCCGTCCTTAATAGTTACAACGACGGCCTGACCCCAGTGTTCTTACTGATGGTCCCATTGGCCGCCGTTGCGTTGGTGCTGCTCTTCCCGGTCCGGGAGGACCCGCTGAAAGAGACGCTGGACTAGGAACGATGAGGCGTGACTAGACCTGGCTTTTGCCTGGTTTCTTTTCTCCCGGCTTCGGCAACAGCAGCTCGTAGATGTCCGAGTCACGCCACTGGCCTTCCCGCTCACCGTAGGACATTTTCGCCATGTGATGGAAGGTGCCAACTTTCTCAAACCCGCGCGACTTGTGCAGCCCTGCCGATCCTTCGTTTTCCGGGAAGATCCACGAGTGAATCGACCACTTATCAAGTTCGATGCACGTCGCGATGAGCTTGTCTAGCAGCGCACCGGATACCCCCATGCCGCGCGCATCCGGATGCACGTAGATGGAGTCTTCAACTACTCCATGGAACACGCTTCTCGACGACGCCTTCGCCGCAGCTACCCATCCGAGCACACGCGAGTCATCGTGTTCATCAACGGCAACAAACACCGTTTCCATGATCTTCGCCCTGGAAAACTGCTCCCATGTCAAGCCGCGCGTCTCGTAAGTTGCGTTTCCGGTACTCAGACCCATCTCGTAGATGCTACGCACCTGCGGGTAGTCTTCTGGCCGGATTGGTCGAATGGTAAACCCTTTTTTGGTCATAAAAAACATTGTCCTCATTGGTCACACATCGTGCAACCAACGGGGACAAAAGCCGTTGTAGAGCTACAAATTACTTCTCGATGATGTTTGCAGCGAACGCGCCGGTGTCGTTGTTTTCACGAGTCCACTCGATGGTGCCGTGCTCGAACTCCTGGAACCAGCCAGATTCATTTGGAAGTGGGGTCTCGGCTGCGGTTGGGAAGCCAACCTTGTCCATAACGCCTTCATTCGTCAGCCACACGTTAGCAATTTGGCCCCAGATCGGAGCGCCACCGGTGTTTTCATTCCAGGCGACGTGGTGGTCATTGTCAAAGTCAACGATCCAGCTGCCATCGTGCTCCGTAACCTTCATCGGCTCGCCCCACTCCGAGTCAGCGTACTGGCCGATTGCCTGGACCAGACCGGTTGGAACCTTGACCTCTTCACCGTCTGCGGTAGTCAAGGAGACAGACTCCGTAGAGCCCTCTGCACCATTAGCGTCGGTGGCGGTCTCAGCAGCAGTCTCCGTCTCGGCTGCCTCTGTAGCTGTCTCGATGTTGGTCACCGTTGCGGTGCCGGAAGCACCATCCGCAGCGGTGGTAGCAGTGCTATCGGCGCCCTCTCCGTCAGAGCAAGCAACCAAGCCTGCGGCCAGAGCGGTAGCAGCAACGGCGGAAGTAAAAACCTTCTTGTAATTCATCAAAATTTCCTTTCGTTGTTGAATTTGTCTGGTTTCCATTATGCAAATTTCACTTTCGCCGCCTCCGTTTCACCCCCGTTCGGGGTGTTTTCCCGGCCGCACCCTTGCGCTTTTTCCCACGTTTCGTATATAAGCGTTTGCCCTGCGCAGCACGGGAGTCTGACACCTGTTTGCGCCGCCTCGTCCCAGCAGTCGGCTCACTCCCCCTCGACGAGCGAGCGGTGCGCCCTTTTGCGACGCCCACAAAGTCCTGGATCTCGTCACCGTCGTCGGCTTTCCGCCACACCAATGCAATCTCAGTTTCAACCAGCGGAGCGTGCCAAACTTCCAAACACGCGATCTGTTTCTTCGAGAGCACCTTCAACAACGGCAACGGGGCCAATGCCACGCCAACGTTTGCCGCAACGACCTGCAATGCACCACGAAGCTCTTCAAGTGACGCCTCCGGCTGGTAGACCCAGTTGATGATTTCGCCTTCGAGGTCCGCGTAATCGACGCGCTCCCCAAGCTCTGCAAACAAAGAGTCCTTGGGCACGGCAACGCCGGGAGCCTCGGTATAGAGACGGACCACGTGAAATTCATCGGTAATACGGTCATCGGGCAGGCGCATCAGCGCCAGCGATGTAGAAGTCGTCTCGTCCAGGAGATCAGCGAAGGGGTCGTCGACACCTTGCGTATCGAGCGAGTGCGGTGTGGACTGTGCGAAGCGTTTAAACCACTTCCCTGGCTCTGTGCCGGTGACGAAAGCAAGCGATAGCATGGCACAATGCTACCGTTTGGTGTATGACTACACAGAAGCCATCCGGAACCGCGATGAAGGCCGCGACCGCCGCGAAGAAACTCGGGATCTACCTGCCAGCGACGCCGCAGGAGTTCCAAGACAATGCCGTGACGCACGCGCAACTGCGCGAATTACAGAACAATCCCCCAGAGTGGCTGCAGGAACTGCGCCGCAATGGGCCACACCCCCGCCCCGAGGTGGCGCGCAAACTCGGGATCTCAATCACCGCACTCAAAGCAAACGACATGGACAAGCCGCTCACCACTGAGGAGATCAACGAGCTGTTGAAAAACCAGCCGGAATGGTTGAGCTCGGCCCGCACCACTCATTCAGAGCAGCGCCAGGCCGAGCAGCAGCAGTAGCTCTTAGAGCATCTTCCAATCTTCGAGGCCCGGGTAGAGCGGGAACCGCTCCGCCAGCGCGTCTACGCGGGCGTGCAGGGCGTCGACGTCGGCGTTCTCACCCTGGATAAGCGCCTCGGCGATAATTTCCGCAACTTCCTCGAACTCTTCCTTGCCGAAGCCGCGGGTCGCCAGCGCCGGGGTGCCAATACGCAGCCCCGACGTCACGGCTGGCGGACGCGGATCGAAAGGAACGGCGTTGCGGTTCACCGTAATGCCAGCCTTATGCAGCAAATCCTCTGCCTGCTGGCCATCCATCGCGGAGTTACGCAGGTCCACTAGCACAAGGTGGACATCGGTGCCGCCGGAGACGACGTCGATGCCGGCTTCCTTGGCGTCTGGCTGGGTCAAGCGCTCGGCGAGAATCTTTGCGCCCTCGAGCGTGCGCTCCTGGCGGTTACGGAAAGCCTCCGTCGCGGCGAGCTTGAAGGCGGTAGCCTTCGCAGCGATCACGTGCACCAGCGGGCCACCCTGCTGGCCTGGGAACACTGCGGAGTTGAGTTTCTTGTGCAGCTCGAGATCGTTGGTCAGGATGAAGCCGGAGCGTGGTCCACCAATGGTCTTGTGCACCGTGGAGGACACAACGTGTGCATGAGGCACCGGCGACGGGTGCAGACCAGCAGCAACCAAGCCAGCGAAGTGCGCCATATCGACCCACAAGTACGCACCAACCTCGTCTGCGATCGAGCGGAACTCAGCAAAGTCCTCGTGGCGAGGGTACGCGGACCAACCCGCGATGATCACCTTCGGCTTGACCTCGCGCGCCTGTTCACGCAGCTTCTCCATGTCGATGGTGCACGTGTCTTTTTCAACCTCGTACGCAGCGACGTTGTACAGCTTGCCGGAGAAGTTGATCTTCATACCGTGCGTCAGGTGGCCACCGTGAGCGAGGCTGAGGCCCAAGATGGTGTCGCCCGGCTCGCACAGCGCCATCAACACAGCCGCATTCGCCTGCGCACCGGAGTGTGGTTGCACGTTCGCGTATTTCGCGCCGAAGAGCTCCTTCGCGCGGTCGCGCGCCAGGTCTTCAACGACGTCGGCGTGCTCGCAGCCACCGTAGTAGCGACGACCTGGGTAGCCTTCGGCATATTTGTTTGTAAACACCGAACCCTGTGCTTGCAGCACTGCTCGCGGAACGAAGTTCTCGGAGGCAATCATCTCCAGCGTGTTTCGCTGGCGCGACAGCTCCTGAACGATCGCTTCGTGAACTTCGGGGTCAAAAGTAGCGAGATCCTGGTAGCGGAGGTCTTCAGACACGTGCACCGGGTCCTTTCAAGATCAGACAGTCAATCATGTTATAGCTCATGCCCAGGCACACCTACGCCTGGCACTGCTATGCAGTATAAGCATCAGCGCTACGAAAGAAGTCCACTTTATTCAGGAACTTCAGAAGTATCTGTACCTGAGTTCCCCGGCACGAAACAACAAATGTAACAATGTTACGCATGGCGAAATCTCCCCGCACTTCGGATTCGAGCCCTTATTTGGACTTTCACCGCGACGATTGGCGGCACCGACGTGCGCAAATGCCACAAGTCTTGACGGAGGACGAAGTAGCCAAGCTCAGTGGTATCGGCGAGAACCTCGATATGCAGGAAGTTGAAGACATTTACCTTCCGATCTCTCGCCTGATTCACCTCCAGGTACGGGCCAGACAAAAACTTACGAAGGCTACAGAGACGTTTATCGGTGATGACCCAGGCCACGTGCCATTCATTATCGGGATTGCGGGGTCGGTGGCCGTCGGCAAGTCAACGACTGCCCGTGTACTGCAGGTGTTGCTACAGCGTTGGGACTCTCATCCTCGAGTGGACCTCATCACCACCGACGGGTTCCTCTATCCCAGCAAAGTGCTCAAAGAGCGCAACCTGATGGACCGCAAAGGATTCCCGGAATCCTACAACCGGCGCGACCTCATGCGCTTTGTCACCGAGGTCAAGTCGGGTCAACCACTGGTCAAAGCGCCGATATATTCTCACTTCGCCTACGACATCATCCCAGGCGAGTTCATTGAGGTCCGCCAGCCGGACATCATCATTCTCGAAGGGCTCAACGTCCTCCAAACCGGCCCGACCCTCATGGTGTCCGACCTCTTCGACTTCTCAATTTATGTCGACGCCCTCACCACCGATATTGAACGCTGGTACATCGACCGCTTCATGAAGCTTCGCAACACCGCGTTTCGAGAGCCCGGCGCGCACTTTGCGCACTATGCCGACATCGATGAGGCGCAGGCCCGTCACAAGGCACGCGATATTTGGCAGTCCATCAACCTGCCGAACCTAGTGGAAAACATTGCTCCCACCCGTATCCGTGCCTCGCTCGTGCTACGCAAAGGCGCCGACCATTCAGTGCAGTGGGTCCGCATGCGCAAAATGTAGCGCCAGGTAGCTGCCTACTTGCCGAAGCGACGGGAGCGCTGCGAGTACTCGCGCAACGCGCGAAGGAAGTCAATCTTGCGGAACGCGGGCCAGTACGTGTCCGTAAACCAGATCTCGGAGTACGCCGCCTGCCACAGTAGGAAGCCGGAGAGGCGCTGCTCCCCCGACGTCCGGATCACTAAGTCTGGATCGGGCTGACCTGAGGTGTACAGGTGCTGCGACACGGACTCGACGGTCACTGCGTTGACCAGTTCGTCCACGCTGCAGCCGCTGGCAGCGGCGTCGCTAATGAGGCTGCGAACGGCGTCGACAATTTCTTGCCTGCCGCCGTACCCCACCGCAATGTTGACGGTCAGGCCAGCTTTGCCTGTGGTGGTGTCGGCAGATCGGCGCATCCTTTCTGCAACCTCATCCGGCAAGAGCTCCAGGTGCCCTACGAGCCGAACCTTGCAGGAGTAAGACTGCGTCGCAAGGTCCTCGATCACCTCGGAAATAATGTCGAACAGCAGCTCAACTTCTTCCGAAGTCCGTTGCAAATTCTCCGTTGATAACAGGTAGATCGTAACGACGTCCACGTCCATTTCCGCCGACCACCGCACAAGTTCGCCGATCTTCGCCCCACCCACCCGGTGGCCATGAGAAACATCGGTGAACCCAGCCTCACGGGCCCACCGTCGGTTGCCGTCCGCCATGACCGCGATGTGCTTCGGGCGTTTCTTGCCCTTCAGCTCACGCTTCAGGCGCGCTTCATACAGCGGATACAGAATTTTTTGGAGGCTACTCACGGACCCAACCTTACTCACCAATCAACGGTATGTATGTTAGATGCCTTAGATCCAACGCTTCTTCCGGCGATCAAGCACACCCGCCTCCGCCATGGCCTTATCCAGCGCCTCCTGGTCAAACGGGTCGATTCCGTGCTTCTCAGCGAAGAGGCTGCGACGGCGGAACCGCGAGTACCGGCGATGGAACGCAAACCCCAGAGACAAAATGACCACAGCCAGCATCACCAACAGCAACAGGCCGAATGGCGAAGCCTTGCCAAAGTCAGGCCCCACCGGGTTTTCCTTCGGCGCCTGCGCCACCAAGTAAGCAGAGGTGTTGATAATCGCTGCGTGTTCTGTCGTCATCATGTGTATTTCGTCTTCCTTGTGCTGAAAATGTTAGCGCTCTTGCCCGAAACCTTCAGCGAGCGCGTCCGCGGTCTTCGGGTCAATACCGGCGAAGAGATCATCTTCCGGCAACGTTGATGCTACGCGAGTTCTGGCCAACTCAAACTCTTCTGTCGGCCATACCTCCTGCTGGTCCTCAACTGGGCTCGCCAAAAACGCGCCCGCCGGATCAATCTGTGTCGCATGTGCCGTCAGCGCTGCTGCACGCTGGGGGAAGTACTCCGCGCACTCCACCCTTGTGGTCACGCGACTCATCACATCCGCTTTGTTTTCTTCCCACCGCTGAATCATCAGCTCGTACGGGCTCTTCTTTCCCTGCGCGTACAAGCGGTCCTGCAGAAGACGCATCCGCTGCAGGATAAATCCATGGCTGTAGTACAGCTTCAATGGCGTCCACGCCTGCCCTGCTTCAGGAGCAAAGGATGGATCTCCCGCCTTGTCCCAGGCCAGCATCGAGATTTCGTGGACCATCAAGTGGTCGGGGTGCGGGTAGCCACCGTTTTCGTCGTAGGTAATGATGACATGCGGCCTGAACTCTCGAATCGACTCGACGAGATGCGCCGTCACTGCCTCCGGGTCTTGGGTCGCGAACGAGCCTTCCGGCAGCGGGGGCAGCGGGTCGCCTTGTGGCAGACCCGAGTCTTCGTACCCCATCCACTGATGTTCCACGCCGAGGGCCGCCGCGGCCTCCGCCATCTCCTGCTCCCGGACCTCGAGGATGTTCTCCAGCACGCCCGGCCGATCCATCGCAGGGTTCAAGATGTCGCCTCGTCGCCCGTCAGTACATGTGACGACGAGCACCCGGTTCCCCTCCGATGCGTATTTTGCCATCGTTGCTGCACCTTTAGAGGACTCGTCGTCTGGGTGTGCGTGGATCGCCATCAAGCGCAAGCCGGCCACTATTCCTCCTAGAACTTCTTCGGGGCCTGATTCCGTAACTTCGCGCCATCTTAGTACCATTGGAACGGATTGCAGCTACAGCGTCATCCAGCGTCATTCAGCGAGGTAGGTAACCGTGACTTCTCCCAGTCGCCCAACATCCCGATACGGCTCCAGCACCACCCCGACAGCCACGAAACGCAGCAACGCCGCTGGCCGGATCGTCGCGCTGATCGCCATCGGCCTCGTCGTCGTGCTGCTTTACAGTGTCTTTGACTACTTCAAGAAGCAGGAGTCCCGCACCGTCACTGCGGATTTCATCTCGCTCGAAGCTGTTGACGACAACACCACACGCATGTGGATCGATGTATCACGCAAAGACGTCGAGGCCCCTTCGTACTGCATCGTCACTGCGGTCAACTACGCGCATGCCGAAGTTGGGCGTCGAGAAGTAGTACTCCCCGCAGGCGGGCAGGAGCTCGAGCGGGTCGCCGTCGAACTACCGGTGCGCGAGCCGGCAGTCTCAGGACGTGTCTACGGCTGCTCGGACAATCTGCCGTTCTACATGGACCCCACCAGCACCTTTTACGACGCCCGCTAAGCCTCACCAGTGCACCACCTGCGCGGCAGCTGTGCTATTATCCGCCTGGTAAAGTTGCCCGCCAACCGGCGGGCTCGTTTGACATATATAGGGAAGGTTTTTACCTGATGGCGCAAACTCAGCAGCAGTACATCACCCCGGAGATGAAGGCCAAGCTTGAAGCTGAGCTTCAGCAGCTCATCGACAATCGCCCTGTCATCGCAGCCGAAATTAACGAACGCCGTGAAGAAGGCGACCTCAAGGAAAACGCTGGCTACGACGCCGCGCGTGAGCAGCA
Organism: Corynebacterium sp. UMB10321; assembly: GCF_030228725.1. Classification (NCBI taxonomy): domain Bacteria; kingdom Bacillati; phylum Actinomycetota; class Actinomycetes; order Mycobacteriales; family Corynebacteriaceae; genus Corynebacterium; species Corynebacterium sp. UMB10321. Next base: position 125,315 of record NZ_JASOZC010000006.1, on the reverse strand, counting down.
GGACCAGGAAGAAGCTCGCATTAAGCAGATTTCCGAACTGCTGGCTAACTCCACCACGGAGCGCTCCGGCATCGTCGAGGGTGTAGCCCACGTAGGTTCCGTCGTGCACGTCTACTACAACAATGACGAAAATGATAAGGAAACGTTCCTGATCGGTACCCGCGCGGCTTCGACGGACAACGAGGACCTGGAGACCTACTCGGAGAACTCTCCGCTCGGCGCAGCCGTAGTCGGTGCTTCCGAGGGTGAAACCCGCACCTACAACGCCCCAAATGGCCGAGAGATTTCGGTAACAATCGTCTCCGCAGAACCGTATGATTCTGTTAAGGCTTCCACGCCACGGGCGAAGTAGCCTGTCTACGCCATCGGCGTTATCCGTGATCGCTGACATTGAAGGAATTCCTGTGAATAAGTTCTTTTCCCGCAAGCTAGTACTCACCAGCGTGGTCGCACTCGGTGCTGTGGGCTTGACTGCCTGCCACCCACCACACCAAAACCCGTCGGACCTGAAGGTTGATACGGCACAAAGCCAGGACCCAACTTCGCTTCCTGGTGAGCGCGCGAAGGCAACCCCGACGAACGTAACCGATGCAGCAGGCGCTACCTCTGAGGCTGCAGTCACCGAGACTGTCACCGCTATGGGTGCTTCGGACAAGACCCCACTGGTCAATAACTGCGGCAGCGTCGGCCTTGAGCGTCCAGCTTCGCTGACTCTCAACTGCAGCGACCAGAACGATTTCCTCCAGGACATCGTGTGGGATACCTGGTCTGAGCAGCTCGCGCAGGGCACCGCTACCCGCACCACGGTCAATCCGAACCGCGAAATCGAAGATGTGCAGGTTGTCCTGGGCAACCCAGACATCGTAGATGGTGTGCTCGTGTTTAAAACCATCACCGTTGACGGCACGTCTATCAACCCTGAGGGTGCACGCTAAGTACGCTGAATACAGCAATTAGCTCCCTGCCCCGGCCCAGCGATGTTGTTGGCCGGGGCGCTTTTGAGCGCAACTAGACAAAAATACCCGGCCTCACAGTCGTGGGGCCGGGTATTTATTGCAGTGAGCGCGTGCGCTATCGCTGTTGGAAGTAAGACAGCAGGCGCAGGATCTCGGTGTAGAGCCACACCAGAGTCACTGCCAGGCCAAGTGCAACGCCCCAGGCCGCCTGCGATGGGGCGCCCATGCGCACCAACTTATCGGCGACGTCAAAGTCCTGCAGGAACGCAAGTGCGCCCAGCACGATGCAGACCAGGCTAAACACGATGGCGATGGTGCCACCACCGCGAAGCGGATTCATGCCTGTAAAGATGCTCAACAAGAGGTTGCCGACAACCAGGATGAGCACGCCGAAAATGGCTGCGGTGAGGATCCGATTAAACCGCGGGGTAACGCGAATGGCACCGGTGCGATAGACCACAAGCATGCCCGCGAAGACACCGAAGGTGCCCAAGATCGCCTGGAAGATTAACGCGCCTGCGTCCGCGCCGGCGACACTGAACTGCCCGGTGATGGCGAATGAGAACCCACCAAGGAACAGGCCCTCAGCAGCCGCGTACGCCAGGGTAATAACTGGGGAACCGTACTTTTTGCCAAATGCGTGAATCATCACGAGGACGAAACCGGCGACGGCACCGACCAGCGTCAGAATGCTGGCAATGGAGCCGTACCCACCGAGGTACAGTCCGAAGTTAATTACTGCAAAGGCGACAATTACGGCAAGGGTAATGCCGGTTTTAGTGACAACGTCGTCAACCGTCATTGGACGGTCCTCAGACACGGTTCCCGCCGATGCACCCATGGGTGCTTGCTCGTACGGGTTCGCGGCACCGTACCCCTGGTACCCAGTGCCACGTTGGGAATCTACTCCCTGCAGAGTTTTCAATACAGGGTTGTTGCTACTCACGGACCCCTGATCCTTTCTTTTGAGAACAATCGTTCACCTACTCCAACGCACTGGGTGTTGTTTTAGTTCCATGCGCCCAAAGAATTTGTCCGGATCACGCCACTGAGCGTGGCCTCTGCAGCAATCTGCACCACAATTCATGTCCATCTTTCTGGCAGCGCTATACTTCTGTACGTTTGTCGCACTCCAGGAAGGTCGCCATCCCATGCCGCCCCCAATATCAGGTTCTCACCGCTATGTCCCCGCCCTCGACGGGATCCGAACGCTAGCGGTCATGCTGGTTATCGCGTACCACCTCAACCTCCCTGGGTTCAGCGGTGGCCTGCTAGGCGTGGGCGTGTTCTTCACCCTCTCGGGGTACTTGATCACGCTTAACCTCATGCGTGGGCACTACCGGGATAACTCGCTGCACCTGAAGACGTTTTGGGTCAGGCGTTTCCGCCGTCTCATACCTGCGATGCTGACCACAGTGTTGGCAGTCGTGATTCTTTCCGTCGCGTTCGATGCGGGCAACCTTCGTGACCGCTCGTTTGAAGCGTTGAGCTCCATTTTCTACGTGAACAACTGGCATAACATCGCCGTCGGTTCATCGTACTTCGATCAGTTCAATGGCCCCGGTCCGCTGGACCATATGTGGTCACTGGCGATCGAGGAACAATTTTATCTCTTGTGGCCGCTGTTGCTGTGGGTGCTGCTGAGGGTGTTCCGTCGTGGGTGGATTGTCGCCGTCGTGACCACGGTGCTCGCCGGAGCTTCCTTTATCTGGATGTGGGTGCTCGCTGATCCTTCTATCGACGCGACTCGCGTCTACGAGGGCACCGATACCCGCGCGGGCGGGCTGCTCCTCGGCGCGGTCTTAGCAATCGTGGTTTCCTCACGGAAGCACGCCGGTAAGAACATTGGTTCCTCCCCTGTTCTGAGCACCGTTGTTGGCACCCTCGGCTTCGGCGGCATCTTCGCGCTGAGCATGCTCGTCGCGCAGGAAAACATGTTCTTGTACAAGGGTGGGATCCTGCTTCTGAACCTTGCGTCAGTTGCTGCTATCTACTCAGTCATTGGGGCGCGCGGCCCCTGGACGACCATTTTCAGCTGGGAGCCGCTTCGCTGGATCGGCGAACGCTCCTACGGTATTTACCTGTGGCACATGCCGGTGATTTACTTCATGCCGGATGCGTGGTTGCAGGATCACCGCGTGTGGTCCTCCATCCTCGTGTTTGTGCTTTCGACTGCACTTGCTGCGCTGAGCTGGACCATGTTTGAGAACCCAATCCGTCGCAATGGCGTGTTCGGGCCCCTGAAGCAATTCCGCGCACACCCGTTGGAGGCACTCCGCCCGATCACGCTTGGTTCGACGATTACGCTCGCCGCAATCATTGCAATAGGCATCCCGGCTGTGTTCGCCATGGATACCTCGAAGCCGAACACCACCATGTCCCTGCCTCAGGATGCGCAACGCGGAGGCACGCGCGACCATCGCGAGGGAAAGGACAAAGCCAAGGAAACTGAGGAAAGCTTGACGACGTCCGCCTCTGAGAAAGCTTCATGGGAGGACCAGCCTTCGGACGTGAAGATGAGCTGCGAGAAGGTCATCCACGTCGGCGATTCCACCTCGATTGGCATGTTCGATATCAACCAGCTTCCTGAAGGCGCGGTCACTGCGATTGACCGATACTTGGACGCTGGCGCAAGCGAGGTAGATACGAGCGTGTTTGGCGCTCGCGCGACGAATCAGGGATTCAACGGCAACGGAGAGAACTACCCGTCTGCGATTGAGTCCGTGCAGCAACTGCTCGCCCAGGGTGCAGCTGACGATGGCACCTGCTGGGTCATCGCCACCGGCGTGAACGACGCCGCCAACGCAGACGCTGCCCGCTCCTACGGCTACGACCCCACGGGTGAGTTGGAGGCAAACATCCGCAAGATGCTTGACCTGTTGGAGGGCTACCGCGTGATGTGGCCGACAGCCGCAACGGGTAACCCGTCGAATGGCTACTACGCCAACGAGAACATGGACGAGTTCAATGTTGCATTGCGCAAGGTTGCGAAGGAGCGTCGAGACGTAGTCGTCTACGACTGGGCGAGCGAGGCGCGCTCCAACTTGGATTGGTTCCTCGCAGACGACGAGGTGCACTACAACGCCACCGGCAATGACATCCGTGGCAAGCACTTTGCTGCCGCACTTGCTCACGCGTTCCCGAAGGATATCCCGGTAGACGCCATCCCAACGGACGCGGAGGTGACTTCCAAGGGGCCGAAGCTATAGTTTTGGGCATGGCCACTTGGAAAGAAATTGTCGCTGCAAACCCTGACCACTCCGAGAATTACGCCCAGCGGTGGCGCAACTTCGTGCAACAGGGCAAAGATATCGACGGGGAGGCCCGGCTTATCGACGCCCTCTCCGCCCGCCACTCCCGCATCCTCGATGCAGGGTGCGGGACTGGTCGCCTTGGCGGCTATCTGGCAAAGCGTGGACATATCGTCTTCGGTGTGGACATCGACCCGGTGCTGATCGGGTACGCGAAGCAAGACTTCCCCGAAGCAACTTGGGTAGTTGGCGACCTTTCCGCCGATCCGATCGAGGTCCGCGATATCGATATTGCGGTCTCGGCAGGCAACGTGATGGGGTTCCTCGCCGTCGACGGTCGCAGGCCCGCGCTTGAGAACATCTTCCGAACGCTACGTCCGGGCGGACGGTTCGTCGTCGGCTTCGGGCGTGGGCGCGGATGGGAGTTCGACGACTTCCTCACCATGTGCCACGAAGTCGGGTTCCAGCCACAGCACCAGTTTGCGAGCTGGGACTTGGAGCCGTTCACGGAGCAGTCCGGGTTCTTGGTTGCTGTGTTGCAAAAGCCAAAGGTTGATGAGCAGGCCGTTCGCTCGTTAACGAACCTACTCTAATAGTTCGCTGGCCCGACCTTACTGAACAAGGTTGACGCGATTCGCCATCCGTTGGCTACCGCCAGACGTGTAGAAGTGCACCGAGTTGTTCTCGTCTTCGGGGTGATCGCACCACATGTCACGGCCATCGCTGCCCATCTTGCACACCATCGGGTAGGTTTCGCCGGTGACGGGACTCGTCACCGAGATATCAGCCCGCGGCACCGCGTTCACGTTGGGGTTCGCCGCTACGTAGCGCCAGGTTGCGGCGTAGGCGACGTCGAAGATCTCAGCTGCAAATTCGCACGATGTTGCGGGTCCCGCCTTGATTCGGTCGCCGAACTCAGTGGTGCCACACTCCCCTCCTACTTGACCAGTGTTGATGGAGTGGCGCGTTGAAAATGTATGAGTCTCGGTATCCTCGGAGGCGCTGGTTGGGGCGGCGGTGTCCTCCGCGTGTGAATCTGTGGTGGTGATTGTTTGGGTGATCGTGGCCGGGGCTGCATCGTTGCTGCTGGAGCTCGAACCACTGTCACCGGAACAACCCACAACGCCCAAACAAGCGACTGCGATCATCCCGACTGCTGCGTATTGCTTCATTGCTTCCTCAAGGTCTTCGGAGAAAAGGGGTGCCCACAGCATAGCCGATAGGAACACAAAAGGTCCCGCTACCTGTAGGTATGCGGGACGTTGCGTTGTGCCCCCAGTGGGACTCGAACCCACACTGAATTGATTTTAAGTCAACTGCCTCTGCCGATTGGGCTATAGGGGCGCACGGGCCCATAGTACAGGCAGCACCGGGAAAACTCCCAATAGGCACCACCGGACAAAGCCCGGTAGAAACCGCTACTGGCTCACACTGATGATGCGTTTCTTTTTCCTGCCACCGTCGCCATCGGACTCACCAGTAACGGAGATCTTCTCGGCATCGAAAATGTCCGCGATGAAGTCGGCGACCCACTGCAGCAGCTCCATGTCGCGCAGGTTTGGCTGGTTGATGCCTTTGCCTTCACGTGGCATTGGTACCTGCAGTGTCTTTGCCGCAGCACGGTAATTCGCTCCCGAGTACAGGCGCTTCAACCTGACTTGCTTCGAGTCTGGCAACTCCACGGGGTGGAACTTGATCCTCGTGCCTTGAGTCAAGATATCCGAGATTCCAGCAGTTCGAGCCAAGTGGCGCACGCGTGCAACCGCGAAGAGGCGCAAGACCTCGGTCGGAAGTGGTCCGAAGCGGTCGATCATTTCCTCGGCAACCTTGCGCAGGTCCTGCTCATCGCGGGCCTCGGCAAGTTTTCGGTACACGTCCAGGCGCAGGCGCTCGGCGTTGATGTAGCTTTCGGGGATGTGGGCGTCGACAGGCAGATCCACTCGGATCTCCTTCGGGCCCTGGTCTGTCGCGTCGACGACTTCGCCGGTCATGAGCGCCTTGTACGTTTCGACGGCCTCCCCGACCAGCCGGACGTACATGTCGAAGCCAACACCTGCAATGTGGCCGGACTGCTCCGCGCCGAGCACGTTGCCGGCACCGCGCATCTCCAGGTCCTTCTGCGCGACAGCAATGCCGGCGCCGAGGTCGTTGTTCTGTGCGATGGTCGCAAGTCGGTCGTAGGACGTTTCGGTGAGTGTCTTCTCTTTCGGGTACAGGAAGTACGCGTAGCCGCGCTCGCGGGAACGCCCGACGCGCCCGCGCAGCTGGTGCAGCTGGCTCAGACCCATGTTCTGCGCGTTCTCCACGATCAGGGTGTTAGCGTTGGCGATATCCAGGCCGGTCTCCACGATGGTGGTGCAGACAAGCACGTCGAATTCGCGGTTCCAAAACCCTTGGACTGTCTGCTCAAGCTGCTGCTCACCCATCTGCCCATGCGCGACCACGACGCGGGCCTCCGGTACGAGTTGCCGCAGCGAGCGCGCCGTCTTCTCAATATCGGAGACGCGGTTGTGGATGTAAAACACCTGGCCGTCGCGGAGCAGTTCGCGTCGAATAGCTGCCGCAACCTGCTTCTCTTCCTGCGGGCCAACGTAGGTCAGCACCGGGTGGCGGTCCTCCGGAGGAGTCGTGATCGAGGTCATCTCGCGGATGCCCGTCAGGCTCATCTCCAGGGTCCGCGGGATTGGCGTCGCGGTCATCGTGAGCACGTCGACGTGACTCTTCAGGGCCTTGATGTGCTCCTTGTGCTCTACGCCGAAGCGCTGCTCCTCATCCACAATGATGAGGCCAAGCTGCTTCCAGAACACGCCCGTCTGCAGCAGACGGTGTGTGCCGATCACAACGTCGACGGAACCATCCGCCAACCCTGCCATAATCTCCTTAGCTTCCTTCGCTGAGGTAAAGCGCGACAGCTCGCGAACGGTGACCCCGAAGCCGTCCATTCGCTCGTTGAACGTGGAGTAATGCTGCTGGGCAAGAAGCGTCGTCGGCACAAGCACCGCCACCTGCTGTCCGTCTTGCACTGCCTTGAACGCGGCGCGAACAGCAACCTCGGTCTTTCCGAATCCCACGTCACCGACGATCACGCGGTCCATCGGTGTCGGCTTCTCCATGTCCTCCTTGACCGCCTCAATGGCAGCGAGCTGGTCCTCCGTTTCTACGAACGGGAACGCGTCCTCCATCTCGTGTTGCCACGGTGTGTCTGGGCCGAAAGCGTGGCCCGGCGCGGCTTGACGCTTAGCGTAAAGCTCAATGAGTTCGCCGGCGATTTCGCGTACGGCGGCGCGCGCCTTGCGCTTGGTGTTCTTCCAGTCGGAGCCGCCCATCTTGGACAGCGAAGGCTTCTCGCCGCCGGTGTATTTGCTCAGCAGGTCGAGGGATTCCATCGGCACCCAGAGCTGATCGCCGGGCTGGCCGCGCTTAGCTGGTTGGTATTCCAACACGATGTACTCGCGCCGGGAGGCTTCGTCACCGGTTTTGATGGTGCGCTCGGCCATCTTGATGAACTTGCCGATGCCATGCGTGTCATGCACAACAAAATCACCGGGAGTCAGCGCGAGTGGGTCCACCCGGTTCCGGCGCCGCGGGCGGCGCCGCTTCGCGCCAGCGATGTCGCCGACGCGGTTGCCGGTCACGTCGGTTTCTGTCACTACCACGAGGTTGGGTCCGGGGAACACGAGACCTGCATGTGAAAGGGACTGGTAGACCGTGACCGCGCCATCGACGGGTTCCAACCCAGGGGTGGCGATGCGCGCCGAGATACCGTGCTCCCTCAGTCGCTCCGCCATGCGCTCAACGGTGCCCTTCGCTGGCGCCACGAACGCTACCTTGCCCCCGTTGGTTTGCACGTGCAGTTTCAACGTCGCGTAGAGCTGCTCAATTGCTTTGGGCTCGCCCTTCGGTGCGGGTGCAGCCTCGAATTCCAGCGGCAGCGTCATCGCATCATCGGCGGCAAACATGCCTGGAGGTGCGAATGTCCACCACGCGTTGCCCGCGTTGCGTGCCGACACTTCCAACGACTCGAACGAACGGAACGAGGACGCCGATACGTCCAGCCCCTCCACAGCAAGCGGGCCCTCCGCACCCATCGCCGCGGCCTCCCACCCAGCTTCCAAGAATTCCTGGTCCGTGGCTTCGAGGTCCGCGATACGGGTGCGCACCTTTTCAGGCCCAGAGACGAACACAATGCTGCCCTTCGGCATGAGCTCCGGCAGCACCGAGTACTTCGCGTCGCTGAGCACCGGGATGAGTACCTCTTCCCCATCGGCGTGGGTGTGCTCAGAGATCCGCGTGAGCAGCTGCACCAGCGTGGTATTCGACGGGTTCGTGCGGGCAAGCTCATCGGCGCGTTTGGCCACGCTGGCGTCGATAATTAACTGGCGCGCCGGAAAAAGCTCGACGGATGTGAGCTCCTCGATGGTGCGCTGGTCGGCGACGGCGAAGCTTCGGATGTCGGTGACTTCGTCGCCCCAGAACTCGAGGCGCACTGGGTACTCGGCGGTGGTCGGAAAGATATCGATGATGCCACCGCGCGTGGCGAACTCCCCGCGCTTTGCCACCATGTCGACGTGCTCGTAGGCGAAGTTGACGGCTTGTTCGGTCAGCTCCGTGAAGTCCCACTCGGTATCGACTTTCACTGTAATCGGCTCCACCGCGGGCAACACTGGCTGGCAGAAGGCGCGCGCCGAGGCGACGATGACCTGGGGCATCTCCCACAGCACCTTCGCACGGGCACCCACGACATCAGGCGCCGGCGACAACCGCTCGTGAGGCAGCGTCTCAAAAGCGGGGAAGTTGGCGACCTTGCCCTTTCCGAGCATCGCCTGCAGTTCAGCAGTCAGATCCTCCGCCTCGTGGCTCGTTGCGGTCACCAACAGCACCGGAACCTGGCGAGCCAGCGCACCCGTAGCCCACGAACGAACCTGGTCAATTCCAGTCACGTGCAGCGAGTCGACGCCGATGTTGCCCACCAAGCCCTTAAGCTTCGGGTCGGTAAGCGCCATAGTGAGCAAACCACCCAACGCAGGCGCCTGAGCTGTCTGTTCTTCCACTACTGTTCCTCCACTTCGTTCGTCATGATGCGGGGCTGTGCCTCCAACCCGCTCAACCCGTTCCAGCACAGGTTCGAAATGTGCGCCGCGACCGTCGCCTTATCCAACCGCGTATCGACGCCCCGTTGGTCCAACCACCACAACGCTGTATTCGACACGGTCCCAACCAGCGCCTGCCCGTACAGTGCCGCCACCGAAGCATCGAGGCCGCGGTGCTCAAACGCACGCTCAAGCAGGTAGGACACCTCCGCAGTTACGCGGTTCAGCACTGTCGAGTACGTTCGTTCACGTCCGAGGATCCTACCGTGCACCAGGATGATAAACCCATCAGTTTCCTCATCGATGTACGTCAGCAGAGCCAACACGCCATTATCAATGCGCTCTCGCCAGCGTCCGTTCTGGATCACTTCGACAATCGTGCGCTCGAACCGCGCCATCTCCTGCGAAACGACGGCGTCGTACAACCCGGTCTTACTGCCAAAGTGTTCGTACACGACGGGCTTCGACACATCTGCACGCAGCGCAATCTCCTCCATGGAGATTCCATCAAATCCACGTTCTGCAAAGGCAGCGCGACCAATTGCGAGCAACTGGTCCCTGCGCTGCGTTCTTGTCATTCGCTGCCGAGCCATGCATTCTAGCTTAGAGCCCACCCCGGGCATCACCCCGACAGCCCGTAAACTGCCAGCTCATCACACTTTTTAACATTTCGTGAGGTTTCGGTTACACTAGGTCGAGTAATTCCCCATGGTGTAATCGGCAACACTACGGTTTTTGGTACCGTCATTCTAGGTTCGAGTCCTGGTGGGGAAGCTTTTTATTGCCCCCGCTACCTGGCGCTTTGCCTGGGTTGGGGGTGTTTTTCGTTTTCCAGCGGGGTGAACTGTGGGGCGTTTGAGGGCGTTTGTGGGGGTTTATGTAGTCAAAATGTAGTCACGAAACTGCACGATTGACTCCGTTTACCGGAAAAGCTATATTGAAATTGCAGTGGCGGCGCTGAAACACGCGTACCGCGCTAATTCCGGCGGCCAGAGCAAAGCATTGTTCTGGCCGCTGAGCTATCTCGAAGGAACCGCCATGCTCATAGCCTACCTCGATGAATTCGGACACCAGGGCCCCTACATCCGACATGACCATAAAAAGTTTAATACACACCCAGTATTTGGTTATGCCGGGTATTTGATACCGTCGCACAGCGTTCGGCAATTTGGTGGCTATTTTGAGTACGTAAAAGAACAGCTTCTTGACTGGGAAATTACGCAAGCTAATGCGCATCCAAGACGGTGGGAAAAGAAGAGATCAGCACTCTTTACCACCGCGAATATCCGCGAGTACAAGGATGAAATCAACCCAGCGACTAAGAGGCTGTACCGAAAACTGGGAAATCTTGGTGGTCAACTCTTCTTCTTTGGACAAGAGAAGCCAATTGGCCCAGTCAGCGTCACTAAAGAGACTTCTCAAGAGCGCGAGGAACATTGTTTGATCCAAGCCATCAATAGGCTTGGCAGGATAGCGACGAAAGCCAATGAAGAGCTGCTGGTCATCATGGATGCAACTGATACGGACAACCGTGAACGTGCGGTCGCAACACTTGGCAAAACTATTTACAGCAAAACCAACAAAGATAACCGCAGCATCATTGAAGTTCCGATTCAGGCCGACAGTCACTTATACGGAACTATCCAGTTTGCTGACTGGACGTGTGCGTTGCTCGGACGGCTCACAGACTACCACTTCGCAGAACGGTCACAATTTGCTTGGTCGGTCGACCTCTGTAGAGATGTGTTCAAGCGCTGTTCGCCCTCCAGCAACTCGATTATTTGGAGCAATTCAACCGATCACTCATTGAAGTGCTCTCCAAAGCATCTAATAAACACGACAAAGTTTTGGGAAATCGCTGCGGAGCACGAAGCCAGAAACAAACGCCGTATGCAAGGCAACCAACAAATGCTGCAGCGCATCGTCTCGGCAGGTTCCCCTGACTTACAACGGAAGTTAGACGCCATTCGCGGAGGCAAAGCTTCCAAGTAATTCTTAAACCTTTTCAGGTCGTGGTCTTCCTGGAACTTAGCCTAGTGGTGATGCCCCTCCGGCATCGGCCGCAGGTTCGCCTTCTGCCCAGGCTCAACCATGACGAACTGCCCCATCATCCCTTCATCTTCGTGGAAGAGCATGTGGCAGTGGTACATGTACGCCAAGGTCGGATCCGGGTGCCAGCCGAACTCCACAATGAGGGTGACGGTTGACAGTGGCGGTACATAGATCGTGTCGTGCCAGCCTTCGGTGAATGCGACGTCGCCGTTGTCCACCTTGTCCACCAGGAACCTGGCGTTGTGGACGTGGAAGTTGTGCGGCCAGTCGGAGTTCTCGTTGGTGACGTGCCAGACTTCGGGGCCATTGTGGTCGATGACAAAGTCGACGCGTTCCATATCCATGGATTGCTCGTTGATTTGGAAGCCGTTAAGCCGGAACTCGCGCTCCGGTGCTCCGCTGACATCAGGACGCACCACGGGGACGAGCTGTGCCGGTAGCGCGTCGAGTGCGGTGTCGTGTTCCGGCGCTGCGATCTCGAGCAGGTCGAAGGTGTCTTGCAGGCCAAACCCGTTGGCGACTTCCTCGTCAGGCAGGCCTCCCCCATTGGGGACGCCGTCGCTGCGCAGCATCAGGTCCTTGCCCGCCTCAAGGTCGACGATGATCTCTACCCGCTCGCCAGGGCTCAGCAGTACCGCGTCGGCTTCGATGGGGGCGTCGAGAAGCCCCTGATCTGTCGCGATGATGTTGAACGGCACGCCGAGGCTGAGATGGTGGAAGCGCATCGTTGCACCGTTGAAGATGCGAAGTCGAACACGGCTTGTCGACGCCTCAAAGCGCGGCTTCGTGATACCGTTCACCAGCGGCGTTGTCCCGAGGAGACCATAGGTTGGGTCGATGGTTTCGTCGAGTTGGCCATCCTCAGTGAATTTCGCATCGGTGATGATGACGGGGATGTCGTCGACACCGTATTCCTGCGGCAGGCCGAGCGCGTCGGACGCGTCGTCGGCAACGACAATGCCCCCGGCGAGGCCGCGGTACGCGTGCAGCGCGGAAATCTCGTGCGGGTGCGGGTGGTACCAGCAGGTGGATGCGGCCTGTTCGACCTGCCAGGTCGGTTCCCAGCTCGCGCCAGGATCAAAGATGAGGGCCGGACCGCCATCAGCCGCCGCGGGCAGGTGGAGACCGTGCCAGTGGACCACCGTCGGCTCGTCGAGCTCGTTGTTCACCTTCATCTCGATCGTTTCACCTTGGCGCATGTAGAGCGTGGGCCCAAGCCATGGGCCATTGAAGCCCCAGGTCTTCGTCATGGTGCCGGGTACGATTTCGTACTCGCCTTGCTGCGCGGTGAGTTCAAAGCTGCGCGTGGTGCCGTTAAGCGTGCCCTGTTCCAGCGGCGGGATAGGAAGCGGGCGGGCTTCGGCCTCAGCGCCTTCGGGCGTCGCCTGGCCGGAGCGTACCCCTCCCGGGCCTTCCCCGGCGCACGCCGCCAACAGCGCAACCTGCGTAAACAGTGCGCCTTTAAAGAATGTCCTTCTACTGATGACGTTGCGGTGAGCGCGTGCCGAAGCCATGGGTTCTCCTCTTTCGAATGCGTAAACTCTGCTGCCGACCCTACTATCTTTGGTATGACGTCTCACGAGGAGTACAACGCACGCAGATTCGTGTGGGCCAACGGCTTGCAGGGAATCGGTGACCAAATCGTTGCTACAAAGACAGTATTACCGTGGCTGTTCACAGCTGCCGGGGTACCAGCCCTGTTCACGGCATTCTTGGTACCGATCCGCGAATCAGGCTCAATGCTGCCGCAAGCCGCGCTGAGCCCCTGGGTCACGTCGCAGCGTTCGCGAAAATGGGTGTGGTTGGTTGGTTCGTGGGGCCAGGCCGCATCAGCAGGGCTGATCGCGCTCTCTGCGGCGCTGCTCAGTGGCGCTGCCTTAGGCGTTGCGATTGTCATCCTGCTTGCAGCGCTCTCGATCTTCCGTGCGCTGTGTTCAATCTCAGGCAAAGATGTACAGGGACGAACCGTATCGAAGGGTCGCCGTGGTCTCATCACGGGGCGGGCTACCGCGCTGTCTGGCGCCGTCACCCTCGCGATCGGTGTCCTGTTCGCAATTCTCCCGAATGACCTACCCCGATGGGTCCTGGTGACGCTTCTTGCGGCGGGCGCCTCCACGTGGGCGTTCGCCTCCCTGGTTTTCCGCACCATTAAGGAGCCTGAAGAGGAACCCTCGGAGGCCTCCAGCAAGGGGTGGGCACGCCAAACGTGGGACCTGATTAAGGACGACAGGGATCTGCAGAAGTTCCTCATCGTTCGCTCCCTCATGCTGGTCACCGCCTTATCGACGCCATTTATTGTCGTGCTGGCCCAGCAACAGGGCACGAACCTTTCCTCACTCGGCGGCTTCATCCTGGCATCGGGTGGCGCAGCACTCGTTGGTGGAAAGGTCTCCGGTATGTGGGCGGATAAGTCGTCGAAAAACGCGATGGCGTGGGCTGCTGGCGCCGCATCCGTCGTGCTCGTGCTCTTGGTGATGTCCGGGCACTGGCTTGCTCCCGAGGTCAACCGCTGGATCATGCCAATCGGGTTTTTCCTGGTCAACTTGGCGCACACGACGGTGCGCGTGGGCCGAAAGACCTACCTCGTGGACATGGCGGAGGGTGATCGACGCACGATGATCACCGGCGCCGCGAACACAGCGATGGGGATCGTCCTGCTGATCGTCGGTGCGATTTCATCGGCGGTTTCGACCCTTGGACCTGAGGCAACGCTGCTGTTCCTGGCCGCAGTCGGCGCGGTGGGTGTGTGGCGCGCGGCAGGTTTGAAGGATGTGTCTGCAAACTCGCGCGCGTAGCGCGTTATGCTGTTGTGCAGTTGGTTTTATACCTCATTCACCGATGAATTAAGGAGTACCCGTTCAGTGGTAAATCATCCTGAATGCGCCGTCGTAGTCCTCGCCGCAGGTGCGGGCACGCGCATGAAGTCCAGCATCCAGAAAACACTGCACGAGATTGGCGGACGCAGTCTGCTCGCGCACTCGCTGCACGCAGCCAACGCGGTAGGCCCGCAGGAGCTCGTCGCGGTTGTCGGCCACCAGCGCGACCAGGTCTCCCCCGCCGTCGATGCTATCGCCGAGGAGATGGGGCGCAGCATCAAGCAGGCAGTGCAGGAGGAGCAAAACGGCACGGGCCACGCGGTGCAGTGCGGGCTTGAGGTCATCCCAGACTTCGAGGGCACTGTCGTTGTTACGAACGGTGATGTGCCGCTGTTGCAGCCATCGACAATCACCGAGCTTATCGACGCCCACAAAGCCACCAGCGCCGCCGTCACCGTCCTGTCGCTCGAGTTCGACAACCCAACTGGCTACGGCCGCATCATCCGCGACGCTTCCGGCAACGTGCTGGAAATCGTGGAGGAAAAGGACGCCAACGAGGAGCAAAAGAAGGTCCGCGAGGTCAACTCCGGCGTGTTCGCCTTCGATGCCGCGGTCCTGCGCGATGCGCTGACCCGCATCGACGCCAACAACGCACAGGGAGAGCTCTACATCACCGACGTACTCGGCATCGCGCGCGGCGACGGCAAGGCCGTCAGCGCCTACGTGGCGAAGGACCCTCGCGAGTTGGCCGGCGTGAACGACCGCGTGCAGCTCGCCGAGGCCGGCAAGGAACTCAACCGCCGCTTGGTCGAGCGCGCCATGCGCGCTGGCGCCACTGTCGTCGACCCTGCTACGACCTGGATCGGCGTGGATGTTGAGATCGGCCAGGACGTCATCATTCAGCCAAACACGCAGCTGTGGGGCTCAACCGTGATTGGCAACGGCGCGACCATCGGCCCAGACACCACCTTGACGGACATGGAGGTCGGCGAGGGTGCACAGGTTGTCCGCACGCAGGGCTCCCTCTCCGTCATCGGCGCGAATGCGAACGTCGGCCCATTCACGTTCATCCGCCCAGGCACCGAACTTGGCACGAATGGCAAGCTCGGCGGATTCGTCGAAGCCAAGAACGCAAAGATTGGTGAAGGCTCAAAGGTGCCACACCTGACCTACATTGGCGACGCCACCGTTGGCCGCGAGTCCAACATCGGCGCATCGTCTGTGTTCGCCAACTACGACGGCGTCCAGAAGCACCACACCACGATCGGCGACTACTGCCGAACTGGCTCGGACACGATGTTCGTAGCGCCAGTAACCGTAGGCGATGGCGCGTACACTGGCGCAGGTACGGTGGTAACAAAGGATGTGCCGGCGGGTGCGCTGGCCATCAAGGAGGGCCATCAGCGCAACATCGAAGGTTGGGTTGAGGCCAACCGCCCGGGTACGGACGCAGCGAATGCTGCAAAGAAAGCACGCGAGAACTAAAGGATCACCATGACTGGATATTCCACGGAAAGCCAAAAAGACCTCAAGCTATTTACTGGACGCGCCCACCCTGAGCTTGCGGAGGCCGTCGCAAAGTGTCTGAACATCGAGTTGGTACCGACCACCGCGCGCGATTTTGCGAATGGTGAAATCTTTGTCCGCTTCGAAGAGTCCGTGCGTGGCTCGGACTGCTTTGTGATGCAGTCGCACGCGCAGCCGCTGAATAAGTGGCTGATGGAGCAGCTCATCATGATTGATGCACTCAAGCGTGGTTCCGCAAAGCGCATCACCGCGATTCTGCCGTTCTACCCGTACGCCCGCCAGGACAAGAAGCACCGCGGCCGCGAGCCTATCTCCGCCCGCCTGGTTGCTGACCTGCTCACCGCTGCCGGCGCAGACCGCATCGTGTCCGTGGATCTGCACACGGATCAGATCCAGGGCTTCTTCGATGGCCCGGTCGACCACATGCACGCTCAGCCAATCCTGGTGGACTACATCAAGTCCAAGTACCCGATGGACAACCTCGTGGTGGTCTCCCCTGACGCTGGCCGCGTGAAGTCGGCTGAGAAGTGGGCCAATATGTTGGGTGATGCCCCGATGGCGTTCGTGCACAAGACTCGAGACATCGACGCCGCGAACAAGGTTGTCTCCAACCGCGTTGTCGGCGACGTCGACGGCAAAGACTGCATCCTGATGGACGACATGATTGATACCGGTGGCACCATCGCAGGTGCGGTCGGCGTGCTGAAGAAGGCCGGCGCGAAGTCGGTCGTCATCGCGTGTACCCACGGTGTCTTCTCTGACCCGGCACGTGAGCGTCTGAGCGACTGTGGCGCGGAGGAAGTGATCACGACCGACACGCTTCCGCAGAGCACCGAAGGCTGGAAGAACCTCACCGTGCTTTCCATCGCTCCGCTGCTGGCAAAGACCATTCACGAGATTTTCGAAAATGGCTCGGTAACGACGCTCTTCGAGGGGCAGGCATAGCCTTACGCCTCACTTTCGGGATCTCCCCCTTGCGCGCTTCCCCGCGAAGCGGCGTCAAGGGGGTTCTTTGTGCACACCCAACGGTTGTCTGACACACGCAATTGATTAATGTGTGAGGAAGCCTCCGGCTATCCGGCAATCTTTATCGCAAGGAGTACGCCAATGAGCGGCGATGAACAACACCAAGTCACCAGCGATGGTGGCCTGCAGCGCAAGGTGAAAAACCGCCAGCTGCAGATGATCGCATTCGGTTCCTGTATCGGAACTGGCCTGTTTCTTGGTTCTGCGGAATCCATTAGCTATGCGGGCCCAGCGGTCCTGCTCACATTTTTAATTGTCGGGTTCATCGTCTATCTGCTGATGCGCATGCTCGGCGAGATGGCAGTAGCGCATCCTGTCTCAGGCTCGTTCGCGGCCTATGCTCGTGAGTTTATCGGCCCGCGCGCCGGGTTTATCACGGGATGGAACTGGTGGTTTACCACCATCGTGGTGGGCATGATTGAGCTCACCGCGATGGGCACCTTCCTCGACTTCTGGTTCCCTGACATTCCACACTGGCTCACTGCGCTTGTCACGCTTGTCGTTGTGATGCTTGTGAACGCAGCACGCGTGAGCGTGTTCGCAGAGGCCGAGTACTGGCTCTCACTGTTTAAGGTCATTGCGCTGATCCTGATGATCATTCTGGGCGTTGTGCTGGTGCTTGGTCTTGGTCCGGAGCCAGCAGTCGGTTTTGGCAACCTCTTTGTCCACGGCGGATTCTTCCCGAATGGTGCATCTGGTGTGCTGTTCTCCCTGGTAGCGGTGACCTTTACATTCGGCGGCATCATGTCGATCGGCACGGCAGCTGGCGAGACAGAGCACCCGGAGAAGACGATCCCACGCGCAGTGAACTCTGTTATTTGGCGCATTTTGGTCTTCTACATCGGTGGCATGAGCGTCATCTTGCTGCTCGCGCCGTGGG
This sequence comes from Corynebacterium sp. UMB10321, assembly GCF_030228725.1. Taxonomy (NCBI): domain Bacteria; kingdom Bacillati; phylum Actinomycetota; class Actinomycetes; order Mycobacteriales; family Corynebacteriaceae; genus Corynebacterium; species Corynebacterium sp. UMB10321. Next base: position 107,717 of record NZ_JASOZC010000006.1, on the reverse strand, counting down.
ACGAACAGGATATTTCCGCCAGCCCGTTCGTCAGGGTGCTCTCCTCTGTGGGAATCGACAGCGCCGCCCACTTGCTCAACCTTGTTATTTTGGTAGCGGTTGCGTCAGTGTGTAACACAATGACGTACTCGGGAAGCCGTATGCTGCGCGATCTCGCGCGCAATGGCCAGGCGTCCTCATTTTTCGCAGCAACAACCAAAAAGGGGTTGCCGCTTCGCGCTCTGCTGTTCAACGGTTCGCTGATGGGCATTGTGGTCTTCATGAACTACTTCTTTGAGGGTCGTGTGTTCGCCATCCTGCTTGCCATCATCGTCGGCTCCGAGCTGATTACTTGGGCTGCTGTGTGCTTCGCGCACCTGAACTTCCGGAAGACGCACCCCGATGTGTCGTTCCGCGCTCCGTGGTACCCAGTGGCAAACTGGATCTGTGCAGGGTTCTTCATCCTGGTGCTGGTCCTGATGGCGTTCCTGCCTGATTACCGCACCGGCCTGTTCGCTCTGATCGGCTGGGTGATCGCGCTTTCAATCATTTGGGCGTTGAAGCCGAAGTCGCGCGCCTAAAATTTTCTATTCTCTACTCAAGGAGCATCCGAGTTGATTCGCAAAGATCTCGATAGCCTTCCGTCCTACGTCCCCGGCCAGAGGAACGAGCGTGCGGTGAAGCTTTCCTCCAATGAGATTGCTGAGGGCCCACTGCCCGCAGTAGAGGAGGCGATGGCACAATCACTGCGGTCGGTGAACCGCTACCCGGACATGGGTGCGATGCAACTGCGCGAGGCGATTGCTGCCTCGCTCGGCGTGCGGTCGGAGCAGGTCGCTGTCGGCACCGGGTCTTCAGCGCTGTGCCAGCAGCTGGTGACCATGACCTCGCAGCCGGGCAACGAGGTCGTCTTCCCATGGCGGTCGTTCGAGGCGTACCCGATTTTCGCTCAGATCGCGGGAGCTACGCCGGTTGCAGTGCCATTGACGGCTGACCACCGGATGGATTTGCCAGCGATGGCGGATGCAATTACCCCACGAACTTCCCTGGTGTTTGTGTGCAACCCGAATAACCCGACGGGCACCACAATCACGGAGCGTGAGTGGGCTGACTTCATGGCCCGCGTCCCTCAAGACGTTATCGTCGCGCTGGACGAGGCCTACTTCGAATACAACGCAGCTACCGACTCCCCGCGCGGTGTCGATGAAATTCAGGTGTATCCCAACGTTGTGTGCCTTAGGACCTTTTCCAAGGCGTATGGGCTGGCCGGAGCGCGCGTTGGCTACGCGTTCGGCCAGGAGGAGACGATCGATGCGCTGAATAAGGTCGCCGTTCCGTTTAGTGTGAGCTCGGTGGCACAGGTCGGTGCGCTTGCTTCCTTGTCTTCACAAGACGAGCTCCACGACCGCGTCGCCCGGACGCGCGCGCAGCGTGAGCGGCTGCAGGAGTTCTTCGCTGCATACGGAACTCCCCACTCCGAGGCGAATTTCGTGTGGGTTCCGGCAGAGAGTTTGAACGAATCACCGCAGGAGTTGGCGGCGCAGCTTGCTTCGCACGGGGTGCTTGTTCGCGCCTTTGATGAAGGCATCCGTATTACGGTGACAAACGAGGAAGAAACCAATGCGTGCACTGCCGCCTGGCGGGCGCTTGACAATGGTGGGCGTCGAAACCTAAGCTAGCTGGGTCTCGGCGAGGGCTGATTTTGGCCGTTATCGACGCGATATGTATCTCAGACTTTGGCCTGTGATCACTCGACGAGCAATTTGTCCGTTCAGTGGTCACAGGTTTTTTGTGGCCCAATTACAAAAGGAGTCACAAACATGGCTATTACCCCAGTTGTTGTCCCAGGTCAGAAGCGCGAAGAGTTCGGCAAGGGCGCTGCACGTCGCCTGCGTCGCGACGGCCGTATCCCGGGCGTTCTCTACGAAGCTGGCATCGACAACATCCACTTCTCTGTCGACCGCATCGAGATGACCTCCATCGTGCGCAACGAGGGCGTCAACGCCATTGTTGAGCTGGAGCTCGACGGCGAGAAGCTGCTCGCGATGGTCAAGCACATCGACCAGAACGTGATCACCCTCGATATCGACCACATCGACCTGCTCGGCATTAAGCGCGGCGAGAAGGTTGTCGTCGAGGTCCCTGTTGTCACTGTCGGCGAGGCTCACCCAGACGCAGTCGTCCTGGTCGAGTCCGACCTGATCGAGATCGAGATCGACGCTCTGAACATCCCGGACGAGATCGAGGTCAACATCGATGGCAAGGAGATCGGCGACCTCATCACCGCTGCCGACGTCACGCTGCCTGAGGGCGCTGAGCTGGTGTCCGCTCCGGATCACCTGCTGGTGAACTTCACCTACGAGCAGGTTGACGAGGATCTCGAGGCTGCAGCTGAGGAAGCTGAAGAGGGCGGCGCTGAAGCTGGCGCAGAGTCCACTGAGGAAGCTGAGTAATCCTCCCGCTGCGTTTCACAACGTTTCGACGCCCCGTTCCACATGCGAGCGGGGCGTTTTGCCATCTGTGCCTATGATGTGGGAATGACTGCTTCACCAATCATCGTCGTGGGCCTCGGAAATCCTGGCCCGAAATATGAGGGAACGCGCCACAACGTTGGCGTGCATGTTATCGAGGAGCTCGCGGGCCGAGCAACGATGTCGCCGGCGACGCTTGCGCTGCACAAGCGCACGAATACCCAGGTTGCGGAACTCGCCGCAGGCAGGCTTCTGGCGGACCGTCGAGTGGTCCTGGCACGAACGCAAAGCTACATGAACGTGTCTGGCGGCCCGGTCAAGGCGCTGCTTGACTACTTCGACGCCTCCCCCGCGGACCTGTACGTGGTCCACGACGAGCTTGACCTTCCGCTGGGAGAGGTGAAGCTGCGCACCGGCGGGGGCGACCACGGGCACAACGGGTTGAAGTCAGTGACCCAGTCGCTGACGAAGCTGAAAAACGGCAAGAACTACAACAAGCTCGCGGTCGGGATTGGACGCCCGCCTGGCAAGATGCCGCCGGCGGACTTTGTGCTGCGCCAGTTCGCGGCGAAGGAGCAGATTGATGTCGCAATTGCTGTTGCGGATGCGGCTGACGTCCTCATCGCCCACGCGCAGGGTTAACGGAGTTTGCCGGTACCTGCCATCCACGCTTCTACCGCTGCAGCTGGTCCTGTAGGCAAGGTGCCTCGGCGGGCACCGACTAGGCAGTAGTCATTGCTCGAGGTCATGGGGCGCAGGTAGGGGTAGAGTGGCGGCAGATCGGGGTATTCGTCTGTGAACGCGCTCTGGATACCCCTGGCGACCCGTCCGCTGAACGCCCTGCTGGCAATCGTCGACCGATCGCTTTGGAGAAGCTCTCGGTTGCGCAGGCTCGTTCCGGCTTCGTCCGTCATGAGGAATATGCTGCCGCAGGATACCGCCGTGGCGCCTGCTTCAATGAGGCGATCGACGTCGTAGGGCGTGCGCGCTCCCCCAGCCGCGATGATTGGCACTCTGATGTCCTTGAGCGCGCGGACGAGCTCCAGGGTGTCACGTGGGTCCGGCATCTCGTTCGGCGACCACGTAGCACGGTGGCCTCCTGCAGAAATTCCTTGCACCACGAGTGCGTCAACGCCACGCGCGACGGCAACCTTCGCTTCTTCTTCGTTGGTGACGGTCGCCCAGGCCTGCGCGCCGGCGTTGTGTGCGCGTTGAATTTCGCGCTCGGAAAAACACCCGAACGTCGAGGAGACCACTGCAGGGCCAGCCTCGAGCGCAATCGCAAACTTATCCTCGAAGCCACAGCTCAAGTCAACATCCGGCACCTCCACCCCAAGTTCCGCGGCCAGCGCGCGGACGTCACGCTGATCGGGCGCAATCTGCTGTGGCATGAAGAAGTTCACGCCAAAGTTGCCGTTGACCTCCGCAAGTTCTTCGCGGGCCTGCGCGACGCTACAGGTCCCAAACGCAAGGAACCCAAACGTCACGGCGTTGACAAGGGCCGGCGTGGAGGGTCCTCCCGCCATCGGAGCCGCAATAATCTTCGGTAGCTGCATACCCATACGCTAGCGGCTCCCACCGTGAGAATCGAAGGGTTTTGCCTTACACTAGCCTCCGTGTTGAACTTCTTCCGCCGCCCCAAGCGCACCAACTCTGTCCCTAAGCAACCCGAAAACATTGACTGGCTCGTCGTTGGGCTGGGCAACCCAGGTACCCAATACGAGAAGACGCGGCACAACATCGGCTACCTCGTTGTGGACGCGCTCGCGGAAGGGCTTCCGGTCACCACTGGCCGCGGATACTCCTTCGCCGTCAAGGATGGTGTGGCCTACGCCCGCGCACACACCTACATGAACGAGTCTGGCAAGGCCATCGCCCCGCTCGCCGCGCGCTACAACCTTCCCCCAGAGCGGATCGTGATCGTCCACGACGAGCTGGACCTGCCTCCGGGCAAGGTTCGTTTGAAGCAGGGCGGCAACGAGAACGGCCACAACGGGTTGAAGTCGCTCACGCAGGAGCTTGGGACGCGCGACTACGTGCGGGTGCGCGTCGGCATCGGCAGGCCGCCGAAAGCAAGCGGCATCGCTATCCCCGATTGGGTGCTTGCGGAATTCACAACCACCCCCACTGACGCAATCGCGTTAGCTGCCGATGCCGTCCACGCAATCACCAGCACCGGGCTGGCGCAAGCGCAAAACGAGATCCACCCGCGCAGCTAACCCGGCTCTCCTACTGGGAAGCGTGATGGTGACGCAAGAACTGTTCCAGCGCATTCAGCATCTTCGTCAGGTCGGTGTTCTTCTGAGGGCGCGGGGTGAGGGTGCCGTTGGTGGCGTCGTCGAAAAGTGAAAGGGCAACTTGGTTGCGCACGTCGAACATCGAAAAGTTTGCGACGATCTGCCGCCAGTGCTCCACCGCGCGAATCGCGCCGTCGGCACTGTATCCAACGAATGCGACGGGCTTCATGGCCCACTCATCGCTAAGGCTGTCGTAGGCGTTCTTCATCGCGCCGGGCACGGAATGGTTGTGCTCAGGTGTAACAAAGATGTAGCCGTCGCAACTATCGACTGCGCGAGACCAGGCGGTAACGCGCTCGTCGGCGTACTGTTTGTTCGCGCCCCCAGGTAGCGTCGCTGTGTCGAGCAGCGGGACCTGAAACTCCTGGAGGTCAAGGATCTCGTAGGTGATGTCGGGGCTGTTCGCAGCAGCGTCAGCAACCCAGTGGGCAACTTGCTCGCCAAAGCGGCCTTGGCGAATGGATCCGAGCACGATTCCGACTTTCATCACAAACCTCACAGTGTTGCGTTACGTTGACCTATTTCTTTCCCAACCGCGGCGACTATAGCACCGCCCTCCTCACCCTACCTGCCTCCGGTTGTCTATCTCCCCCGCCTTGCGACTACGCTTGAGCACTTATGAGCACGTCTACTGGTACCCGCGCAGAGGCCCACCGTCGCCGCACGTTCGCAGTCATTGCCCACCCCGATGCTGGTAAGTCAACGCTGACGGAAGCGCTTGCGTTGCACGCGCACGTCATTTCGGAGGCAGGTGCGGTGCACGGCAAGGGCAACCGCAAGTCGACGGTCTCCGACTGGATGGACATGGAGAAGGAACGCGGAATCTCCGTAGCGTCCTCGGCGCTCCAGTTCGAGTACCTCCCCGAAGGCTCGGAGGCGACGACGCCCTACATGATCAACCTGGTTGATACGCCTGGTCACGCCGATTTCTCCGAAGATACCTACCGCGTGCTGTCCGCAGTCGATGCCGCTGTCATGCTTATCGACGCCGCCAAGGGCCTTGAGCCACAAACCCTCAAGCTCTTCCGCGTCTGCAAGGCGCGCGGCTTGCCGATCGTCACGGTGGTCAACAAGTGGGACCGCATCGGCCGCGAGCCGCTCGAGCTGGTGGACGAGATTGTCCAGGAGATCGACCTGCAGCCGACGCCGTTGTACTGGCCTGTCGGCGAAGCTGGCGACTTCCGCGGCCTCGCCCACATCAACGCCGACGGCGAAGCAGACAACTACATCCACTTCATCCGTACCGCCGGCGGGTCCACTATCGCGCCGGAAGAACACTACTCCCCTGATGAGGCAGCTAACCGCGAGGGCGAGACCTGGGAGACCGCCGTCGAGGAAGCTGAGCTGCTTGCCGCCGACGGCGCTGTGCACGACCAGACGCTGTTTGAGCAGTGCGTGACCTCCCCCATCATCTTCGCCTCCGCGATGCTGAACTTCGGTGTCCATCAAATCCTGGACACGCTGTGCGCGATCGCGCCAGCTCCTCAGGGCCGTGACGCCGACCCCAAGGCCGTCGAGACTTCCACCACCGCGATGGATACTCACCGTGACCTCGACGACGACTTTTCCGGTGTGGTGTTCAAAGTGCAGGCAGGCATGGACAAACACCACCGCGACACACTGGCGTTCATGCGCGTCATCTCGGGCGAATTCGACCGCGGTATGCAGGTCACGCACGCCCAAAGTGGCCGTACGTTCTCCACCAAGTACGCGCTGACGGTCTTCGGGCGTAACCGCGACACCGTGGAAACCGCCTACCCGGGCGACATCATCGGTTTGGTCAACGCCGGTTCGCTCGCGCCGGGCGACACCATCTACGCAGGCAAGAAGGTGCAATACCCGCCGATGCCGCAGTTCGCACCGGAACACTTCCAGACGCTGCGCGCTAAGTCTTTGGGCAAGTATAAGCAGTTCCGTAAGGCCCTCGACCAGCTGGATGCGGAAGGCGTTGTCCAGATCCTGCGCAACGACCTGCGCGGCGACGCTGCTCCGGTCATGGCGGCCGTCGGCCCGATGCAGTTCGAGGTCATGCAGGCTCGCATGGAGCTGGAGTACAACGTGGAAACAGTCACGGAACCAATCCCGTACTCGGTGGCCCGCCGGACTGACGCCGAGTCTGCGGAGGCGCTTGGACGCCAGCGCGGCGTCGAGATCTTTACGCGCTCCGACGGCGAGCTGATCGCTCTGTTCGGCGATAAGTGGCGCCTGGCCTTCATCCAGAAGGAGCACCCGAACCTGACGATGGAGCCGCTCGTCGCGGACTAGGCCTCCAGGTCCTTCTCGACGTCGTCATCCTCCTCCTGCGCTTTGAGCGTTGAGGCACTGCGGTCGATCCAGCGCTGCACTTTCAGCCGGAAGTCGACCGCTTTCGTGCTTCTCGGCGGGACCTGAATGATTGTTTTTGCGTCATAGCCGACCTGCAGCTGTTTCACGCGCAGCACTTCCGCGTCGATCTTGACGCCCTCGAGGAGCACGACATTCATCACCCAGACCAGCACAAGGACGGCGCCCACTGTGCCGAACGCCCCGTACGCGCTGGAGATCCCTATCGTGCCGATGAACCATGAGAAGCCAAGCCAAATAATGAAAATCGCCGTCAGCGCCATCGAGGACCCAAGGGTCAGCAGGCGGAACTTCTCCGGCCGAACGTTGGGCGAAACGAAGTAGAGGATGGAGATCAACGCGATCGCAGTCACGATAGTGACCGGGAAGCGGGCGTAGTCCCAGACCGGCAGGAAGATCTTTGTCAGGTAATCAACGGCCTCGGTCATCCCCAGTGGTTCCGCGATCGGCTGCAGCAGACCGTTCACGATTGACTCGCGCAAAAACGTGCCGACGATAATCACGATCACCCCGAGCACCATGACCAGCGTGGTGACCCACATCGTGAACCACGTGCGTACCAGGTTGCGCCCCTCCATGCGACCGTACATGACGTTCGCGTTCCGTGAAAAAGATCGCACGTACGCGGATGCGGAAAGGAGCGAGATCACAATCGATACCACCAGCGCAATCGTGCTCTGCGCCGGTGTGCCAATCACCGTCAGGAGGAAGCGCAGGGCCTCATCCTCCAGCGCTTCGGGCACATAGAGGGCGATGAAGTCGTCGATGATGTCGTTGACGGCGGCTTCATCACGCGGCAGCAGCAGCGTCGCGATCGAGTAGACCGCCAAAATCATCGGGGCGATAGACAACACGGCGTAGTAGGTCAGCGCAGCTGCGCGGTCAAGCATTGCGTCAACCGAGAAGTCCGCAATGACACGCTTAGCCACGTATATCCAGCCCTGTGGCGTGACCCGGTTATCTTTTGTGAACACGTCAGGCCCGTCGCTGTGCTGCGGCACGTGCACGAGTTCGCCGGGACCATAGGGCACGACGTAGTCTGTCGCCGGAGGCGATTCGCTGTGTTCCATGGCGTTTACCCTAGTACAGGGTATCGTGTGCACCATGAGCGTGTTGGGTCAGATCAAGAAATGGTTCGGGGCGGGCGCTGCTCCTGCACTCGCAGAGTACCCGACGGAGTATGAGCGTGTGGAGCTCCCGGTGCTCAAGGTCACGACTGCGGCGCTCTCTCCAGGTTCGGACGAACGATTGGTCGTCGTGACCTCTACACCGGCGGCACTCGCGGAGCTCCAGCGTATCGACGGCCCGCTCCAAATGATCTGCCCCGGCGCGCGCACCGTGACTTGGGTGCCCGTCAAAAAGCCCGCTGTTCCTGTACTCGACCCCAATGCTGGATGGGTCATCCCGCTGACCGCTGAGGCGCGTCAGGAAATCGCTTCGCTGCCGGCGACCGAAGGCGAGCTCGAGCTGCAGACCATGCACCTCGCGTTCATTCTCGAGTCTGTACAGTAAGCCCCATGGATTCCGTTTCCCAGCTCTCCACCAGTACGCAGGACTATCTCAAGTCACTCTGGGCGCTCACCGAATGGTCAGACACGAAGGTGACCACCAAGGTGCTGGCGGATTACATGGGGCTTCGGCTCTCGAGCGTGTCGGACGCCGTCAAGAAGCTTGCTCAGCAAGGGTACGTACACCATAAGCCTTACGCGCCCATTACGCTGACGGAGGAAGGCCGCGCGCACGCCGTCGCGATGATTCGCCGTCACCGCCTCATCGAAACATTCCTCGTGGAAACGCTCGGATACTCGTGGGACCAGGTGCATGACGACGCCGAGGTCCTCGAGCACGCCGTTTCGGAATTCATGCTGCAGCGCCTCGACGCCCACCTCAACTACCCTTCCCGCGACCCACACGGCGACCCCATCCCCGCCGCCGACGGCACCGTGCCGCAATTCCACGCTGAGCCGCTGAGCACGATCGCCCCAGACAACGACGTCGTGGTCCAACGTGTCTCCGACGGTGACCCGAGTCTGCTGCAGTTCTTCGACACCTCCGGTATCACGGTGGGTACGCACTTGCGTACCCAGCAGGCAGCCCCGTTCTCTGACACCGTCGAAGTGCTTATCGACGGCCAGCAACCTCCACTTGCGCTCGGGAAACGCGCAGCGGACGCCGTGTGGGTGACCGCTGAGCCCGCCGTGCCCAGAGGGCGCAGCTGAGGAACTCGAGCCCGTAGATGACAGTCATCGTGGCGGAGGTGGGGGCGTCGAGAAGGTAGGCGACGCCGAAGCCTGCGACTGCCCCAACCGCAGCGAGCAGAACCGTCAGGGTCATCATGCGCGGTACCGTCGTGGCCAACTGTTTGGCTGCTGCCGCGGGGATGACCACCAGTGCAATGACCAGGATCGCCCCGACTGCGTTGAACGCTGCTGTGACGGTCAAGGACACCAGGAACATAAACGCGACGGACAGCATGCTCACTGGCACGCCGATGCTGCGTGCGAACTGGCCATCAAACGTGGACGCGAGCAGTTGCGGATACACAAGACCAATCGCGACCACGTTGAGCGCTAGCACCGCGAGCATGATGTAGAGATACACCGGTCCCAGCTGCGCCCCGCCAACAGTAAGCTGATTCCACGCAGCCAGGTTCAAGTCGCCGACGAGCACCGCGTGTGTATCCAGGTGGACGTTCGAGAAGTGGGAGGTAATCAGGATGACGCCCACGCTGAACAGTGCCGGGAAGATGAGGCCCTGCGGGGCGTCTCCAGTCACGAGTCCCGAATCCCCGAGCCACTGTGCGCCGAGGACCACCGCCACACCGGCCAGCGCCGCGCACACGATCACCACCGGTGAGTTCAGGTTGTTCGTAAACAAGTACCCCAGGGCAATGCCCGGCAAGATCGCATGCCCGATAGCATCTATGAGCATGGAGTGCTTCCGCAGCACAACGAATGCTCCCGGCACTGCGCATGCGCACGCCGTGACCACCGCGAGCAAAAGTGTTCCGACGATGAAACTCACGACGCTACCTCCGCCGAAACTGTTGTTTCCAGCCGGGCACGCAGCGCTGCCGTCGCTCGCCGCTGCGAACGGGCCCGGGCGATGACGCTTCGCTTCGGGGCGAAGAGGAACGACACCAGAAAAATCGCGAACAGGACAAGCACGATGACGGGGCCCGTCGGCACGTTGCCAAGCGCGATCGATAAGTAGGATCCGACACCGCTGCCGACCGCCCCAAACACGCCCGCGAGCACGACCATCGCTGGCACTGTTTGCACCCACTGACGCGCCGCAGCAGGCGGAGTTACAACGAATGCCACCATCAGCACCAGCCCCACCGATTTGACCCCGATCACCGTCGCGAGCGCGATCGTCATGAACATCGCCGTGTCGATGACCCTCGGGTGGAACCCAAGCATCGTGGACTGCACGGGGTCGAAGGAGCGCAGCTCGAACTCCTTAAACAACACGCACATCACGCAGACCGCGAGCACCCCGACGATGATGCTGATTCGCAGGTCCGCTCTGGTAATCACTGACGCGTTGCCGAACAGGTAGTCCTGAATCCCACCTTTGCCTGGGAACGGATTGTTTGTGATCACGTCCAGCAACAACATACCGAAGCCGAAGAAGAACGACAGGCTGATCGCCATCGCTGCATCAATCGACGTCCGTGTCCGGGCAGTAATCGTGTTCGCCACCATCACCGCACTTGTACCAGTGATGACAGCGCCCACGAGCAGCGCAACCATGTTACGGCCGTCGACTCCCAGCCCGACGCACAGCAAAAACGCCAGCAGCGTGCCCGGAAGTGCGGAGTGGGAAATCACATCACTGGTCAGCGATTGCTTCCGCAGGTACGCAAACGTCCCGAGCATCCCCGCCACAGCGCCGATGATGGTGGTCCCCCAAAACACCATGGAGTAGGTGTGGTTTGCAAAGAATGCACCAAGGCTTATCGACGTCCCCATCACAGCACACCCAACAATCCCATAGAGTCCGCACTCAATCCGTACGTCTTCGCGATCATCTCCGGCGTAAATGTCGTAGACACCGGGCCCGATGCAATCACTGTCTTGTCCAACAGCGTCACCGCATCGCAGTACGTTGGTACCGTTGCGAGGTCGTGATGGACCATCACCATCGTCGTACCTGCCTCGCGCATGTCGCGGAGCACGTCGATAATTGTCGCCTCACTTTTCGCATCAATGCCCTGAAACGGCTCGTCGAGGAAGAACAGGTCCGGGTCCTGCACTAACCCTCGTGCGAGGAACACCCGCTGGCGCTGCCCACCGGAGAGCGCACCAATCTGGCGGCTGGCGAAATCCTGCATCCCTACGCGCTCCAACGCACCGTACGCGGCGGCGCGTTCGCGCTTCCCCGCCCTGCGGAACCAACCGAGGCTCCCATACGTGCCCATCGTCACCACGTCAAGCACCGTCGTAGGAAAATCCCAGTCAACGCTCGCGTGTTGAGGCATGTAGCCCACACGGTGGCGCACTGCCTTGAGAGGCTGGCCGAAAAACTCGGTCGCCCCGGTCAACGTCGGAACAAGACCCAGCATTGCCTTGATCAGGGTCGACTTGCCGGCGCCATTCGGCCCGACGACCCCCATAATGACGCCTTCTGGGACCCGCACCTCCACCTGCTCCAGGACCGGATCAAGGTGGTAGGCGACGGAAAGATTATGCGTCGCGCACGCAAACGTCTGCGTAGTCATGGGTTACTTGCCCCCGAGCGCTGCAGCAACTGCTTCAGCGTTATGCAGGAACGCCCCGATGTAGGTATCCGTTGGCGCGGTGGGGCCGAGGGTGTCGGCGAAGAGCTCCTCGTCAGAAATGGCGACATCCCACCCGCGGGCGTGCACAGCCTCCTGCAGGCTCTTAATCGCCTGCGGGTTCGCCTGATTGTCCTGGAAGATCGTCGGCACCTTGTTGTCCGCGATGAGATCCGCAAGGTCCGAAAGTTCCGACGCCGACAGCTTCGCCTCTGTGGAAACAAAGTCCGTCGCGTACACATCCAACCCGTAGGTCTTGCCGAAGTAGTTGAAGGCATCGTGGCCGGTGATCAAGATGCGTGGCCCAGTGATGTTCGCCAGCATGGTTGCAGCCTTTTCGTTCGCATCCGCGATTTCCGCCTGGTATTTCGCGGCGTTCTCGTGGTACTCATCGGACTTCGAAGGGTCGACCTCTGCAAGCTTGTTTGCGACCTCGCCGACAACCAGGCTCCACGCCTCTGGACTGTTCCATACGTGCGGGTCATGCAGAGGGTTGCCCTCAGCATCGGTTTCTGGCCAGTCAAGCAGCAGATTGTTCGGCAGCTTGTCTCCTACTGCCAGCTGGCGGTCCCCGAGGCTCTCCAGCTGCTTGATCATCTGAGCTTCGAGGTGCAGGCCGTTCCAGAACACCACATCGGAGGACTGAATCTTGTCGATGTCCTTCGTTGAGGGCTGGTAGGTGTGCGGGTCCCCGCCCGGGCCAACCATCGTGGTGACCTCCGCCTCAGGCGCAATGTTGGCGATGGCATCCGCGAGGTAACCCGTGGTTGCGTAGACCTGCAGCGCACCGTCGGCGTTGATGCCGTCCTGTGTCGCCTGGTTGTCCTCGGTAGACGAGCAGCCTGCGAGCCCTACGCCCAAGGCAAGCGCGCATGCAGTGAGGATCCTGGATGTGCGTGACATGAAGTGCTTCCTTTCGAACTAAAGTGTACCTCACTAACCTTAAAGTTCGCCACGTCGAACTTACAACTTGCTGTGGGCTAACTCACGCTTGGAAGTCGCTATGCAGCACAAATAGAGAAAGACCCCGAGGGAGAATTCCCACGGGGCCTTTGTAGAGAGAGGCTTAGAACTTCAGAAGACCTGATGCCCACGCCGCAGCGTAGACTGCCGCCAACACACCGCCAACTGCAGCGATAATGCCGACGATCATCCCCACGTTGTCGGACGCGGACGACTTGTTCGATTGACCAGCCGTGTTCACACCTGGATCGGTCTGCGGCTGCTGTGGCGTTGGCGTCGCCAAAGGAATACGGTCCGGCTCTTCTGGCGCCTGACGCCCAGCCTTCGGGTCCAGAATCCGGCGCGCAGATTCCTTCAGGCGGTCACTAGCGGTTGGATCCTTCTCGATCTCCTTGCGGATGCGCTCCATCTCTTCCGCCGTGTAGTCAAGAACGGAAACCTGGTACTCCTCCTTGAATACCTCGTCGCCTTCGGCGTTAACGATGCGGATCTCAAGCGGCATCGTCGAGTCCCGCAGCGAGGTTGCATTCTTGATCGGGATTTCAACACGTGCAGAAGGTTCCGCACCGCTGGCGTTAATCTGGCCAGGAACAGTGACTTCGATTGGCTCCGCACCCGTGATCGTCGGATACTTGGCGTACACCGTGAACTTGTGCACATCCAGACCGAGGTTGCGGATCTCACCAGTCAGTACGTCGGTTGAACGGTTCGTCACCACCGCCGCATCTTCACCGCCGGCCATTCGGAAACCGGCCTTACCCGGGTTCTGATCTGCAGCAATGATTTCTAGCTCGCGAGCAGAAATATTGTGGCTTGGCTCCGGAATGTCGTCGGTGCCAACGGTGCCTTCGCCCGAACCAATGTACTTGCCCTTGAGGTTCAGGTTGTCCCAGTCCGCTGGCACGGAGTACTTGCCCTCGTAGCAGACCACCCCGTCTTGCTCACACTTGTCTTTCGGGTACCTCTTGTCGGTCTTGGGGACCGATTCATAGGCCTGGTCGGAGTAGTCGAAGTGCGACCACTGGTAGAGGTAGTTCATGACCGACTTGTACGTCGGCAAATACGCCTCGGTATCCACCGGGTTCGTCGACAGTGCGCCATTGTGGGTCAGGCCTAGGTTGTGGCCGAACTCGTGCAGGATGGTGTTTCGCAGCTGCTCTTGGTTGGTCACGTTCTCGTGGTAAGACACGTAAAACGCAGAGTCGTTGACCAGGCCGGTACCCGTCGACCAGTCGCCTTTCTCCATCTGGTCGCCGATAATGCCGACGCGGAACACCGACTCACGAGTACCGAGCAGCTCCTGGCGCTTTTGCCCTAGCTTGTCTCGCTTCGACATACCATCCGCGAAGTACAGCGGGGTGAAGTCCTCCGTTGGGCCACCGTGCCTGTTCTCGTAGTTAGGGATGGAGGTGTAGAGGTCACCAGCATCGATATGGAGACGAATCCCGTGCGCAGCGAACTTATCCTCCAGCTCCATCAGGGACTCACGGGAGGGCCGGTACACGTTCGCGTTCGCCTCAGCGCACTTCGCAAACTTCTCAAAGTCTTGGATGTTCGCGCCGAACTTATTCACCTCGTTGCAGTTCAGCGTCTCCCACTCAGACTTCATCCAGTTCAACTGCAGGAACAGATCTTTCTGTCCTACTTTCGCCCCCCACCTGTCGAGTGGAAGCTGGGTCCCGTCAGCAGCGGTAAACCCCACCTTCTCCCACTCATCCGGCAGCCCATCCTGGTCAGTGTCTTTCGCCGTGGGCTGCGTCTGGATGAAGATGTTCGCGGTAACCGACGCCGTCCCCTGAACTGGTAGTTCCTTGTTCCACGCCGCGTACTGGTAGCCGGCGCCGTCTTCGGCAACTTCACCCACCCGGCTAGCTTCGCCAGACTCGATCGCGTGCCCCGCCGCCTTTGAGACGTCAGCACCACGGAAGTTCACCGAAACATCGTAGCCAGGTTTTTCGGCAGGACCGAAGTTAAACCTTCCGCCTCGGTAGGTACCTTGATACTGCGCATACTTTGGCACGGCAGAGAACATCTCAATGTCAATCTTGCGGTCACGCTTCGACTTGTTCGTAGCCTCGACCGTCACGTCCATCGAATTTGTGCCGATCTCAATCGTGCGCGTGATCTGGATTTCGGTGTTCGCATCGTAGTGCGTCAGGATGACCTTGTAACCGATCTCGTTTTCTTCAACGTCAGACTTCGTCTCAGTCGGGAGGAACGCCACCTGTCGCCCGTCGACGGTCAGGACAGTCTGCAGGCTGCTTTCGAGCAAACCGCCGACCGACTGCGGATTCTGGAACGTCGTGTTCAGCTTCGACCCGTACGCCAGGTTCGAAGTAGCAAAGCCTTCAGTCTTCGAATCATTCTCGATCCAGACGCCGCCGGGATTCTTTTGAACGCCAGCCTCAGCGATGGGCTGCACCCCACCGAAGGCAAGGCCTGCGCACAGCGCGATAGCAAGAGCTCGTTTCATCTTCACTTTTCTCGTCCTTTATCCCGAAACGTTAAATCCGGCGTTCTTCAACGCATGCGTCACCGCGTTAAACGGCGGAACATGCTTGTTACTGTCCCACAACCAGAAGAGTAAGACACCAAGGCCCTCAGCGGCGATCATGAACGGCACGATCCACCACACGCGCTCCCAGTTCAGCTCCTTTTGCGTCGCTGTTTGCTTAGGCACAACGTGTAGGTCGACCAGCTGCTGTGAGCCATCTTCCCACGTCACAACAACAGGAACGTTAATCTCTTTTGGCTTCTGACTACGTGGCACCGTAGCTCGCACCTCGCCCGTTTCCGGGTTGATATCGACGTTCGCGTCCTGGTTCTTGTAGCTCTTTGGCAGCCCATAGTGGACGCCAGAGAACTGATCTTTCGGCTTGGCAAAGCCCTCTTGCACAGCGTAGTCGACTGTGTTCTTCCTAGCTAACGAGTTAGCAGTTGCCTTCAACTCGATGATTTGGTGCCCACCGGGGAAGTCAACGCGCAGCTTCGAGGTGTAGGTGCTGTCTGCCTCGGTATCTGCCGGAATCTTTGCAGTGACGCGGCCTGTCGCGCGGTCAATGGTGATCGGAATGCCACCGTCGTTTTCGATGGAGAACACGCTGCCGTAGACAGGATCGCCTTCTGGTTCAGCGGTGAACGCCTTACCAGGGGTCACGATTTGCTGTGCATAGCGCAGCTTGTGCGCCTCGAGTTCCTCCGGGCTGAGTTGGTTCACGATGTGCACAGGCAGTGTTACGTACTCCCTTGACCCATCCGTATAGCTGGCCAGGATGTGTAAGTTGTACTCCTTGTCCTCGACACTTTCGGGAACCACAGCCTCGACGACCCCCGTGGCACTGTCGACGGCGACGTTCCATCCGCGGAGGTCAGCGTTCTTTCTAGCGTCCCAACGGAACTCGGTGCCAACGGGCAGCGGTTCGCGGGAGTTGAGATCTGCAACGAACTTTCCACCTGGCGCCACGCGGGCGTCATCATAGGAGATGTCCGTTACTGTCTTGAGCAGCGGAGGGATCACCTCAAAAGCGGCGTCCGTCTTCAGCTGGCTGCCGTCGGGCATCGTCACGGTCACCGGAATTTTGACGGTCTCCCCGACCTTGGTGCCCCTCGAAGCGATGTACTTGACCTCGCCGGTGTTCTTATCGATCGTAGCTTCTGGGTATGAAGTCTCAAACATCGTCCCACGAGGCACCGGCTGGTTAATGAAGTCGTAGCCGTCTTTACGCAGCGTCAAGCTCGGTGTGATGCTTGAACCGACAGAACCGGGACGAACGTAGCTGGTTGGATACTTGAAGGCGTATCGATCAGCGCCACTAGCTGATTCCTGCAACTCAATCCTGACGGCAAAGTCAGATGCGTTCGAAGCGCGAATCTTGACGGTGTACACACCGGCCTTCGTCGTTTCGAGTGGTGTAACCTCCACCGTGCCGTCACGGTAGACAGTCACCCATTCAGGAGTCCCACCGATCTTTTCAAACTCGGTACTGGTCTCATTCTCCTCGTTTGGCATGACCACTTTGTGCTCACCTGGCTTCAAGTCAATCTTCGGCCATGTATAGAAAATGGTTTGCTCAGCAGGCAGCTTCAGCGAGGTGATGATGAACGTGTCTTCTTTGACGGTGATCCAACCCGAAACAAAGCGCGGTTTCTCCGGGTCCTTTCCGCCATAGATTTGGTAGCGGTACGAACCTGGGTCGACGATGAACGCAACTGCACCATTCTCGTTGGTGCGCGCAACGTGCGAAGTCTTCCCGTCCTGGCTCACGAACCGTACCTCGGTGTCCTGCAGTGGTGAACCATCGGTATCGAGGAAGAGGTACGAGCGCTTCGCTTTCCCTTCCGGAAGTTCCTCAAACCCCAGCGAGTTTGAAGTATCGACGGCAGCTTCGTCGATCACTCCCGGAGAATCTTGCTCGGCATGGGCATATGTTGGAGCAATACCTGCGGACACAAGCATGATTGAAGTCGCCGTTGCGACCGCGAGCCCGGTTTTACACTTACCTCGACGCACTATTGCCTCTGCCTTACACTTCTTCGAATCACCCATACCGAAAGACGTACGCTTCTAACTTAGTGTATGAACGTCAATTTGCGAACTCCCAGCGCAAAACGTACACCCCCCAATAACTCATCATGCCCCAGGAACTGCCATGTGCAGCCTGGGGCATGGAAAGAAATGACTACTTCAGATCCTCCGGAACGGTCCGTGCGGGGTAAATGCGCGGGCGAACACCCGCGATCTCCTCAACAACTCGCACTACCTGGTGGGAGTAGCCATACTCATTGTCGTACCAGACGTAGAGCACGAGGTGCTTGCCGGCCGAAATCGTCGCCAACCCGTCAACGACACCAGCGTGCGTGGTACCAAGCAGATCTGTCGAGACAACCTCAGGCGACTGGATGTAGTCAATCTGCTGGCGCAGGTTAGAATCCGTCGAGACCTTACGGAGGAAGTTATTGACCTCATCCTTTGTCGTCTCGGTTTCGAGCTCAAGGTTGAGCACCGCCATAGAAACGTCAGGCGTTGGAACGCGGATCGCGTTGCCGGTCAGCTTGCCCTCGAACTCGGGAAGCGCCTTCGACACAGCCTTTGCGGCACCTGTTTCCGTCAGCACCATGTTGAGGCCAGCAGCGCGACCGCGGCGGTCCCCCTTGTGGAAGTTGTCGGCCAGGTTCTGGTCGTTCGTGTAGGAGTGCACTGTCTCAACGTGGCCGTGGACCACACCGTAGCGATCGTTGATGACCTTCAGCACCGGCGTAATACCGTTCGTGGTGCACGAAGCCGCGGACAGGATCTGGTCGCCGTCCGCAATGTCAGCATGGTTGATACCGTAGACGATGTTCTTAATATCACCCTTACCTGGAGCGGTCAGCAGAACGCGGGAGACACCCTTGGACTTCAGGTGCTGGCTCAGCCCAGCCTCATCGCGCCAGACACCGGTGTTATCAACGACGATCGCATCGTTGATGCCGTACTCGGTGTAATCGATGGATGCCGGGTCGTTCGCGTAGATCATCTGGATCGGCGTCCCGTTGGCCCAGATGACTTCCTTCTCGTGATCCACAGTGATAGTGCCGTCGAATGGGCCGTGCACCGAATCGCGGCGAAGCAACGATGCACGCTTGACGATGTCGTCGTCACCCTTCTTCCGCACGACGACGGCGCGCAGGCGCGCTCCCCCGTACATCGCCTCACGAGCAATCAGAATGCGAGCCAACAAGCGGCCGATGCGACCGAAACCATACAGCACAACATCGCGTGGCTCGAGCTCCGAGTCCGTATCTACGACGTCGGCAAGCGCCTCGTTCAAGTATGCCCGCAGATCGCTCGCGCCGGACTTCTTGTAGTCGCTGGCAAGACGGCCAAGGTCAATCGATGCCGTGCCGAGGTTCATCTGAACAAGCTCACGAAGCACCGGCAACGTGTCCTCGAGCGGAAGCTCCTTCTCCACAATGCGACGCGCGTACCGGTGCGCCTTAATAATGTCGATGTCCGTCACACCTACCAGCAGTCGGCCAAAAATCGAGGTGACAACGTTGTTTTCACGGTGAAGCTGGCTGATGAGCGGAAGCATTTCCTGGGCCAGGGTCAGCTTGTGATTCCAGTCCTGTTGGTGCGTTGTATTCGTAGGCGTAGACACAGTCATCCTCTTCATGCGGTAATTGAACAATTGGGAAACGTTTGCCTTGGGGGTACATGACACAGCTGCCGTACCCCCAATACAGGAATTATCGTAGCGTGTATTGGTCCATCTTTGTTACAAATACTCCAGCTAAACCAACCGCACCGCGAGATATGGTTACATCAGTCGCCTTAGGTGGGCTTTGTAGTGCAACGCCAAGTAAACCCGCACCCCACCCCCAAAACACACCCCCGGTGCTGGATGGCGGTATTTGTCCAACGTGGCGTCGACAAGCTGGCGCGAAACTACCTTCGGTACCCTGTGCACGTACATCAACGCATTGGAGGAAACGAATCTATGCCTTGCCCGAAGATCATCGCCCTCGACATGGACGGCACCCTGCTCGACGAACACGGGCGCATTCCCGACGCCTTCTGGGAGCTCCTTCGCCTTGCCGACGACCGCGAAGTCCTGGTCACGCCGGCATCGGGACGCCAGCTCGCGACGCTTCGTGACATGTTCACCACTCATCAGCCTCACACGTTCATCGCGGAGAACGGTTCCGTTGTCTTCCATGACGGCCGCATAATCGACGTGACTGCCATGCCGGAGCAGCCGGTGCGCGAGTTTCTACGCGCGTTTGAAACAGCGCCGTTTTCAGCGTCGGCGGTGCTGTGCACTCCCGAGCAGTCCTACTCGCTGCGCGGTGCATCTAAGGAAGTCGAGCAGGAGATTGCAAAGTACTATCACGCCAACACAAACGTGGATTCGCTTGTCGACGTCCCCTTCGAACAACCCGTGAAAGTCGCGCTCTACGTGGACGGTGATGCAGAGCGTGACGCGCTGGCGTGGGTGCAGGCGCACGCGCCTGGACTGGACCACGTAGTAAGTGGCCAGCACTGGATCGACATCATGAGCCCAGCGGCAGACAAGGGCAAGGCGCTGCTGGCGATCGCGGACGCCTTGGGCGTGCCTCAGGAAGCAACTGCCGCGATCGGTGATTTCCTGAACGATTACACGATGCTCCAGGCGGCTGGAACAGCGGTTGCGATGGGCAACGCCCACCCGGACCTTAAGACGGTGGCGGACGAGGTCATCGGAACCAACGCTGAGCGTGCAGCAGTGCATCGACTTGCTGCATGGCTCAGTGAGCAATAGCGCTTACTTTGCGGACTTGCGCTCCGCAATAGCTCTCTCAAGCTCAGCTTGGCGCTCTTCGAACTCCTGGACCTTCGCCTTCATCTGCGCCATGAGTTCTTCGTGGTGCTTACGACCGAGCTCGAGGCGCTCCTCAAGCTCGGCCAGTTCCTTCGCACGTTGTGATTCATCTAGGGTCATGCCCCTATTGTGGCAAATTTTCCGCGCCGAAGCGAAGCGCTACTTCCCTTTCGCTAGAAACGACTCCGCGTTCGCAGATTCCCAGTCCTCGCGCCAGTTCTCTGGGACGTCGCCGTCGACTAGCTGACCGTCACGAAGCCACTCGTAGCGCTCGCGGTACGTCTGGGGTTTCCCGTAGTCGTCGTTGCAGCGAATCATCTCAGGGCGCAGGTCCTTCGGATCTTGCACTCCCATCGCGGCCATGAGGCGCAGCGCTGACGAAACGGTGGCCTTCTGGTACCGCATCACGCGCATTGATTTGTCCTCGACATCCAGGCCACGCTCACGCCACGGGTCTTGCGTCGCGACACCAGCCGGGCACGTACCGAGGTGGCACTCCATTGCCTGCACACAGCCGACGGCCATCATCATCGCGCGGGCGCTCAGCAGGAAGTCCGCGCCCTGCACCATGCGACGCACCAAGTCGTTGCCGGCGGCGATCTTGCCGGCAGCGCCGATCTTGATCTTGTCGCGAAGGCCGCAGCCCACCAGCGCATTATTCACGAACGTCAGGCCCTCTGTGAGTGGCAGGCCCACGTGGTCCTCAAACTCCTTCGGCGCCGAGCCAGTACCGCCCTCGGAACCGTCGACCACGATGAAGTCAGGCAGAATGCCAGTCTCGAGCATGGCCTTGCACACCGAGAGGAATTCCCGACGAGAGCCTATGCACAGTTTGAATCCAACCGGCTTCCCCCCGGAGAGGGTACGCATCTGGTCGATGAAGTGCAGGAGGCCGATTGGGGTATCAAATTCAGAGTGCGCACCTGGGGACGTGAACGCCTTCCCCTCCTCGATCCCGCGAATTTCAGCAACTTCCTTCGTCGCCTTCGCGGCTGGCAGCTCACCGCCCAAACCAGGCTTCGCTCCCTGTGAGAGCTTGAGCAGCGTCATCTTCACCTGCGGCCGCTTTGCCTTCTCTGCGAAGGTATCTGCATCAAATCCCCCCATCGGGGTGCGTGCGCCGAAGTACCCGGTGCCGATTTCCCACACCAGGTCACCGCCGTACTTTTCGTGGTGCGGGGACAGACCGCCTTCACCGGTGTCCTGGTAGAACCCGCCCATCTTGGCTCCCTTGTTCATCGCTTCGACGGCGCGCCCAGACAACGAGCCGAAGCTCATAGCGGAGATGTTCAGCAATGCTGCACTGTACGGCTGGGAGCACTGTGGACCTCCAATCAGCACGCGCGGCGGCTCGGCAGGCATATCTACGGGGCGCATCGAATGCACCAGGGAGCGGTGTCCCTGCTCGTAGACGTTTTCTTGCGTACCGAACGCAGTGGTCGAAGTCTGCCCTTTCGCGCGCGAGTAGATGAGACTACGAGTGCGGCGGTCGAATGGGCGGCCGTCCCAGTCACGCTCAATAAAGTACTGCTGAAGCTCCGGTCGAATCTTCTCGAGTGCCCACCGCGCACGCCCCAAGACTGGGTAAATTCTTCGAATGGAGTGTTTCTTCTGAGTCAGATCCACAGCTGCAACAGTTCCTACCCCCAACGCTGCCGCGATCGACGCTGTTGCTGCCCAGTTGCGCTTGCCTGCCATGATGCTCCTTAGACTAAGTGGCGTGTAGAAAAGCGTTCCTGTGTTCACCGTACGCAAAAAAATAACAAAACAAACTCCAGCCACACTTCATGTGGTGTTTCCCCCTTTCGTTCAACCACCATTGGGGAACTCTCGTTAGGGTGGGGCCATGATTGACTTTTCCCGCCCCGCAAACATCGTCGCGCCCAAACTACTCGGGTGCACACTCACTCATGGCGGGGTCAGCATCGTATTGACCGAGGTCGAGGCATACCTCGGCGAGGAAGACGCCGCCGCGCACACCTATCGCGGCAAAACGGCACGAAACGCTGCGATGTTTGGCCCTCCCGGACGTTTCTACGTGTATCTTTCGTACGGCATTCACCACAACGTCAACATTGTGTGCGCACCGGAGGGCATCGGCCAGGGATGCCTACTGCGCGGAGGCAGGGTCATCGAAGGCCACGATATCGCCTATCGACGCCGCCAAAAACCCGACCGCCTTCCCATCGAAGAAGACAACCTGGCGCGTGGTCCCGGAAACCTGGGCGAAGCGTTGGGGTTTGAACTCACCGACAACCATAAATCCGTCTCTTTGACCGCACCTACCGCTCCCCCGGAGTGGGTTTGTGGCCCCCGTATTGGCATCTCGAAGAATGCTGATGCCCCCTGGCGATTCTGGATCCCCGGAGACAAAACTGTTTCCACGCCACGCGGTTATAAAACGAGCAATAAATACAAGGCATAAATCCTAAACTTTTGGGCGATTTTCTTTAGGCAAGCCTTGCCTTACTATTGGTGCGTCAGCTTGGAGCGCTCGCTCCCCACCTACGCACGATCGGAGTCACCGATGACCCTCATCGCCCCTACACAGATGCCACTGTCCGTCGCCCTGAAGGAGCAGACCACAGCCGCACACGCAAGTGCCGAGACCTCCCGCTTCATGTCTAACCTCAGCGGAGGTCAGCTCAGCGCAACAGCCGTCGCCGAGCTCACCGTGCAGTACTTCCACATCTATTCCGCACTCGAAGCCGCGGTGCGCCGCACAGCCACTCACCATGCCGTAGCCCAGATCGCCGACCCGAGACTTGAGCGGGTAGACGCAATCTCCGCCGACCTCACAGCGCTACTCGGCGCGGATTGGCAAAATCACCATCACCCACTCGAGGCAACGTCACGCTACGTTGCCGAACTCAACGCACTCACCCCCAACAACGGCCCCGAGGTGATAGCACACCACTACGTTCGCTACCTCGGCGACATCGCTGGTGGTCAGGCGCTTGCCCGGGTATTTCGCAGCGAATACAACCTCAGCGATAACGCCCTCAACTTCTACGACTTTTCCGCGATTGGGAAAATCCCGCCATATCGTGCGCAATACAAAGCATCCTTGGACGCCATGCAACTGAGCGACAACGAACGCGCCCAACTCATCGAGACAGCAAAGCACGCCTTCACGCTGAATGAAGCCGTGTTCCAGGAGCTCACATCACGACTCGACTAGCCCCGGCGCTTGACATCACTGCTATCAAGGTACGCAAACACACCCCACACGGCACTTGCCGCCACAAAGGCGGCAAGCACGCCCCCGGTAAGGGTGTAGCGCTCAGGCACGGCGAACAACACCACCAGCGAGACTGCAACCACCCCAGCCCACACCACACCAACGAGAAACCCGGAGCGACGACCTCCGCGCGGTGATGCCTGGTAACGATGTCGCGACGGCAGCGCAGCCAGCGCAAAAACTAGTGCAACCAACCCCAAGCAGGCCAAGGAGCTTACCCACAGATTTCCGGCGCTCACACCAAAGACCACTACGCCAGCAATTACAGCCGACAGTGCACGCTCCCACGGCGCGAACCGCCCTTGAGACACCTCTGAGACGACTGGAATGAGCTCGGTTACAGGCTCCTGGTCCACTATCACAACAACACCCTTTCATAAGGCTATGCTCACCTAACTTTAATTAGGTAAGCTTACCCTCATTTATCCCAACGTTAAAGAGTTTTCTGCAAGAACTATGCCTATCCGTTACATATTCGCCTTGACCGCTTCAGCCAGCATGCTTGGCTTCACATCTACCGTCTTCAGCCCACTCCCTATCACCCCTCCCCCTGCTACGGCACAAGAACAAACCGCGTCACACCGCACTGTATCCACGGGAACAATGGATTGGGGTGTGCGGGAATCGTTCCGTAAGTACATCGAAACCGGCGTCGCCAAGGGGTCCATCTCCACAGATGAAGGGGCGACTCGCTCAGGGGCGGCATTCGAATTCCCAGCCGAATCCTCCGCGATTACTGGCCCATCCTCCGGACAATTCAACTTCACCGGCTCAGTCCACTTCAGTGGCCACGATGGCTCTCTCGAGCTGACGCTCAGCAACCCGATCTTGGTGGTCAACGGCACTAACGCAGAACTCCGGGTGGACTACAGCACACGGAAGTATGTCGGCGCAGGAGCTGTGGGCCCTGTCGAAGAAGGACAAAAAGAAGTACTGGCCACCATCACCCTTGACGCCGCACCGGACTTCACCGCAAGCCAAGTGACAATAAGCGGCCACACCTCACTTACCGCTTCTGGGGAAACTATCTTCGCCGGATTCTACGAAGCAGGCGAGCCCCTCGACCCGATCAGTATCGATCTCTCACTCACGGAGGCTTCGGGTGCCGGACCAGTCCCGGACTTCACACTCGGGTCCCCATCAGGAGACAATAGCAACGCAGCTGCTCAGGGGCACAGTGGCGCCACACGTTCAAAGGCGACAAGCGGACCGGCTTTCTGGCTCGGACAGGTAAACGACACGCTCATCGAGGTCAATGGGCTGTTTACCAACGCCGACAAGGTCTTGCGAAGCGCAACGTCGTTACACGAGCGCGCTACATCGTCGCAACAGTCAGCCCGTCCCAACCGCTCTTCGACGGCGCCGGGGACGACTGCTTCGGCTGCCAACACGGCCCCGGCGCGCAACCAAGCATCAGCGCCGACTTCCCCATCGAGCAACGCATCGGCCCACAGCAATCGCGATGCCTCAGCCACAGCACCGTCAGGCGGTAATGCATCTTCAAATACCGTCTGTGATGCTGGCACCTCACACGGAGTCACCTCTGCTGAGGCACAGTGGGGAATCCGGCAGTCGTTCCGTACATACATCCGTGGCAATATCGCGAAAGGAAAGTGGGAGCTCCAAGGCGTTAGAGACAGCGGTAATGCCTTTACTTTCAACGGCAATTCGGGAGCAGTTGATTCTGCGACGCGGTCGGGGTCCATCCTCTACCCCGGTTCGATCCGTTTTACCGGGCACGGGGGCGTATTGGACACTCGTTTTTCCAACATGGAAATCCAGTTCTCCGGCAATACCGGCCAGCTGATCCTCAACGCGACGTCGAACACCATGGAAGGCGACCCCCGCGACTACGGGCGCATCGCCATCGCAGACCTCACTTTCACGAACCTCGATGTGAGCGACTCTGCGGTAACCGGTACAGCAGAAGCAACGCTTACGAGCACAGGTTCGGAAGCGTTTGGGCAGTTCTACCCTCCTGGCGATCCGCTCGACACAATTCACTTCACCGCTCAACTCGGCGGATCGGCTAACTGCGCCGAAGGCCAGGGCTCCATCGGAGGGGCGTCCTCTCCATCCAACAATGCGGCGGGGGCCGACGCTCGAGCGAAACTTCGGAAGTCTACAACATCCTCGTCTACGCCTTCCCGCGGAAGCGTTCTCGACGAGCATTTGGGGGACGCAACTGTTTCGTCCTCTGATCAGCCAGAAGGCGGAAAGTTCCAGATTAAAAACACCGCGCCCAATTCGCGTACAGGGGCGGATGGTTGGGATGACGCGACCGTCGCGACGCTCTTGGTGCTCATTGCCTCGCTGCTTGGCGCAGGCGGTGCGCTCATCAGATTCGCGGTCATCGGATAGGGAGATATGACACTATGAAAATGCTGCAAACCACTCTTTCCTTGGTTACCGCGACTGCGATAACGCTGAGCCTCGGCGGGTGTGCGGAGTGGGACAACCCAACACAACACACCACCAACGAGCTCGCGGAGTCGCTGCAGACAAACGGGGACCCACACCAGGCGCAAGGGGTTTCGATGGTCTCTGAGATCTCCGAGGTCGAGCCAATCGATACGCCACGGGAACAAGCTCTGCCCGTCGAAGTGACCGATGCGGACGGTTACGACGTCACCATTACTGATACCTCCCGCATCCTTGCACTGGACCTATACGGCACATTCACCAAGACGCTTCGTGGTGTCGGCATGGCAGACAACATCGTCGGGCGGACCGTAAGTTCCTCGGAGCCGTCGCTTGCGCATCTGCCCGTAGTCACGGAAAACGGGCATTCGCTCAACGTCGAGGCCATTCTGAATCTTCGTCCCACCTTGGTGCTTGTCGACCGCTCAGTAGGACCAGTTGAGGCGATCGACCAGCTACGGGCAGCCGGTATCACCACTGTGATGCTGGAGCCGACGCGTTCGCTGGCCTCGATCGCGGAGGACATCACTAATGTGGCAACCCTCGTCGGTGAGCCTGAGGCAGGCCGCCTCCTCGCCGAACGCAGCGAGAAAGAAGTCCAGCAAGCGCTCGACGCAATCGCTGCGGTGGCACCTGAAGAACCACTGCGAATGTCGTTTTTGTATGCTCGCGGCACCGGTGGCGTCTTCTATCTACTCGGGCGTGAAGAAGGAACTGAAGAACTCATCACTGCTCTAGGTGGCAGGGACGTCAATTCCGAGCACGGCATCGGTCAGCCTTCGCCTGCAAGCCCTGAGGCGCTCGCCGAGGTAAACCCCGAAGTGTTCGTCATGATGAACGGTGGGCTCCAGTCCACAGGCGATATTGAAGGCCTCCTCCAACGTCCCGGCGTCGCACAAACCACCGCGGGGCAGCACCGGCGAGTCCTGGCGCTTCCCGACGGTGACTCACTTGCGTTCGGACCTCAAACTGGCGAACTGCTGCTGCGCGCGGCGCACGCTCTCTACGGAGAGCAGCTATGAGCGAGCACCACGGAGCAATCCATGCACGACGCATTGGAAGAATTGTGCTTTTCGCAGCCACCGCTTCCCTGCTAGTGCTCACGGCCATTGCCTCTCTCGTTGTAGGCCAGTTTGAGTTCTCCCCCGGCGAGCTCTGGCCGATCCTTACCGCAGGGCCAATGTCAGCGTCCACACTCGAAGCATCAGTATTGTGGCAAATCCGCATCCCGAGGCTCGTTCTAGGACTCTGCGTCGGCGCGGCACTGGGAACAGGCGGGGCGCTCATGCAGTCCGTATTTGCCAACCCCCTAGCAGAACCAAGCGTCGTTGGCGTCAGTACCGGGGCAGGTGTAGGCGCAGCAATCGCCACCGTATTCGGCATCACCATATTCGGAACGATGACCGTGCCGATCTTCGCGTTCGCAACGGGCATATTCGTCACCGTGGTGGTGTACCAGCTAGCGCGTTCAGGTGGCAGAGTCCGCGTCCTGAACCTGGTTCTAGTAGGCATCGCAGCGAACGCTATCTGCGGCGCATGCATTTCAGCACTCACATTCATCGCCCCCACCACGGCGCGGGAACAGATCGTTTTCTGGCAGATGGGCAGTCTCGCTGGGGCGAGTTGGGCGCAAACTGGGGTGGTAGCTGCCGTTGTCACCTTCGCATTGGCATGTGCCATGTGTTTTGTGCGCAAGCTCGACATCCTCGCTTTGGGCGACCAAGCTGCATTCCATGTAGGCATCAACGTCGCACGCCTGCGCATGTTGGCGATCGCACTATCGACATTGCTTACAGCCGCAGCAGTCTCCTTCGCTGGGTTGATCGGGTTCGTAGGACTCGTCGTCCCACATATCGTGCGCACTGCGGTCGGCCCGTCCAATACGGTGCTTGTCCCGGCTTCTGCACTCGGTGGCGCGCTTTTGATCGGTGCTGGCGATATCCTCTCCCGCACAATCATTCCATTCGCTGACCTGCCAATCGGTATTTTCACAGCGCTGATTGGCGGGCCGACCTTCTTCTTCCTGCTGCGGCAGATGATGCGAAAGGGCCATGCACAATGACAGTTACCGCTTCACATGTCACAGTCCATAGACAGGGGCGCGAAATACTCCACGATGTCAGCATGTCCGCGCAGAGTGGAGAGGTCACCGGCCTCATCGGCCCCAACGGAGCTGGCAAGTCTACATTGCTCGCTGCGCTCTCCGGCGATACATCCCTCTCGAGCGGAAGCGTCCAGCTTGTAGGTCAGGATGTATCTGGGTGCACCGCTCATCAACTCGCTCGGACGCGTGCCGTCATGCTTCAGGATGTCAGTGTCGCCTTTTCGTTCTTGGTGCGCGACGTCGTCGAGATGGGGCGCCATCCGTGGGGCACTCAGCCTGACGACGCCACCATCGTCAACCAAGCGCTCGCCGCGACGGGCATCACGCACCTCCAGGAACGAGAGATGTTCACGCTTTCCGGTGGTGAGCGCGCCCGTGTGGCCTTTGCCAGAGTCTTGGCACAGCGAACACCTGTGGTGTTTCTCGACGAACCAACTGCCGCGATGGACGTGCGCTTCCAAGAGCAGACGATGGGCGTCGCCCGCACCTTGGCACGTGATGGCGCGACCGTGATCGTCGTGCTCCACGATCTTCAGCTTGCTGCGCGGTACTGCGACCACGTGGTGTGCTTGAAGCAGGGGGCTGTTGCGGCAGCGGGGCCGGTGGCCGAGGTGTACCAGGACCACATTCTGAGCGAGATCTACGACTGGCCTATTACGGTCCTGCACGACGGAAATCGTGTTTTCATCGCGCCTCATGAGGCAAACTGCTCCCCTATGACAGGTGCGACCTAGCCCCATTACCCCCGGCCGTTGACCAAACCCCAACCAATATTTAAGGTTAGCCTAACCTCACCATTCGGTGTGGTTGCGATTACTCATGAAAGGACGTACATGTCTCGCTCCACCACTCTGGCAACCCTCACCGCTGCCTTCCTTGCTTCTACTGCCCTCGTCGCGCCGAGCGCATTCGCGGAAGCCCCAACGCTCGAGTCCGGGCACGCAAACTGGAACATCAAGGGATCATTCCTGAGCTACATCCAGAAGCCGTTTGCCGCAGCAACCATCACGGCGTCCGATGGGGCAGAAAAGGTACTTGACGCGAGCAAGCTGGTTGACTTCGCCTTGCCAGTAAATGCAAAGGAGTCCAAGCTCACGGCAACTGGCGAAGGGGTCATAGACCTCGACGGCGCTATCAGTATCAACGCACACCACGGTGCGATGGATATCCAGCTGTCTGATTTCAAGGTCGTCATCGAAGGGGCTAAAGGGTTCCTCCAGGCAGACTATGTCCGCAAGGGCGCTATGCCCGGTGCAGAAACCACCACGTTGACCGGCGACGATAAGCGCATCGTCGAGTTCGACGTCCAACAGCCGCTGAAGGCTAACAAGAACAACCAATTCGCTGCGACCTTCACCCCGACCAAACTGACAGAGGACGGCTCCGCGATCTTCGATAAGCAGTACAAGGCCGGTGAGCCTTTCGCGGATTCCAAGGTAGCCCTTGCACTGAAATTCAAGGATGCTCCCGCACAGACGACGCCCACTCCCACGCCGGAAGGATCAAGCCTTGGAACCGGCGCGATCGTCGGAATCGTGCTTGCCGCAATCGCGGCCCTCGGTGGCCTTGCATTTGCAGCGAGCCAGCCAGGTTTCCAGGCGATGCTCGGGAAGCTCGTATGAGCGCCGTCGATAACTTCGGCGGACACATCACCACGGTGATCACTTCACTCATGGCGATCGCTGGCGTCGTAATGACCGTCGCCGCACTCGCCCAGGGCGCAGGGACGATTCTCGGGATCCAGCTACCAACGATTCCTTGATATACAGAGATATACAGACCGCAAAACAAGAAACCCAGCCACCTCATGGTATGGCTGGGTTTCTCCATTTGGGCAACACACCAAACTAGGAGTTCTTCTTGCCCTTCTTCTTTTTCTTGCTGCTCACCTTGGAGAGTTCCAGCTTTGCAGCAGCATCGGGCACGTAACGGAACTCGTCGCGCGGAGGTCGCTCGTAGTCAATAATCTCTGGGCGTTCAGGGATCTCTGGCAGATCAGGGTCAATGTGCTCGTAGGGGATCGTCGACAAGAGGTGAGAAATCACATTGATGCGCGAGCGCTTCTTATCCTCCGACTCAACCGTGTACCACGGCGCCGCAGGAATATCCGTGTGGATAAACATCTCATCCTTGGCTCGGGAGTAGTCCTCCCACTTTGTAATGGACTCGAGGTCCATTGGCGAGAGCTTCCACTGGCGCAGCGGGTCTTCCCGGCGGGATTGGAATCGCTTGTACTGCTCTTCATCCGATACAGAGAACCAGTACTTACGCAGCATGATGCCGTCCTCAACGAGGAGGCGTTCAAAGATCGGTGTCTGGTGTAGGAACCGACGGTATTCCTCCGTGGTGCAGAACCCCATCACGCGCTCAACGCCGGCGCGGTTGTACCAGGACCTGTCGAAGATGACGATCTCGCCTGCGGCGGGGAGCTTTTCGACGTAGCGCTGGAAGTACCACTGCGTCTGCTCGCGCTCAGTTGGCTTCGGCAGCGCCTCAATACGGCAGGTGCGCGGGTTCAGGTACTGGGTGATGCGCTTAATTGCGGAGCCTTTGCCTGCCGCGTCGCGCCCCTCCATCACGATGACAACACGCGCTCCGGTCTTGACGACCCACTGCTGCATTGCCACCAACTCAGCTTGAAGGCGTACGAGTTCTTTCTCGTACGCCTTCTTGGAAAGTTTCGGGGGCTTGGTGGAATTCTTCTCTTCACTCATAGGTACTAACCGTACCCATAAAGCGGGGAGAAATTAAGCCGATTCGGCTAGTCCACCTTGAATTCAGCCATGGTATCCCACTCGGTCTTACCCTCGATCAGGGTATTGATGATGGTCGGGGTTTCCTTCAGAATCTTCGGGAACAGCTCCTGGGCGGCGCGGAAATGATCGGAGTTCACGTGCGCTTCCGCGGCATCGTCGTGGAATGCCTCGATGAGCAGGTATTCATTCTTATCCTCTTCACTGCGGTACCAGTCAAAGAAGATGCAGCCCGGCTCTGCGCGGGTTGCGTTGGTGAATTCCTCTACCTCTTGACGAAATGTCTCGACGTATTCTGGCAGTGGCTTGTAACGAACGTTGATCAAAATCATGCCACCACCCTACGCATATCTCGCATTGTTGTCAGCCGACGCTTTTGGCTACGAAGCTGCTCAGTTAATTGTTCAACAATAGATGCGTTATACTCGTAACAGTTGTCGGCCGATGGTTCTATTTACCATTGCTGACTAGCTTAAATAAATAGTTCTACACTTACGGATGCCATGCTTGCTCAAAACGTTGCCTCTGAGGTCCGCCGCGCGATTTCGCGTGGTGAGTTCTCCCCAGGCCAGAAGCTCAACGAGGTTGCCCTCGCTGAGCGTTTCGAGGTATCCAGAAATACCCTCCGCGAAGCATTTGCAATGCTTACGTCAGAAGGTCTTTGTGAGCGCATTCCGAACCGTGGCGTGTTCCTCGCTACCCCTTCCCCAGACTTTGTTACCGATACGTATCGTGCACGCGCCGCAATCGAGCCTGCGGCTCTCCTTTGGGGCGAGGAGCTGGACGTAGACCGTCTCGAAGAACTCAACACTGAAGCCCGCGAGGCAATCGCACAGGACGACGACGACCTGCTGACTGCTGTGAACCAGGCATTCCACCACGTGGTACTTTCCGCAATGGGTTCGAAGACCCTCGGCGACACCATGGACCAGCTTGACGCGTTCATGCGCTTGGCAACGCTTCCGATTATTCAGCAGCAGCCGTCGTTTAACCGCCAGTTCATCTCCGTCAACGAGCACATTGTGGAGCTGCTGCGCGAAGAAAAGCGCCACGAGGCGTCCGACTACCTGCAGGAAGCACTTCTCGAGCAGGGTCGTATTGTGAACGACCTGATCGAGAAGATCAATAACGGGTACCCAATTTAGTGCTCGAGCTGCTCCCCAAGCTCAAGCCACTCCATCTCTAGCTCATCGCGGCCATCGTTGGTGCGCTGCAATTCCTGCGTCTTCGCGCCGATCGCTTCGAAATCCGGCGCGTCTTCACCCGACATGTCGGCAATCTGCGCTTCCAACTCCTTGGCACGAGTTTCTGCCGTCGCGATCTTGCGCTCAAGCGCTTTCATCCGCTTCCGGATCTCACGTTCTTCCTGCGATGAAAGCCGTGGCTCCTCCACGGGAGCAGCTTTTTCGGCGTTCTCGGTCTTCTCCCCCAAATCGAGTGGACCCGTTTGGGTGTCCATGGCAGCTCGCTGCTCGAGGTATTGCGAAATCCCGCCCGGCAGGTTGCTGAGTGTTCCGTCGCCGAACAGCGCATAGGTGGTGTCTGCAATACGCTCGATGAGGTAGCGGTCGTGTGAAATCACGACGAGTGTCCCTGGCCAACCATCAAGCAGGTCTTCCAACTCTTGCAATGTATCGATGTCGAGGTCGTTGGTGGGCTCGTCGAGGAGCAAAACGTTCGGCTCGCTCATCAGCACACGCGTCAGTTGGAGCCGACGACGCTCACCGCCGGAGAGGTCCCCAACAGGTGTGCGCTGGCGCTTCGGGCTAAACCCGAGACGCTCCGCGAGCTGTGAGGCCGAAACCTCTTTCTTGCCTAACGTGATGTAGTGCGCGACGTCCTCCACAGAGTCGAGCACCGTCCTCGTTGGGTCGAGGTCGTCGAGTTCCTGTCGCAGCCACCCAATCCGTGTGGTCAGGCCTTCGATGCGCTTGCCGGCGGCAAGCGGGTAGTCACCGGCGAGCGTCCGCAGCAACGTCGTCTTTCCGGAACCGTTGACACCAACAAGACCGATGCGCTCGCCCGGCGCGAGCCGCCACGTGAGGTGGTCGACGAGCGTGCGCCCGTCAGGAGCGTCGATGCGGGCGTCCTCAAACTCGATGACGACGTTGCCCTGGCGTTGCTTGGAAAACGCCATCAGCTCGACCTTGTCGCGTGGTGGCGGGACATTTGCGATGAGAGCTTCGGCTGCTTCGATACGGTAGCGCGGTTTTGACGTGCGTGCGGGGGCGCCTCGGCGCAGCCACGCGAGCTCTTTGCGCGCTAAGTTCTGACGACGTTGCTCGATGGCGTCCGCCTGGCGGGCACGCTCGGCGCGGGCAAACGTCCAGTCGTTATAGCCACCCTCGTAGACGTCGACGGTGCCGTCGTGGACCTCCCAGGTCAGCGTAGCGACGGTATCGAGGAACCAGCGGTCGTGCGTAACCACCACGACTGCGAGTTTGCGCTGCATGAGGTGGGATGCCAGCCACTGCACGCCCTCGACGTCAAGGTGGTTCGTCGGCTCGTCAAGCACGACGAGATCTAAGTCCTGCACAAGGGCCGCGGCGAGGCTCACGCGGCGCCGCTCACCACCAGAAAGCTCCCCGACCGGGGTGTCCAGCCCGAGGGCAGCTACGCCTGTTCCTTGGAGAACCTCTCGCACCTTGCTATTCGACGCCCACTCGTACGTCTCGAGACCCAAGGGTTTGACGACGACGTCGCTGACGGTGGCGTCGTCGTGAATTTCGAAGCGTTGTGTCACCACCGCCATGCGTAGGTCAGAGTTGTGCGACACGCGCCCGCTGTCCGGGGCTTCGATGCCGGTGAGCACCTCAAGCAACGTTGTTTTCCCGCCGCCGTTGACGCCCACGATGCCGATGCGATCGCCGGTCTGGATTCCGAGGGAGACACCGTCGAGCAGTGTTTTTAAGCCCCAGGTTTTGGATACGTTTTCGAGGTTGATCAGGTTCGCCATAGCAAACCCATCGTAGCCTACGCCTCGAGTTGCGCCCCCGCAGACGGGCCGGAAGTACAGAACACCTCGACGCGCTCGACGCTGTCACGCAGTCGTGCTTCGAGCTTCCGTGCAGCTTCTTCGTCGAAGCACAGTGCGGCGATCGTCGGCCCGGACCCAGAAACAATCGCGCGGGCTACAAGTTCAGTTTCGGATTCGATGCGTGTGATCAGGGCTGCGATGCGTGGGCGCATCGCCACCGCTGCGGCCTCCAGGTCGTTGTGCAGGTGCTTCGCTAGCTCGCGCGGGTCGCCCGTCACGAGTGCCTGCGACAGCGCGGCCGTGTCCAGATGCGGTACGAGCGCCGGGTTGTCGTGGCGCAGATCATCGAGTGTTTCGAAGGCCTTGCCCGTCGAGATCCCAATCTTCGGGTTGCAAAACACCCACCAGTACGTGCCGCGTCCGAGGACCTCAACGAGGGCGTCGCCACGCCCGGTGCCGAGCGCTGTGTGTCCGTGGAGTGCAAACGGCACGTCCGCTCCCAGCCCGACTGCAAGGTCGTAGAGATCTTCTTCGCTGAGCCGCTCACCGCAGTACCGCTCCAGGTAGGCGTTCGCTGCGACGAGCCCAGCCGCGGCATCTGCGGAGCCGCCCGCCATCCCGCCTGCCACAAACACATGCTTGTCGACGACCAGCTTCGCCTTCGGCAACGACAATCCTTGCACGCCACTGCGGGCTCGGACGGCGTCGACGACGGCATCGACCGCACGCCACGTCAGGTTTCGAGGCGTATCGATATCCTCGTCTGGTACGTCCACGTGGAAGTGCGTCTGCATCCCAACGACCACAGAGCCAGATTCGACGCATGCCGACTCATCCTCGACGACGATGCGAACTCGCTCGCGGCGCTCAACGGCTTGGAAAACCGTTACCAACTCGTGGTAGCCGTCGGCACGCGCGTTGCCGACGCCGAGGTGTAGGTTCACTTTGCCGGGCGCTGATGCAACAAACTCCCGCGTGTTGCTGCTCATCGAGCCTCCCCCAGCCTGACAAAGTCCTCCACCCCGAGCTTCTCACCACGCAGTCCAGGATCGATACCGGCCGCGCGCAGCGCAGACTCGGCCTCCGCGGGGGAACCGTACACCGATGCGAGCGTTGAACGCAGGGTCTTGCGGCGTTGGGCGAAGGCGGCGTCGATAAGCGGGAAAACCTTGTCGCGCACGCTGCGGTCGCGCTCGGGATCGACGTCGATGCGAACAAGCCCTGACTCGATATTCGGAGCCGGCCAGAAGACGTGCTTGCCGATGGTCCCTGCCTGCGACACCTCGCCATAAAACGCCGCTTTTACGCTAGGCACGCCGTAAATCTTCGTGCCTGGCTTCGCGGCAAGGCGGTCAGCGACCTCTTTCTGCACCATCACCAGCACGCGGCGAATGGAAGGGAACTCCGCAAGCAGGTGTAACAACACCGGCACTGAAACGTTGTACGGCAGGTTCGCGACCAGCGCCGTTGGCTCCCCGGAAACATCACGCTGCGAAGTCTTCAGTGCATCCATGTGCACGATATCCAGCTTGTGCGCGGCCGAAGGTGCTCGAAGCTCAACCGTTTTACCCAGCTGCTGTGCCAGCCTGTCATCGATCTCAAGCGCTGTCACGTGCGCTGCCTCATCGAGCAAGCCAAGCGTCAGCGACCCGAGACCCGGACCGACCTCGACCACGCGGTCGTCTGGGGAAAGCTCCGCTGCGGCAACGATACGCCGCACGGTATTCGGGTCGTGCACGAAGTTCTGCCCCAGCCGTTTCGTTGGGGTGACACCTAGTGCAGCCGCAAGCTCACGGATTTCTACCGGGCCAAGCAGTTGGGTTTCGCTCATACCTGACGAGGTTAGCGCAACCCCATCCGTGCGGTACATGCAGGCCACGCACCCCACCCCTGGGATGCCTGCGTTTTCTGGGCGATTGCGATCTGCTGCTCACGGGTCGCCTGGTCAGCGGTCGGCGCGTACTGGGTGCCGCCGTACGCTGCCCACGTCGACGCAGAGAACTGCAAGCCGCCGTGGTAGCCATTACCCGTGTTAATGGACCAGTTGCCGCCAGACTCACACTGCGCCAACGTGTCCCATACTGAACCAGCTGCAACAGCAGGAGCATTCGCCGACTCCTTGGTACCGCGTCGCACCTTCGCCGCCTTCGGCGCACGAACCTCGCGCTCTCCTGCAATGCCCTCGGATTCAACCTTGCCATTGACCAGAACGGTCTCGTGGAGAATTTCCTTCTCCCCGTCCTTGCCTTCCTCCAGCACCTCTTCGTTGCCGGTTTCCAGCTCTTCATCATCGACGTACTCAACCGGTGCCTCGATTGGCAGGACCTCAGCACGCTTCACCACGTTGACGCGGTCGAGCACGATCTCCATGTTCGGGTACACCGCGGCATCAAGCGGGTGGTTCAAACGATCATCGGAGTCGAAGGTGATGCCACGGTCCGCGAGGAGCTCGCCTACGGTTTTCTTCGCAACCGACGCGTAGGTCACGTTCCCGCCGTCATTGATCGCGATGATCTTCGGGGTGGTCACGTCGACATTGAGGCCGTCGACAAGCTTGGTGTCCTTGTCCAGGTCCGACGAGGAAGCCGGGGACACACCCACCTCGTCCATGACTTCCCCAACAGTCAGCGCTGTCGAGGTGATTTCCTTTGCCACCCCGTCGACGACGACGGCGACTGGCTTCGCAGTACGAACGGTCACGGTATCGCCGTTCGACAGCTTCTCAGCAGGCGCCGGGTACACAACGTCACTGTCCTTGACCTCAACGCCCGCAGCCTGCAACGCACCCGCGACGTCACCCGAGAAGGTCTTCAGCGAGGTCGCCTCACCGTTGACGTCCACTGTGACGTCCTTCTGCGCGGCGAGCGCCGTGGTGGTACCGGCTGCAATGACAACACCTGCGAGTGCCCCGACGGCGATTCGCTTCGTTGCGGTGTTGTTGTGCTGGATACGCGAGCCCATAAAGCGTCATTCCCCTTCGTCACGAAATAATACTTCGATAACAATACGGTAACTTCTACCGTTTTACCAGCACATGTTTGCACACCATGGTGGACACGTTCACTCGCGCCACGCGATTCACACCACTCACAGCCGACCTGGGACAACGCTTACTTGCGCCCAGTGTGTTCCCGGACACGTGCACAGCATCATCCCAGACCATAGACGCGATCGAAGGTAGCGGATACCTCGCTCGCCAGCGTCTCGACGTCCACTCCCCGAGCTTGCGCAACCACGTGTGCCGTATGCCCAATCAGCGATGGCTCATTGCGCGAACCTCGAAACGGCTCCGGGGTCATATACGGCGCATCGGTTTCGATGAGCAGCTGGCCCACCGGCGCCAGAGCCGCCGCCTCCCGCAGCTCCTCATTGCGCTTAAACGTAACGTTGCCGGCAAAGGAGAGCACATAGCCACGCTCAATCGCCTCCCGCGCCACGTCAAGGGGCGAGGAGAAGCAGTGCAAAATCACATGCTCCGGTTTCGGCGTATCCGCGAGAATCCGCATCATGTCCGCATCCCCCTCACGGTTATGGATCATCAATGCCTTGCCGGAGTCCACGGCGAGCTGAATGTGCCAACGAAACGCCTCTTCTTGCGTGGCAAGGTCAGCGGTGTTCTCGGCGTCGTGGCGGATCCAATACGTATCGATGCCTGTCTCCCCCACCGCAACACACCGAGCGTCCGAGGCCATCTGCGTGAGCCGTTCCCGCGTCGCGTCGTCGAGCTCGGCGGCTCGCGTCGGATGGATCGCGCACGCTGCGAACACGCCCTCATGCATGTGCGCGGCAGCAAGCGCCTGCTCTGCTTCCGCGAGCCCATCGCCCACGGTGCATACCCGCTCCACACCGGCGCTCAACGCACGCTCCATAATCGCATCGATATCCGCCTGCGTGGTGGCTCCGGTAGAGGCCAGGTGGGTGTGGGCGTCGATAAGCCCTGGTATAGGGGCTGCTGGTACTGGTGTCGGGCGAGGTTTCTTTTTGCTCATACGATAGAGCCTATGACATTCCACGCGATTGACGCACAGACCCAAACCAGCATCGACAACGCACTCGCCGAGGCAGCGGCGCAGAGGCTCAATGGCCCTGCACGAGTAATCATCGAGCGGTTCGAAGGGCTACTCGAGGATTTCCTTGCACTTCCCCGCGACGCACAACGCAGCTACCCGCGCGGCGACACAGCCCGTATCGTCGGCACCGCCCTCGGCGACGCATTCGTCCGCGACTACGGATTTACCTGGAAACTCCTGAAAGATGACTACGGCACGGACCTCGTCGTCGTCCGCGATGCCGACACCAACTCCCCCAAATACACCGCCCCCATCATGGTTGTCGACGCCCGCTTCGACGACGACGCAACCGGCAAACTCACCACGTTCCTGGAACAGTTCCTCAGCGGCTTGCAGCACTAAGCTCGTCGTCAATAACGACGTGACGCGCCGCCACGATGCCAACAACCCCCATGACCAACGCCATGATGACCAGCGCGATCAGGATCGGCTGGAACTCCCCGATCCGCCCATAGGCCACGCCAATGAGCAGCGGACCCGTTGCCGCGAGCACGTACCCGACCGGCTGCACAAAACCCGACAGCCGTGCAGTGACTAGCGGGTCGCGTGTGCGCGCCGGGATCAGTGCGATTGCTAGCGGGAAGCAGCACCCGCCGAAGCCCAGGAGGAAGCTCCAGCCCAGCGGTGATGCTGCCGGCGCGAAGTACAAACCGAGATACCCAGTGGCCGTCGAGAGCGCAAACAGCACCACCAGCGGCGTCAGCGTCCGCGCGCGAGAGATGACCGTCGGCAGCACAAGCCCACCAACCATGCCTACCGCGCCAAGCAGCCCGAGTCCCGTGGCTGCGGTGGAAGGGGCAACCCCGGCGTCAATGAAAATGGCGGGCAACCACCCCATCTGGATATACGCGCTGGTTGACTGCAACCCGAAGAAGAGCATCAAGGCCACCGCAGTGAGCGACTTCCACACCGGCGCTTCTGGCGTAGCAACCGCGCCGTCCTGCGGGGTCGAAGCCTTGCTCCCGGGGATGTCCCTCCCGAACTTGAAAAGCACAAATACCCAAACCGCCAGCTGCACGACAGCCGTCACCGCCCACAGGCCGAGTGCCGACTGCCACGAGGGTGTCACCAACGCGCTGAGCGGGCCAGCCGCCGACGATAAGCCCAGGGTTACGGAGTACACCGTAGTCAGGGCGACGATGTAGCGCCCACCGTGCTGCTTGATCCACGCAGGCAGCAACACGTTCATAAGTGCGATGGCGCCGGCCGCGCCCACCGTCGCGAGTAAGAACATCGCGATATCGGGTGCGAAGGGGCGCAAGCCCAAGCCCGCGGTCAGCAACCCCGCAGCGCCCAGAATGACGGGGGTGAGGCCA
This sequence comes from Corynebacterium sp. UMB10321, assembly GCF_030228725.1. Lineage (NCBI taxonomy): Bacteria > Bacillati > Actinomycetota > Actinomycetes > Mycobacteriales > Corynebacteriaceae > Corynebacterium > Corynebacterium sp. UMB10321. The sequence continues at coordinate 68,662 of NZ_JASOZC010000006.1, read as the reverse complement.
AACCGCCGCGCAATCGGTACCGCACAGATACCGACCAGGAAGAAGAGCGTGCCGGGGATCGCCGTGATGACGCCACCGACCCATGCCGGGGCGTCATAGTATGCGATGACCTGGTCAAGTACAGACCCGACGGAGGCAATGCCCGCACGCAAATTCAGTGAGGCACTAATGACAGCGACGAAAAGTACAAGAGCAAACACTCGAAGCACTCTAGCGCTGCCGCAGCGTTACTGCACAGGCGCCCACTCCGGGCCGGTCTCCCCGAGCTCCGGATCGAGCTTCGCCACCAGTGGCTTCGGCTTCGACAGTGCCACGCCGGGCTCCATTGGCACGCGCTTCCATGTCGCCTGCTGCTCGGAGTAGTCGCCGGTGATGGTGAGGTAGGTCTGGCCGCGCTCCGGCAGGCCGACGCCGACGAGATCGTAGTCAGCATCATCGCGAACCTCAACGATGGACGGCTCTGCCGCCCACACACCAGTCCGGCCGAGGGTCTCGTGTACCTTCTGCGCCGTGTGCGGCAGGAACGGGGTCAGCATCGCATTGCAGTCGCTGACCACCTGCAGTGCGGTCCACAGGACCGTCGCCAGACGAGTGCGCTGTTCCGGATCCTTCGCGAGCTTCCACGGCTCCTGGTCCGCGATGTACGCGTTGGTCTCCCCGACCACGTGCATGATCTTGGTGATCGCGCTCTTAAAGTGAGCCTCGGCCAAGTCCTTGCCTGCGGAAACAAACGTGGATTCCGCCAATTCAAGGATTTTCTCGTCCACTTCGGCGAGCTCTCCTGGTTCTGGAACCTCACCGAAGTTCTTGTGCGCCATCGACACAGTGCGGTTGACCAGGTTGCCCCAGCCATTCGCCAGCTCGTTGTTCACACGGCGCACGAACTCGTCCCAGGTGAAGTCCGTGTCGTTGTTCTCCGGTCCGGCCACCGCAATGAAGTAGCGCAACGGGTCCGCACCGAACTCTTTCAGGAAGTCCTTGACGTAGATGACTACGCCCTTCGAAGACGAGAACTTCGAACCAGACATGGTCAGGAACTCCGAGGACACAACCTCAGTCGGAAGATTCAGGGTGCCCAGCTCGTGTTCCTGTCCACCATGCGAGCCTTTGCCCGCGTAGCCGAGCAGCTCCGCTGGCCAGATCTGTGAGTGGAACGTGATGTTGTCCTTGCCCATGAAGTAGTAGCTCGCGGTTTCTGGGTCCTGCCAGAACGTCTTCCACGCATCCGGGTCACCGCTTCGCTCCGCCCACTCAATCGAGGCAGACAAGTAGCCGACCACCGCGTCAAACCAAACATAGAGCTTCTTCGACGGGTTGTCCTGCCAGTCCTCGACCGGGATAGGGATGCCCCAGTCGATGTCACGCGTCATTGCGCGCGGACGCATGTCCTCCAAGAGGTTCAACGAGAACTTCAGCACGTTCGGGCGCCACTTCTCACGGGTGCTCAGCCACGTCTTCAACGCGTCGTGCAGCGCCGGGAGATCCAGCATGAAGTGCTCGGTCTCAACAAACTTCGGCGTCTCGCCGTTGATCTTGGAGACAGGGTTGATCAGGTCTGCTGGGTCGAGCTGGTTACCGCAGGTATCGCACTGGTCACCACGAGCGTCAGTCGCGCCGCAGATTGGGCAGGTGCCCTCAATGTAGCGGTCCGGCAGCGTACGGCCATTCGAAGGAGAGATCGCGCCCTGCGTCGTCTCCTTGATCATGTAACCGTTGGCGTACAGTCCCTTAAACAGCTGCTGCACCACGGCATAGTGGTTACGAGTCGACGTGCGAGTAAACAGGTCGTAGGACAGACCCAAACCGGCCAAGTCGTGCACGATCTGTTCGTTGTAGCGGTCTGCGAGCTCCTTGACGCTCACGCCTTCCTTGTCCGCCTGCACCAACAGCGGGGTCCCGTGTTCGTCGGTGCCGGAGACCATCAGGACGTTGTTGCCAGCCATACGCTGATAGCGCGCAAACACGTCAGAAGGTACCCCGAAACCAGCTACGTGGCCGATGTGGCGGGGGCCGTTCGCATATGGCCACGCAACGCACACAAGGATATTTTTTTGAGTCTTCGCAGAAGTCATGCCCTTAAGCATAAGTTATGGCCCCGACACAACCCATGTTTCGGGTCATATCGGGGCCATGAGCGGTATTCACCGCAGGATGTCAGAGCTTAGTTACGCGGACGCAACATGCGCTTGACCTGCTCCTTCTTCCTATCAAGCTCGAGCTGGTCGCGGTGCATACGGCGTTCAATAGCCAACTGGCGGTTGAAGCGATCCTGTTCCTTCTTGTCCAGGTAAATAGTGTCGTTGGACACGTCCTTCACAATCGCGAACATCAGCAAGATCAGGATGAGCAAGAACGGGGTTGCCGCAACAATCGTCACAGACTGCAGCGCGCCCAGTGCGTCAGAGCCGCCAGCGATCAGCAGCGTCAGGCCAACGAACGCGGTGCCAAGGCCCCAGACAGCTGCGATCCATGGGTTCGCATCCGATTTACCGTTCTGCGACATAGACGCCATCACGGTCGAAGCCGAGTCAGCCGAGGTGATGAAGAACGTACCCAGCAGGATCACCGCGAAAATACCAATGTAGAAGCCACCAGGCAGCTGGTGCAGCAGGTTGAAGAGCTGCTCTTCCGAGGTACCCTCGCCGTAAATGGAACGACCGTCCTGCTCGAACTTGATCGCGGTGCCGCCAAAGATGGCGAACCAGACGGTGGACAGGCCTGCTGGAATCAGCATGACGCCAAGGCAGAACTCGCGAATCGTGCGGCCACGGGAAATTCGTGCCAGGAAGGTGCCAACGAATGGTGACCAGGAGATCCACCATGCCCAGTAGAAGATGGTCCAACCGGACAGGAAGTCTCCTGCTTCACCGTTCTGGTTCTCAGCGGTACGGCCAGCCATCTCAAAAAACTGGGACAGGTATGCGCCGACGCCCGTCGGCAAGAAGTTCAGGGTGCTGACGGTTGGGCCGAAAACGAACACGAAAATAGCCAGCAACGCAGCAATCGCCATATTGAAGTTCGACAGCCACTGGATTCCCTTGCCGACGCCCGACATCGCGGACAGCAGGAATGCAAGAGTCAGGACGGACACGATGCCGACCGTCAGCTTCGTCGACGGCGAATCCACAAAGCCGGAAGCGTTCAGGCCCGAGCTAATCTGCATCGCGCCCAAGCCCAGCGAACATGCGGTACCGAAAATCGTTGCAAAAATTGCAAAACCATCAATGAGCTTGCCCCAGAAACCGTTCACGCCCTTTTCACCAATCAGCGGGATGAAGGCGCTAGAGAGCAGTTGCTTGCGGCCGAGGCGGAACGTCGAGTACGCGATCGCAAGGCCCAAGATCGCGTAAATCGCCCATGGGTGCAGGCTCCAGTGGAACATTGTCTGCGCGAGCGCAGTGCCCACTTCGTGTGGCTGGTGGCCAGGGACACCATCGCGGTACATCGCCAGCGGCTCAGACGCACCGTAGAACATCAGACCAATGCCCATGCCTGCCGCGAACATCATCGCAATCCATGACGACGTTCTAAACTCCGGTTGTTCGTCCGACTTGCCCAGGCGGATCGTACCGAAGTTCGAAAACGCGATTACCAAGACAAAGAACACAAAAATCGTGCCGAAGAGCACGAACGCCCAGCCAAGGTTGTTAATCACCCAGCTGAAGGACGTATCAGCAAAGCGCGAGAAACTATCTGTTGCTAACAGGCCCCAAGCGACGACGGCCGCCACCACGACGAGAAGCGGAACAACGATGCTCCAGTCAATCTTCGCGTTCTCGTCCTCCGCAGCAAGCTCAACCTGCTCCTCTGCGTCGACCGATTCTTTACGCTCCCCGCGCCGCTCTGCAACGATGAGCTCGGCAAGCTCGCTCGTCGCAGACGGTGCGGCAATTTCGGTTTCATCGGAATTTATCTGTTCAGTACTCCGAGTTTCTGCATCAGGATCATGCGGATCCTGGGTCAGGTCTCCCTGAGACATGAAAAATTCTCCTCAATTCCATAGAAAATAAGAAAGCTTTAGCAGGTTAACTGAATTCGGCTGCTATATCTAATCCAATTCGTCCACGTAGTGCCCATTTTCAGCCAAAAAGTCTGACTATTCCGCGCTGCGAGCTTCCTGAGCGAGGTCATATAATTCGCCCGATTTCACCCCGTGCTGCTTCGCGATAGTCTTCACTGCATCCTTCATCCGCATACCCCCGCTTACCAGCTCTAAGACGAGTTCCACAAGGTCTTCGGGCTCCGCTGTTGCGGCGTCACCGCCCTCGATGACAACGGTGACTTCTCCCCTCACTCCGTCCTTGGCCCACTCGGCGAGTTCACCAAGTGTCGCGCGCTTTACTTCTTCGTACGTTTTTGTCAGTTCGCGGCACACCGCTGCACGTCGATCGCGGCCGAGGACCGAAGCGGCGTCGGCAAGCGTCTGTGCCAGTCGGTGCGGTGATTCGAAGAAGCACACGGCGCGCGGTTGGTGCACAAGCTCCTTGAGCCAGGCTTCCCGCGCGCCTGCCTTGCGTGGAGCAAAGCCATCGAAGATGAAGTGCCCTACATGCAAGCCTGAGAGCGCAAGCGCCGTCGTGACAGCAGAGGGGCCAGGCAGGCAAGTCACGGGGACGCCGGCGTCGTGTGCCGCTGCAACGAGTGAAAGGCCAGGGTCGGACACAATCGGCATGCCGGCGTCGGTCACCACGAGCACAACGCCATTGCGAGCAGCCACGAGCAACTCGTCCCGCCGCTGCTCTTCGTTGTGGTCAAAATTCGAGATGATCTTCCCACGCGGTTCCACCCCCAAGGCTGCCGCTAGCGCGCGGGTGCGCCGCGTATCCTCCGCCGCAATCACGTCTGCGTTCGCGAGTGCGTGCTGAAGCCGCTGCGAGGCGTCATCAATATTGCCGAGCGGCGTAGCGGCCAGCACTACCCCACGTGTTGGAAACTGGTGTTGCAACGTCGCTTGAGTGTCTGCACTATCCATGCATTAGATACTAGGTGCAGCTACAGATAATGCGGCGAACACAGTAGTATCCATTCACGTGAATACCAATGCGCCCATCGATACCGTCCAGAGTGAAGCGTCGCCAACGCCCGCGTTGATGAAGCCTGGCAGGCCCCAGCCGGGAGCACCAGTCAGTGTGCCATGGCATCGCAGGGACACCGTGACGCTGACGGTACTGACGGTCCTCGCGCTGTTCACGCGCTTCCTCGGGCTGGTGCAGCCGACGTCTTCTGGCACCCCGGTCTTCGATGAGAAGCACTACGTGCCGCAGGGCTGGGACATGGTGCGCAGCTCCTTTAACCCAGTGCTGGGCGGCATCGAGTCCAACCCCGGTTATGGGCTGGTGGTGCACCCGCCGCTGGGCAAGCAGCTCCTCGCGCTTGGTGAAACCGTCTTCGGCTACACCCCGATGGGTTGGCGCATCATGACAGCGCTCTTTGGTACCGCAGTAATCGTGTTCACGTTCCTGCTCGCCCGACGCGTGAGCCAGTCGACGTCGATCGCAGCCATCGCAGGCGTCATCGCGCTTTTCGACGGCGTGTTGCTGGTCGCAGCCAAATTCGGCATGCTGGACATCTTCCAGGTGCTGTTCATCGTCGCCGCCGCGTGGACGCTCGCAGGTGACATGCGCCAGGTACACCAGCGTTGGCACGACGCCTGGCTGTCAGGTGCTGTGCAGTCCTCGGGTCCGTACGGGCCGCGCCTCGGGTTCCGCTGGTGGCGCTTCGCTACCGGTGTGTTGCTCGGACTCGCCCTGGGCGTGAAGTGGTCGGGGTTGTATTACATCGCGTTCTACGGCCTGATGTCTGCGTTTTGGGATCTGTGGCTGCGAAAGCGTTATGGCGTCGAGAAGCCGCTGGCTGGCGCACTGGTGCGCGACGTGCCCTCTGCACTCGCCTCGATCGTGCTGTTGCCCGCACTCCTCTATATCTGGTCGTGGCGCGCATGGTTCGCCTCTGAGACTTCTGTGTACCGCCACTCCCTGGCGGACGGCACGATCGCAGGTTCTGACTGGCCGTGGCTCGCCAACCTGCCGGATGCCGCTGCTGGATGGCTGTATTACCACTTCTCCGTGCTCGAGTTCCACGGCTCCCTCACGAGCTCTAGCGGGCACTCGCACCCATGGGACTCCAAGCCGTGGGCGTGGCTCGTCGCAGCACGCCCGATCCTCTACTACTCCTCCACCGACATCGAGTGCGGCGACGGCAACACCTGCCGCGAAATGATTTCACTGTTCGGCACCCCGGCGATCTGGTGGCTCACCATCCCCGTGTTGCTGTGGGCAGCGTGGGTCTGGATTACCCGACGCGACTTCCGCGTCATCGTGCCAGTCATCGGCTTTGCCGCAGGCTTCCTGCCGTGGCTTGCGGCGTTCGACCGCCAGATGTACTTCTTCTACGCCACCGCGCTCATTCCGTTTACCGCAGTGCTGCTCGCGCTGGCGCTCGGAAACATCGCGAAGAAAGGCACGCTACGGGAACCTAAGTGGCTGGTGAAGCTGACCGGCGCCCCGATTCGCACCGGCCAAATCATCGTGATTGTCTACCTCGCCGTTGTGGCGGCAAGCTTCGTCTACTGGGGTCCGATCCTGTACGGCCTTCGAGTCACCGACGGCTACTACGAGTCCCTCATGTGGTTCCCGAGCTGGAAATAGTTCGCTAGAGGCCGGTCGGGTCTGCGTTGAGCAAGTGCCACGCGCGGCGCATGGCCACGCCTTTGTCCGCGATCCACGTCCAGGCGAGCGCCAACAACGCGATTCCCGGAGCGATGACCGTCATCGGTGCCACTGCTCCGATACGCTGCACAGCATCAAGCACCGCAAACCCCAGGGTAAACGTGAACATCGTCCCCACGATCAACACGATGCCGGGGATCTGGGCAGGCTTCCAGGACGCGAGCCCCAACGACAGGCCCACGCCGAAGCGGACCGCAACCCCCATCAGCGTGGCTGCGGCGACCTCGGGAGTCTGCGCCAACGCCTCGCCCACACCGACGACCCCAACGATGGCCCACACAATCCAGCACACCGCGATCGCACACAGCGCGGCTCTGCCAATCATCACGTTGACTTGTCGGCGCTGCATCATCGCGTGCCACGGGTCGTTGACCCCGGCGAGGATCGCGTCAGCGAGGTCGCTCGGAGGAGCCACATTGCCGTCAACCTCTGCAAAGCGCACCGTCTGCGACAAGGAAAGCGCCTGCTCCCAAAACGCGGCGCACTCCTCGCACTGCGCCAGGTGGGCGTCCACGATGGCGTCGTCAAGCGATGGTTGCTCCCCGTCGAGCCGCGCGGACAGGCAGGCCTGAATCTCGTCATGGCTAATCACGTGTGAGCACCCCGTCCAAGCTTGCGCGCCCCGGCCCGAACACGATGACCACGAACAACGCCGCGGCGAGCACCATCGTGTATTCAATACCGCCATCGGCAACGAAGAAACCGTTGCTCAAATGCACGAAGTAGGTTGCCGCCACCGCCAATAATGCAAGTACCGACGCGACGATCGTAGTCAGCAGACCAATGACGAGGAACGCTCCCCCAACCAGCTCAACGAATCCCGCCAGGTACGCCGACAGCGTCGGCTGAGGCACCCCAATCGCCGCAAAGTCCTCCGCAGTGCGCCGCATTCCCAGCTCAAACCAGCGCTGGTACCCACGCGCAACAAACACGATCCCGAGCACCGCGCGGATGACTAAGAGCGCAAAATCTCGAACTGCTGGCCTGTTCATGCACACTAGAGTACTCAAGGAACCGAACTAGACAGAAAAACGTCAAACTACGTATGGATAAAGAAACGAAGCAACAATTCCCAATCACCGGCGACGACGGACTCAGCCGCCCACCCTGGGCCGCACACGATCCGCTCCTGCGCCACTACTACGACACCGAATGGGGCATGCCCATCCGCGACGAGGCCGGAATGTTCGAGCGCCTCTGTCTCGAGGGGTTCCAAGTCGGATTGTCGTGGAAGCTCATTCTGCAAAAGCGCGACGCCCTACGCGAAGCCTTCTACGGATTCGACCCCGACGCCCTCGCACGGATGGACTCAATCGAGCATCTTCTTGACGACGCCTCCCTGATCCGCAACCGGCGCAAACTCCAGGCGGTGCTCACCAACGCGTCCGCCACCCGCGAGTTGCGGGAATCCGGCACGGATCTTGCAACCTTTATCTGGTCCTACCAGCCAGAAACCACACCTGCACCCCGCACAATGGAGGAGGTTCCAACGCAGTCTGAGGAGTCACGCCGCCTCGCGCGCGATCTGAAGAAGCGTGGCTTCACCTTCGTCGGCCCCGTCACGATGTACGCGCTCATGGAATCGACCGGCATCATCGACACGAACTTGGTCGGCACGCACCGGCGAGGAGCCTCCGGGGTGTGGAGCTAGTCGTCATCCATCTCTGCGAAGGCTTCCTCCACCGAGTCGTACTCCTCGCGGGACGCCTCCCAGACTTCCTTCGCAGCTGAGAAGTTCACCGCTGCGATGATGGCGCCAACGATGATGTCGAACCAAGCGGTGGACCACACGAACGTCAGTAACCCGGCCGCAATGATGAGCAGGTTCGCCAGTGCGTCGTTGCGCGCTGCGAGCCATGCCCCCTTCGCCAAGGAGGATCCCTGGTCACGCAGCTTGAGCAGGATCACCGCGCACACGACATTCACCACGAGCGCACCAACCGCGACCCCCGTAAGGCCCTCCGGCGATGGCGGCTCCGGGTCCAGCACCTTCGCAACAACGGTCACCACCGCCGCGACCGCCGGAATCAGAATCAACGCCGCCAACACACTGCCCGCCGTACGACGCCGCGATGCCGGCCAAGCGACCGCGAAGAACACCAGGAAGTTAATCGCTGTATCCTCCAGGAAGTCCGCCGAGTCCGCAAACAACGACGCCGACCCAATCGAGACAGCCGCCACAAACTCAACGAAGAAGTACGCCAAGTTCAGCAGCGCAACCACCAGTACTGCTCGGCGGATCCGTTCTGTAGCCACGAGGTTCTCCTTTTCTTCGGCTGTCTTGCGTGTAGCACTCCTGTAGCACTCTAGCGACGTTGGTTGCTCTGTTCTAAGCGTTCCTGAACGTTGGCTGGGCACCGCAATCCACTAGCCCAATCATGCGACCTGGGCTTTTGCCAGCCCGCTTGCCGAAAAACCCGGAATTTGGAGCCAGCACAAACACAACAAAACCCCAGGCCACCAACGACCTGGGGTTTTACGGAACTGTGGAGCTAAGGGGAATCGAACCCCTGACCTTCGCATTGCGAACGCGACGCTCTACCAACTGAGCTATAGCCCCTCGCTGGAGAAAACGTTACTCCTCTTCTCCGCTGATGCTAAATCGTCCGGTTACCCAGGCGATTTAGCTCGCCCGTGGGGCGCGGTTGTCGTCCTCGCCGTATGGGTAGTGGGGGGAATCCGTGTGGTCCTCGAAGATTGCGGAGGATGCTTCGGGGAGGTCGGTGAAGTCGGGGTGGGCGTCGTCAAGGTCGAGGGCTACGGATTCTCCGTATCGACGCGGCCACTCCTGCCTGGGGTGCGTCGAATCTGCAGTGGCGACGCCGAGGCGCGCGCGGCGCAGCTGGCGCATGCGGCGGCGATGCAGCGCACGCTCCTGACGGACGACGCTGCGCAGCACAACCATGAACCAGGTGGTCAGGGCGACGGAGGCCGCAGGCAGGATCCATGTCCAGCCGCCTGCGACGAACGCGATCACAAACGTGACCACGCAGGCGATGATGAGGCCCAGGAAGGTGCGCTGACGGCGCATAAAGCGGTCTTCGCGTGCCCGGCGTGCACGGTCTGGGTCCCAGCCGCCACGGCCGCGGCGGGCCTCTGCAAACGCGAGATCTTCGTCGGTGACTGCGACCTCTTCATCTGGAGCGTCCTGCTCGTCCTCGGTTTCCTCGGCAGTGAGCTCTTCGGCGTCCATCTCTGCCGTCACGCCAGTGTCGTATCCGAAGTCAGCTGCGGAGTAGTACGAGTCGGGGATGCTTTCGGCTTCTGCTACCGAGGCCTCCGGATCCTCCGCAGTCTCGAGTGCTACCGCATCGGCGTCGTCTGAAGAATCGTCTGAAGCCTCATCCACTTCATCGGCGGACTCAGTCTCAGCCTCAGCGGACTCTGCTTCAACTGCCGCATCCTCGACTGGCTCCGCTTCGATGACCTCTCCCTCAATAACGTTTGAGTCGGTATCTTCTTCGGAGCCAGCGTCTTCCTGGTTCTTCGAGAAGAAGTTTCGGATGACCGCACTGTCATCGATGAGCACTTCGCTGGCAGCTGGCTCGTGTTCGACGGCTTCGACGAGTTCCACGTCCGCAGTGTCTTCGTCGTGCAGGTGCACGTCCGCAGCGGTCACGCGTGGGCGGCGACGAACCTCCATGGGTTCCGTACCACCGGTGTGCAGGACCCTCGTCTCGTCGTACCCTTCGCCGGAGCGGCGAATTGGTTTGTTGTTGCCAAATACGAGTGGTGCCAGCACGATGACCCACACGACGATCATCAAGATAATGATCAAGCTCGGGCTACCCATACAGCGAAGCCACCTTCCTAAAACTACCCTCGAAACTGACCTTTAACGGTAGCGAGCAATCCGCTCTTCCGGCCCGAGCCACGCCGGGGCCGCGTCATCGAATTCGGCCGGAACGCCGCAGCCTGTCTACGGCCGTGGTCGGGTAGTCATCTTCGGTCATTGCGACGAAGTAGTGGTCGCGCCAACGGCCGTCGATATGAATGTTTCCCCGCATGAATCCTTCTTCGCGGAAACCCACGGTCTGCAGGACGTGGCCGCTGGCCGGGTTGTCTGGAAGGTACGTCGCAGTCACGCGGTGCAGGCCCACCCGCGCAAAGGTGTGGTCAACGCCCAAGGCGCACGCGGCCGTGGCGACGCCGCGCCCTTGATACGGGCTGTGCACCCAGTAGCCGATCCAGCACTCGTCGACGGTTCCGCGCTGAATACCGCCGAGGGTCAGTTGGCCGGCAAAGTGGCCGTCGACCTCTATCACCATCGGTACGACGGTGCCATCTGCAGCCATTTCTTTGAGCATCGTCCACTGCCCCGCCCAAGCGCTCTTGGTGTGAGCAGCTTCCCATGTGGAATGGATCGTTGGTTCTACCGGCTGCAACCACTGCTGGTCGAGCAGGCGGGTACGGCACCATTCCCCGCCATCCTGCAAGCGCAGGGGCCGCAGCGTGACGGTTTCTCCACTCGGAAGTCTGACGAACGGGGTGCGTTCGGGCCAACCAGGTGTGGGTCCGTGCAGCCAAGTTTCAATCCTTCGCAGCAGGCCCAACGTCTATCCCCGCTGCTGGAGGAATTCGACGTCCACCACGTCGCCTGGGCGGATCTCCGCGGTGGACTCCGGCAGGCGAATCATGGCGTTGGCTTCCGCGAAGCCTGCGAAGAGGTGGGAGGTTTCGCCACCGGCACCGCCGAGGCCTTCGACTAAGTAGTCGCCGGTCTCCGTGTCTCGCATGAGGCGTGCACGGATGTAACCACGCCGCCCCAGCTGCGAGGTAATTGCCCGCATCGAGCGTGCGCGAACCACCGGGCGCTGCCAAGACTGCTTGCCCAGCGCTTGGCGGATTGCCGGTCGCACGATGGTTTCGGCGATCACGAGCGCGGCCGTCGGATTGGACGGCAGCAGGAAGACCGGCACATGTTCCTCACCCAGCGTGCCGAAACCCTGGACGGACCCGGGGTGCATGGCCACTCGAGTGGTGTCGATTTCCCCGAGGTCATGCAGCACTTCTTGGAGTGTCTGCGCGCCTGAACCACCAACCGCGCCGGTGATCACTATCATCTCGCTGCGCCCAATGTAGCCAGCCAGGATTTCCCGCATTTTCCGCGGTTCAGCGTTCATGATGCCGGCACGGTGTACATCTGCACCCGCTTCTTCGGCGGCAGCGGAAACGACGTAGGAGGCGACGTCGATAACTTGGCCCAAGCCTGGCTCTCGTTCGATGTCAACGAGTTCCATGCCGAAACTCAGCACGGTGACCCTCGGCCGGGGATACACCAGTACTTTTGTGCGCCCAGCAGCGGCTAGCAGCCCAATTTGTGCAGGTCCGAGGACCGTGCGGGGGCGCACTGCGATGTCGCCTGGCTGGATATCAGCCCCCGGCTTGCGTACGAACTCGCCACTTGCAACTGGGCGTTGCGGCGTAACCCGCTTGGTGCCCCGGTCGCTCCATTCCAGTGGCAACACGGCGTCGGCAAGTGTGGGAAGCGGGGCACCTGTTGCAACCCGCACCGCTTGGCGTGGCTGCAGGCGCAACGGCTTCTGGGAACCGGCGGGAACCTCCCCCACCACGGGTAGAGCACGATCGGCGTTGGTGCGTGGGCGCGAATCGCGCTCCGGCTCGCCGTCTTCTTCCGCCTGGCGCGGCTTCACCCGCAGGCCTGCGGATCCTCCGACGTCGACCGCGCGGACGGCGTAGCCGTCGATGGCTGCTTGCGAAAAGCCGGGCAGCGCGCGTGTCGCTACGACTTCCTCGGCGCACATCAGCCCCAGCGCGTCGTCGATCCCCACTCGGATCGGCTCGGGGGTCCGGATTGCGTCGCCAATTATGGCAAGCTGCTCATCAACACCGCGCATCAGCCACGCCTCTTTCTACGCCTTCGTTAGCGTTGTTCATCACCCGTGAGTTCGGGGTGTTCGGCCTCAAAGTCGTTCATGATCTGCTTGAGTGCCGTGTACAGTGCAGGTCCGTACTTCGGGTCGTGCAAACCAAAGTCCACATTAGCGGGAATGTAGCCGCCCGGGTTGCCCAAATCGTGGCGCTTGCCGTGGTGCACCACGATGTGCACTGGATGACCTTCCTGGATCATCAGCTCGATCGCATCGGTCAGTTGCAGCTCCCCGCCCTTGCCCGGCGTGATGCGACGCAGCGCATCAAAAACTGCCCGGTCAAGCAGGTAGCGTCCGGTGGCCACGAGCGTCGACGGCGCGTCTTCCACGGCTGGCTTTTCCACCATGCCCTTCACGCGCTTGACCTCGACGCCCTCAATAGTCTCGTCGACGTCTTCGACATCAAACACGCCGTAGTTAAAGACTTCCTCCGGCGTCACGTTGAACGCACACAGCACGGAGCCGCCGAGCTTCTCGCGGGTGCGCACCATTTTCTCCATCACGCCGGTGGGAAGCACAAGGTCATCTGGCAGCATGACGGCGACAACGTCCTCGTTTTCGTCGAGGGCAGATTCCGCGCAGCTCACCGCGTGGCCAAGGCCCAACGGCTTCTCCTGCGTCACGGCGACTGCATTAATAAGGTCCGCGGCGCGGGCGACCTTCTTCACTTGGTCGTCTTTCCCGCGCGCCGCGAGGGTCTCGCGCAGCAGTTCGAACTCGCCGAAGTGGCGCATGATTTCTTCTTTTGCCGGAGCTGTCACGATCACCAATCGGCGAGCGCCGAGCTCTGCCGCTTCCTCGGCAATCAGCTCGATACCGGGTGTATCCACCACGGGCAGGAGTTCCTTAGGAACAGTCTTCGTAGCTGGCAAAAACCGTGTACCCATGCCAGCTGCCGGCACCACGACGGTCTTCACGCCACGCGACGCAGGCTGCTGGGAGGTTTCTTCATTAGACTTCCGCATAAAGATCTACTTTACCTCTGTATGGCCCGACTATCGTTTCCGACTCGTGAGGAGGCTCCCCCACTTGCACACCAAGCAAACTATCCGCGAAGCACACACTACTTTTCGACGCCACCTCGCCAGCAAACCCGACGAAAAGCGTCAACGCGACGCCAGCATCCTCCAGCACACGCTCAAGGCTCTCGATCACTTCGGCGCCGTGGGCAGTGAAATCAGCGCCTACCACCCGTTGCGCACGGAACCCGCTGCAGCTGACTACCCGCTGCAGCTCGCCCAACACGCAAGAACGGTGTGGCTGCCAATTTCGCTTCCTGGCGGTGTGTTGCAATGGGCCGCGTGCACCGAAGAACAGCAGCCGGGCGCGCTTGGCATCGCGGAGCCAGTCGGTTCCCGGTTCTCAAGCGAGGTGCTCAAAGGTTGCGCTGCGCTGGTGATCCCGGCGCTCGCTGTGGACCGCCGCGGGCAACGTTTGGGTAAGGGCGCCGGCTATTACGACCGGGCGCTTGAGCAGGTCCGCGACCACCGCATCCCTATTGTTGCGGTGGTGTTTGACGAAGAGGTCGTCGACACGCTGCCAGCGCAACCTCACGATGTGCCCGTCGATGCAATCGTGACAGACCGCGGATTTTTCCCACTCTAAGGAACCTTCCGGGCCACACCCGCGTCTAAAGACGCATGAAGCCCGCCTCATTCCTTCGCGACCTCCGCATGCCCGGTTACCACCGCACCGTCACAGTGCGCCGCACGATCGCAGTAGTGTTGCTGCTGGTAGCAGGCGCAAGCATACTTTTCGACGCCCGCTCCGCCGACCCACCCGCTGTTGTCTTCGCCCGCGACGTTGAGGCCGGCACAGTGCTCACCACGGCGGACGTGGAGCTTCGCAGGCTGCCGCCCTCTGTTGTTCCCGCGAACGCCTTGGGCAGTACAGACCTCGCCGTCGGACAGGTCCTCGCGGCTGGTGCATCCGCGAACGAAGTAGTTACCAACACCCGTCTTGTCGGACCGGACCTTAAAGCTTCGCTGATCGAAAGCGATGACGACCCGCACGACTTCACCATGGTTCCGGTCACGCTCGCGGAACCGGAACTCATCCCGATGCTGCATCACGGCGCCGGCGTAGACGTGGTCGCGCCAGGCCCGCGAGTTATTGCGCGTGGCGGAAGGGTGGTCACGACGAACGAGGAGGGGTCAATCCTGGTACTGCTGCGCAGTGTCGATGCAGCCAACGTTGCGGCCGCATCACTGACGGACCCGTTAACAGTTGTATTGACCACACGATAGTTTGTTGCCTATAGTTTTTAGGTCCAAATCCAAACCTTACAAAGGAGACCCTAATGCTTGAGGGCTTTAAGAACTTTATTCTGCGCGGCAACGTTATTGACCTCGCAGTCGGTGTTGTTATTGGTGCTGCGTTCACCGCAGTTGTTACCGCTTTCTCCGACAACATCATCAACCCGCTGATCGCTTCCGTCGGTGGCGCTGATTACTCCGGCCTTGGCTTCCACATCATTTCCGGCAACGACGCAACTTTCCTCGACTTCGGCGCGCTGATCACTGCAGCGATTAACTTCCTGCTGATCGCGGCAGTCGTCTACTTCGTGATCGTCGCTCCGATGAACAAGCTCGACGAGATGCAGAAGCATAAGCGCGGCATCCAGCCAGACGCCCCGGCTCCGACCGAGACCGAGCTGCTCACCGAAATCCGCGACCTGCTCTCCGAGAAGCCCGCGCAGCAGTAGTACTGCTATTCTCCGTAATGGGGTGGTCGCTCGTACTCATAAAAGGCTTTGCCTGTGAGTTCTGGCTCGCCGTCGCCGTCGATATCGACGCTGCGCCCGGCATCATAGCCCGTCCGCCCAGAAGCCGCGTCACCAAATAGTTGCGTGCGTTCAGGACTACGGTCGTATTCTGCTTCCGACCGTCGCTCCACGCGCCTCCGCTGGTGGCGCGGCTTTTTCATGCTCGCCATCGTTCCTGATTACGCCTGTACGGAGTAGGTATTCAGCTCGCCGATCAGGTGCTGGACTAGTGGTGCGATCGTCGATACGCCGTCGCGTATCGCTTGGCGGCTTGCGGCGAGGTTTACCACGACGGTCGAACCAGAGACGCCACACACACCGCGCGACGTGCAGGCATCCACCGCTCCACACGCCTGGCCCGACGAACGAACCGCCTGTGCTACACCGGGCACGTTCTTGTCGATCACGGCCTTCGTCGCCTCTGGCGCCGTATCACGTGGCCCGACGCCAGTGCCACCGACGGTCAGCACCAGGTCAACCCCACCAACGACACCGGTTTCGATCGCTTTGCGGATCTCCGCCTCGCTCGAATTGACGTGCACCACCGCGTCAACGGTAAACCCGAACTCGCTGAGCAACTCGACGAGCATGTCACCCGTGGTATCCCCTTCTGAGCTGTATCGGCGGTCCCCAACCAGCACTGCGATGGCCGCAGGAGGCGTCGGAGTCTGCTCGGCGAGCTCTGCGGCCTTCAGCGATGCTTCGTCGGGCTCCCCAACCGTGTCAAGCAATACTTCTGTCGTTGGCATGCCAGGTCTCCTGTCGTGTCGTTGCGAAATCGCACAGTTTCATTTTCATTGTTTGCTTCAAAACTTACCCGTTGCTCAGGGTTACATCTACGGAATGAGGAGCTTCTTCTCCCTCCCGCAAGACTTCAAGCTGAACGACCTGCCCGAAGTCCTTCGACCGCGTCGCCGCAATCAACGCATCCGCTGAGTCAATCAGCCGACCGTCCAGCTTGGTAATCACATCACCTTCTCGGATACCGGCCTTTTCTGCTGGACTACCAGGCTCAACTCCGGCGACCACGGCGCCGTCGATACGAGTGCCGCGAATCGAAACGCGGACGCCCAACATCGGCTGCGACGCCTTGCCGGTTTCAATGAGCTGCTGCGCGACACGCTTGGCAAAATTCGACGGAATCGCGAACCCGAGACCAATCGAGCCCGACGACTGCTCGCCACCAAAGCCGCCCGCCGAGAGCGAAGCAATAGCCGAGTTCATCCCGATCAGGTGCCCCTGCATATCCACGAGCGGACCACCCGAGTTACCAGGGTTAATCGCAGCGTCTGTCTGCAGCCCGTCCATCAACGAGCTCTCCCCACCGCCCTGGGCCGCACGCACCGGGCGGTTCTTCGCGGAGATGATGCCACTGGTTACCGTCGCCGAGAGCCCAAGTGGGGAACCAACTGCGACAACCTGCTGGCCAACCTTCAGCTCGTCCGAGTTGCCGAAGTCAAGCACAGG
The DNA here is from genome assembly GCF_030228725.1 of Corynebacterium sp. UMB10321. Classification (NCBI taxonomy): domain Bacteria; kingdom Bacillati; phylum Actinomycetota; class Actinomycetes; order Mycobacteriales; family Corynebacteriaceae; genus Corynebacterium; species Corynebacterium sp. UMB10321. The sequence goes on along the minus strand of NZ_JASOZC010000006.1, from coordinate 51,812 downwards.
GAGATTTTCGACGCCATCAACCTTCAGCACGCCAATATCAGTGTTGACGTCCGACGCTACAAACGTAGCCGAGTGCTTCGAACCGTCGTTGAACACCACCTGAATCTCGGACCGTTCGGTCGCCGCAGCGCCGATCACGTGGTGGTTCGTCAAAATGTAGCCGTCGGAGGAAATAATCGACCCCGACCCTTCCGCGATACCATTCGGCGTCGCCACAGTGATGGATACAACCGAAGGCAGCACTGCGGCCGCAACCTGCTCAACGGAGCCATCAGGCGCAGTCTCTGGCGATGCGAGGCTCGGGTTCTCAAGTGCGTTGTAGTGCTGCTGTTCGCCGTTATCGTTCGCAGCGACGACTGCGTACCCGGCGCCGGCGCCGGCCAACAGCGAAAGCACTACGGAGCACGCCACTGTAGCCGCCCCCAGCCCACGCCGCTGCTTTTGCTGCGGTGCAGACTGCACGAATGCGGTTTCCGGGGAGGCCTCCTGTGGATAGGAGGCCTCGTACGGGTTTTGTTGTGGCGTATTTGATTGTGGTGAATACGGGTTCGTCATGTGCAGTAGTATGCACGACGCCACTGTGGTAGCACTAAAAAGTAAACTCGTTCTCTCGCAATGTTTCCTGAATGTTCACTGTGTTAGCTGAGCTGGGATTTGTTCGGCAATCGCGGAATTTCGATGCCTTCTTCTTCCAGATAAAAATCCTCATCAGCATCCGGAGCCTTCCCCGGGAAGACCACACGGAAGCGCGCCCCGTGGTCATCCGACTCCTCCACGAAGATCCGGGCACCATGCCGGTCCATCACCTGCTTGACGATTGCAAGCCCCAAGCCCGAACCAGGCATCGAACGCGACTCCGCCGAACGGTAGAAGCGTTCAAAAACCCGCTCACGCTCCTCCGGAGCAATGCCCGGGCCGGAATCGTCGACAACCAACACTGCGTACTTCTTCGCTGCCTTCAACGAAATCCTTACCGTTCCGCCTTCTGGCGACCACTTGGCCGCGTTGTCGATCAGGTTTAGCGGAGCGCGGCCCATCGCGAACCGATCACCCATAATCAGCCACGGGTCAGCGTTGAACTGGAACGTAACGTCAGGCCGACGACGCTCAACACGCCGCACAGCCTCCTCCAGGATCACATCCAGGCGGATCTCCTCAAACTCAACGTTCGAGGAATCCTCCCGCGCGAGATCCACCAGGTCTCCGATCAGCGTCGACATTTCTGTCATCTGCGCCAGCACATCCCGCTCAAGATCGGCGCGGTCCTCCGCACTAATCTGATCCTGCCGATCAGCGGAGTACATCATCATGAGCAGCTCAATATTGGTACGCATGGAGGTCAGCGGCGTTTTCAGCTCGTGGCCGGCGTCGGCAACAAGCTGTGCCTGCCTGGTGCGCGAATCCTGCAGCGAAGCCATCATGTCATTAAACGCGTTCGTAATACGCGCCATCTCATCATGGCCCTGCACCGGAAGCGGCTTCAGCTCCTTCGTCCTGGTCACTTCCTTCAGCGCAAGGTGCAATTTACGCAGCGGGCGCATACCGGAACTCGAAACCAGGAACGCCACCAGCGTCGACACTATCCAGCCCAAGCTGAGCAGCACCAACAGCGCCGCGGCAATACTGCGCTGCAGCTGACGCGTCGGGTCGACCGCCTTCGACAGGGCCACGACTGTTCCATCATCCAGCCTTGTAACCAGCACACGGTTACCGTGCAGGGTGCGTGCGGAGACGTCCGCTCCGTAGTTCATTCGAGCAAAGTCCCCACCCACGGGAATTTCATCTCCCACGAACCGGTTCGACTCCGCGCGTGAAGCCGTGGCGAGGATGTGAGGGTTGCGGCGTCGAAAAGTCTCGACCTCAGCCGCCAGCTCCTCATCGCTGGACATTTCCTGCGAGTCGTACGCGAGCATCGCGCCCTGCGTGCGCAGATCGTTGTCCATCATGCCGATAATCGACGTCGACGACGCCCAGTAGCTCACCGATGCCGTGACCAAAATCGTAAGGGCCACGAGCACGCCTGTCAGCACCGCAAGCTGCTGGCGAAGCGTCATCTCCGACCCGAGGTACGCACCACGAATATAGGTATCGAACAGGATCGTCGGCAGGTTCGGACGCGGGGGTTCCTGATCCTGCTCGGCTGCCGACACTTGGCGATCCACCCCCTCAAGGGACATGCCCGTAGTGCGCTCAAAGTGATCCGCCGACTGGCGCAAAATCACAGTGCAGTCTCCCGAAGCACGTAGCCAACCCCACGGACCGTATGGATCAGGCGAGGCTCCCCGCCCGCCTCAGTTTTCTTACGGAGGTACCCGATGTAGACCTCCAAGGCGTTGCCGGACGTCGGGAAGTCGTATCCCCACACCTCTTCAAGAATCTGCTGGCGCGACAGCACCTTGCGCGGGTTCTCAATCAAAACGAGAAGGAGCGCGAACTCGGTACGGGTCAAGGAAATAGCGCGGTCGCCGCGGAAGACGTCGCGGGTATCGGTCTCTACAGACAAGTCCTCAAACTCGTACTTTGTTTTCGGAGCAGACTGCGACTGGATGGCGTCTGCCTGAGCGCGGCGCAGCAGCGAGCGTACGCGTGCCAACAGCTCCTCAAGCGCGAAAGGCTTCGGCAGATAGTCATCAGCGCCGGCATCCAAGCCCGCTACACGGTCCGCGACTCCATCTCGCGCTGTCAGCATCAACACAGGACGGTCGTATCCCGAGGAGCGCAATGTGCGGCACACGTCGAGCCCATCGATCTTCGGCATCATCACGTCCAGAATCGTCAGATCGGGCTGTTCGTCACGGATGACATCGAGCGCCTCCTCGCCGTCGGAAGCAAGCAGTACATCATACCCGTTGAAGCGAAGGGAACGCCGCAGGGATTCACGAACGGCTTGCTCATCATCGGCAACAAGAATCTTCATACGCCCATTATTGCCTATCTGAGAGACTTTTAACACCGGACTGTCAGATACATGAAAAAGCCGGGCCCGTTGGGCCCGGCGAACGCTTATAGTAAGGCGCTTTTAGAACTGCTCGACGTCAATCAAGCCAGCCTGTGCAGCCTTGAGCAGGCGACGTGGGATACGTACTTCCTGGCCGTCAACCTTCGCGGTGATCAGCGGCGCATTGTCAGCCTTCCACTGCGAACGACGCATACGGGTGTTCGCGCGGGACTTCTTAAACTTAGGGGTTGCCATTGTTGTTTCTCCTTACGCCCTATTTTGCGGTCTTCTTCTTGCGGCGAGCCATACCGCCGAAGCGCTGGTTGAACTTCTCAACGCGGCCAGCGGTGTCCATGAGACGCTGTGCGCCGGTCCAGAACGGGTGGGACTCAGCGGTCACATCAACGACGATGAGCGGGTACTCGTTGCCGTCTTCCCAGGTATCGGTGCGGTCGGAGGTCTTGGTGGAGCGCGTCAGGAACTTGTGGCCCGTGTTCGCGTCCTGGAAGATTACCGGGTGGTAATCCGGATGGATATCCTTTTTCATATGTGAGTTCGTCTCCCTCAGGATTGATACTTCAGGTCGGTTCCCCACTTGGGGATCGTGCCTGAGTTGGGTGCGAATGATTCATGTCCGCCCAGCTGTTCACTGGACAACTTTGCACATATTACAGGGTGAATCCGGTTTTACATAATCAAGTTCCACCAACGCCACCGACAAACAACCGGTAGGTGTGCGAAATAGAATTATGCATTTCCTTGCTGGACGTGTATTGTTGACTCTCGCTGTTGTCGAAGTACACGTATACGCCTACGTCAACCGATTACTCAGATACTTTGTCGCGGACCCTCACTCCGCATTTCCGTATCTAACTTTTCAGTGATCAGTGCGTGGGCGGCAGAAGAGAAAGAAGTCAACCCATGTCGGCACATTGCCAGGTCACGGGACGGAAGCCACAGTTCGGCAAGACCGTCTCCCACTCGCACCGCCGCCACTCGCGTCGTTGGAACCCCAACGTACAGAAGCGCCGGTTCTACCTGCCCTCCGAGGGCCGTACCATCACCCTGACCGTTTCCACGAAGGGTCTGAAGGTCATCGACCGCGACGGAATTGAGTCCGTCGTAGCTAAGATCCGTGCACGAGGTGAGAAGATCTAATGGCACGCAACGATATTCGCCCGATCATCAAGCTGAAGAGCACTGCGGGCACAGGTTTCACCTATGTAACCCGTAAGAACAAGCGCAACAACCCAGATCGCATCTCTCTGAAGAAGTACGATCCGGTTGTTCGCAAGCACGTCGAATTCCGCGAGGAGCGATAAGTTATGGCTAAAAAGTCCAAGATCGCCAAGAACGAAAAGCGCAAGGAGATCGTCGCTCGCTACGCTGAGCGTCGTAACGAGCTGAAGGCAATCATCCGCAACCCGGAGACCTCTGACGAGGACCGTCTGGACGCTCAGTTTGAGCTGAACCGCCAGCCTCGCGACGCCTCCCCTGTTCGCGTGCGCAACCGCGACTCCCGCGATGGTCGCCCACGTGGTTACCTCCGTAAGTTCGGTATTTCCCGTGTCCGTATGCGCGAGATGGCTCACCGCGGTGAGCTGCCTGGCGTCCGTAAGTCTTCGTGGTAAGGAGGATGACCAATGAAGCGCAATAATAACCATCGCAAGGCGCGCATGGAGCAGTCCCGCCGCCCGAAGAAGAACCCGTTGAAGGCCAAGGGCATCGAGAAGGTCGACTACAAGGACCTCGACACCCTTCGTCTGTTCATCTCTGATCGTCACAAGATCCGTTCCCGCCGTGTTACCGGTCTTTCCCCACAGCAGCAGCGTGAAGTTGCTACTGCGGTGAAGAACGCACGCGAGATGGCTCTTCTGCCGTTCACCAGCCGCTAAAGTTCGGTTGACGATAACAGCGTAGAGTCTTTCGACGAACTCCCGCCCCTGGTCTCCAGGCGCGGGAGTTTTTTCATGCCCTGTTGAAGCTGACACGCGGCACGACAAAAGGCCCCCCACGACCGTGGGGGGCCTTCAGTATGTCTCGGGTTAGGCGATACTAGTGCGCAAAGTGGCGCGTACCGGTCACGTACATTGCGACGCCAGCGTCTTCTGCGGCCTTAATGACTTCCTCGTCGCGGATGGAACCACCAGGCTGCACGACGGCACGCACTCCGGCGTCCGCGAGGATCTGGAATCCATCTGCGAATGGGAAGAACGCGTCGGAGGCGGCGACGGCACCGTTGGTACGGTTGCGGCCCTCGTCGAGCGAGTTAGCGCGGTCGACGGCCAGCTTCGCGGAATCGACGCGGTTGACCTGCCCCATGCCGATGCCGACGGTAGCGCCGTCGTGCGCAACGAGGATTGCGTTCGACTTCACGCAGCGTACTGCACGCCACGCGAACACGAGGTCCGACATGGTTGCGTCGTCGACGGCTTCGCCTGCCACTAGCTTCCAGTTTTCTGGGTTATCGCCCTCGGCCTGGAACGCGTCGCGCTCCTGGAGAAGGAAGCCGCCGGAAATCTGCTTGATCTCTTCGGTGTCTTGGCCTGGCTCCACTTCGAGGATGCGAAGGTTCTTCTTGGTCTGCAGCAGCTCGAGCGCATCCGGCGCGTAGGAAGGCGCGATGATGACCTCGGTAAAGATTGGCTTGACCTGCTCGGCAAGCTCGAGCGTGACCTCGCGGTTCGTCGCAATGACGCCGCCGTACGCAGATACAGGATCGCAGGCGTGCGCCTTTCGGTGCGCGTCAGCGATGGACACCTCAGATACTGCGACGCCGCACGGATTGGCGTGCTTGATGATTGCGACGCACGGTTCTTCGTGGTCCCAGGCTGCGCGCCACGCGGCGTCGGCATCCTGGTAGTTGTTGTAGCTCATTTCCTTGCCGCCGTACTGAGTGGCGTCGGCAAGGCCCCAGCCCTCGTTGATGACGCTTGCCGCCTGGTGCGGGTTCTCACCGTAGCGCAGCGCACCGTCCTCGTCGTCGCCGAGCTGCTCCGCAAACCAGTCTGCAACGGCGGCGTCGTACTCTGCGGTGTGCGCGAACGCTGCAGCCGCCAGTCCGCGACGCTGCTCGAGGGTGAATCCACCCTGCTCGACTACTTCTTGCGCCAGCTGGTACTGGTCCGGGGAGGTCAGGATCGCCACGGATGGATGGTTCTTCGCTGCTGCGCGGACCATGGAAGGACCGCCGATGTCGATCTGCTCGACGCATTCATCGAACTCCGCGCCGGACGCAACCGTTTCCTCGAATGGGTACAGGTTGACCACAACGAGCTCGAACGGTGCAACTCCGAGTTCCTCGAGCTGTTGCTTGTGGCTATCCTTGCGGAGGTCTGCCAGGATGCCTGCGTGCACGTGTGGATGCAGCGTCTTCACGCGGCCTTCAAGTACCTCTGGAAATCCGGTGACTTCCGATACTTCGGTGACGGGCACACCGCTTGCGGCGATCTTTTTAGCAGTCGAACCAGTAGAGACAATTTCCACACCGGCCGAGTGGAGCGCCTTGGCAAGCGGCTCAAGATCGGTCTTGTCGTACACGCTCACGAGCGCTCGACGAATAGGTGTGCGTTCGTTGTTCATTCGAAAGTGACCTTTCCTTCATGTATCGAAGCAGTAGCTAGTAGCTCAGTAACCTGACGGCGCTCTTCTTGCTTAATCCGTTCGTGCAGCGAGGACTCCGTATCCCCTGGCTGCACCAGCACGGGGCGCTGCGCAATGATGCGGCCTGTGTCCATCCCGTCGTCGACAAAGTGGACGGTGCAGCCGGTGACCTTGACGCCGTAAGCGAGGGCGTCGCACACCGCGTGCGCTCCTGGGAAAGCAGGCAAGAGCGAAGGGTGAGTGTTAATTGTTTTACCTTCGTAGACATCCAAGAATGGGCGCCCCAAAATGCGCATAAACCCTGCGGAAACAACAAGGTCCGGGCTGCAACTAGAGACGGTTTCCGCAAGGTGGGCATTCCACGCGTCGCGGTCCTTTTCCATTTCTACGATTGCAGTCGGGATGCCTGCGTTCTTCGCCCTCTCGATTGCCGGACACACTTGGTCCGCAACAACTAGGTCAACACGGTATGCACAAGGGTGGGCGTCCTGGTAGTCCATAATCGCCCGCAAGAGCGTTCCAGTACCAGAAACAAGGACGGCCACAGATAAAGCTTTATCAGCACTCACGGTTCATCAGTGTAGTCATTCTTCTTCCGCGTGTGAGCGGTTCAAGAAAGTTCTCACAAAGCGCACAAGCCACACCAATCCGCCCACGCCGACGGTCCATATAAAGAGGAAAAGCACTGCGGAAGCTAGGTCAGCGCCAACGACGCCGTACGCCCCCGCGTGCCCACGCGCGAGTAGGAGGCAGACGGCGAACATCGCTGCACTCCACGAGCCAATGGCGGCGACTTCTACCATCGTTGACGTCCGCCGCACGAAGAACGCGCACAGGATGGTCACGGGCACGGCGAGGAGGACGGCTGCCCACGGCGCGACTGTCGCAGGGATTGCCGCGAAGAGTGGGAACGGGGGTAAGGGGACGGAGAGGACGTCGAAAAGCGACACTTCCCCTCTGCCGACGTGGAAGGAACCGCCGAGAAGCACTGCGAGCGTGCCCACGACAGCATTCGGAAGGTACAAGATGCTCAGGACGAGCAGCATGATGGCGCTCCCCCACCCGGAGTTGGGGTATGCCGCGTAGGCTTCGCCAATGCTTGGGTAGCGCGCGGCGAGCACGAGGAGCAGCACAAGTCCGCACCCCGCGCATAGAAAGAGGAGAAGCAGGCTCGCAGCGCGGGCCGTATCGACGGCCACCACCGGCACACGGACCGTGGTGGCGAGGGCCTGCCAGAGCACATGTCGAATGCCAAAGAGGAAGCCGATGAGATGGATGCAAGGCGGTAGCACTAGCGCTTGCCATGCGGGTGGTGGCTCTATCGCGAAGACTGCGGAGGCGTCAGACACCATGAACAGCGCCATCGCGCTTGCGAGTAGCGGCAGCACAATCACCAGCCCAGCGATCACCGCGAGATCCAAGATGCTGACCTGCTTCGCAGTTGCGGCACGTACTCGCCACGCCATGAGGGCCACGATCCCAATGGCTGGAAGCAGCGGCACCTGAGACAAGTACACCCCGTCGATCGTGAGGGATACGCCGTGAAGGGCAAACCATGTTTGCCCGATTGCGGCGGGCAGGTACGCAGTCTTCCATCCACCAATCAGGAGCGTCGCGGCGCAGACTGCAACGATGCCAAGGATGACATCGAGCGTCGGGATACCTATATAAGGGAGGTACGTCCGAATACGCGTCTTCCAGGTGCGCTCCTCCGGCGGAACGGTGTCGGCATCAGGCTTTCTTTTCGACGCCCACTTCGCACCGCGCCGTGCATTACTCAGGAAACCGCGACCGCTGCCCCGCGAGGAGCGGTCCACCGGTGATGATTGAGGTCTTGTTTTCTTCGACATTGCGCCTTATATTGCCATTGGTTGACCGTTTTCTGCCGTTCGACACTACCGCATTCCACTCACTGCCTGGCGTTTTAGGCGATGTAACGTAATACGCAAAGAAAACGATTAAGAAATACTCAGGTTATAGCTTGCCTTAGCGCATTCGATTCATTACAGTTACCTCTCGTAGATAACAGGAAGGTTACAAACGTTACAGTTCTGTAACCAACGGGAAGTCTAAAGAGGGTCCATGCTCCACTCAACGAAATCAGCTGGCAAGCACCGCAAGCAGTCCCCTAACAAGGGTCGCGTCGCAATGGTTGCCGTTGCCACTGGCGCCGTCTCCACCGCTGGACTCTCTGGCGCTGCCGCAGCTGCGCTTCAGGGCGATGGCTCCCAGCAAGCTGACAGCTACACCCTCGCCGCAGATACCGACCAGCTCACGGCACTGACCGATGAGGCTGCTCCACAGATCCTCGCTATCGCGGAATACAAGCCGGTTGAGAACCTTGCGGATCAGCTCGTGAAGGCAGTCGCACATTCCGAGGAGGTCGCACGCGCCGATGAAGCCGCTCGCGCACCGCTGGTTGTGAAGCCAGCTGAGGGCGTGTTCACCTCCGGATTTGGCCCTCGCTGGGGTTCCTTCCACTCTGGCGTCGACATCGCCAACGTGAATGGCACGCCAATCCTGGCAGTCATGGACGGCACGGTCATCGACTCCGGCCCGGCACAGGGCTACGGCAACTGGATCCGCATCCGCCACGAGGACGGTTCCGTCTCCGTATATGGCCACATGGATTCCCTCTACGCTTCCGTCGGTCAGGTTGTGCACGCTGGCGAACTGATCGCCGGTATGGGTAGCCAGGGCTTCTCCACCGGCTCACACCTGCACTTCGAGATCCACCCAGATGGCAACACTCCTGTTGACCCGGCGACGTGGCTCGCAGAGCGTGGCATTCAGCTCTAAATCCAAAACTTCAAACCGCTGTGGCTCATATATGAGTCACGGCGGTTTTTTCTTTTTCGACACACCAGCCGGGGGTACCGTCACCTACCCCCGCCATAAACCACATTGGCACCATTGTTCCCATCTGTCACATTCGTCACGGGCGCCCAGCCAGCGAGTTTGCGGTTGTTCTAGAAGCATTCGAACATACTTTTCCCTCCCTACCTGCGGTTACGCATTGCTAAGCCCACGGGAGGTGACTAAGTTTTTTCGCTGTATGTGGCTGCAGCGTGGCCACCCGGATTTTTTAGAAAAGGTTGCTTCTCCGTATGAATCGCACAGTACTTTCGGCACTTGCCGTCGCGACTGCGTCCATGCTCACTCTCACCGCTTCCCCTGCGAACGCTGTAGGTCTCACGCTGAACGGCGCTCCGATTGACCACAATCAGGCCGTGAAGGCTGTTGCGCAAGCAGCAGACACGATTCTGGATAGCGGTGCAACCCTGCGCGTCGGAGACTACTCACTCGTGTACGACCCGCGCGTCATTCAGGAAAACCTCGGTCTCTCCTTCCAGCAGGAAGGTGCGAACGGTGGCGTCCGCTACCAGCGTGGCCGCACCGCCGATGGCCGCACGGTCGTCACCCCGGCAACGGGGACGTTTACGTCCGGGTTCGGCCCACGCTGGGGCACCGTCCACCAAGGCATCGATATTGCGAACAACCTCGGCTCCCCGATCTACGCCGTGATGGATGGCACCGTCATCAACGCCGGCCCGGCCCAGGGCTTCGGCAACTGGGTCGTGATCAAACACGACGGCGGCGAGGTCTCCGTCTACGGCCACATGGCGGTCTACAACGTCAGCGTCGGCCAACGCGTGACGGCCGGCCAGCAGATCGCGCAGATCGGCAACGAAGGCTTCTCCACCGGCCCGCACCTCCACTTCGAGATCCACCCAGATGGCGTGACACCAGTAGACCCTGTGCCGTGGTTCGCGCAGGCAGGTATCCGCATCCAGTAGTTAGAGCTTCTCCATCGGGACGCCGCCGATCAGCATCAGTCGGACCGTCCCGGAGGAACCAAAGTCAATCGTCACGGTTTCTCGCACGCCCGTGCCATCAACGGCCAGTACGGTACCCAGGCCGTACTTTGCATGGTTGACCCGGTCCCCGACCGCTAGTTGCAGGTCCTTGTTCACCTTGGTCCTGCTGCTACCGCCGCGCGACTGCGGCCGTCCAAACCCGTTGCTGCGGCTACGGCCACCCGTGGACCACGGTGAGTGCGAAGAGCCCGAAGAATACGTGGGCTCCTCACGCTTCCAATCGATGAGTTCCTGCGGAATCTCCCCAAGGAATCGGCTCGCCGGGTTTGTCACCGGGCTCCCCCATGAGGACCGCAACATCGCGCGCGTCAGGTAAAGGCGCTTGCGCGCACGGGTGATGCCGACATACGCCAGGCGACGCTCTTCGGCGAGCTCCGCCGGATCTCCCAAGGCGCGCAGGTGCGGGAACTGCCCGTCTTCCCACCCAGTCACAAACACGACGGGGAACTCAAGACCCTTTGCGGTGTGCAGCGTCATCAACGTGACTACGCCCTGATCGTCCTCAGGAAGCTGATCGGCGTCAGCGACGAGCGCCACTTTCTCCAGGAAGGCTTGTAGGGTTCCTGGCAGCGGTTCACCCTCGTCGAAGATCTCCGAAATTTCCTCGTCGCTGAGGTACGCCAGCTGCAGTGCAGACTCCGAGGAATACTCACGCGCGACGGACACCAACTCGTTTAGGTTATCCAAGCGCGTCGCGTCCTGTGGGTCGTTCGACTGCTCCAACTGCGCTTTGTACCCGGTGACGTCCAGAATCGTGGAGACCAGCTCCCCGAGGTCACTGTTGCCAGCCTCTTCTCGCTGGTCCGCTGCCATTTCCTCGCGCAATTCATCCATCATGGTGACAAAACCATTGATGGCGTTCTTCGCGCGCGTACCCAGTGCGTCAATGCCGCCATCGGCCGCCACCCGCAACGCTTGGCCGAAGCTCACCGAGTAGGTCTGCGCGTACAGCGCCACCGTGGACTGCGCCTTATCCCCGATGGCACGCTTTGGCTCGTTAATAATCCTGCGCAGGCTGACCGTATCGTCCGGGTTTTCTAGCGCCTTGAGGTAGGCCACGATATCGCGAACCTCTTTGCGCTCATAGAAGCGCGTGCCGCCTACCACCTTGTACGGGATCCCGGTGCGAATGAAGATGTCTTCCAACGCACGCGATGCATTGTTGGTGCGGTACATGATCGCGATGTCGGAGTAGGGCACTCCACTGTCTGTGAGCCGGTCGATCTCGCCAGCGATAAACCGAGCCTCGTCGTGCTCGTTGTCCGCGACGTAGCCGACGATCTGGTCGCCGGTGCCGTGGTCCGTCCACAGCTTCTTCGGGCGCCGACCGGTGTTCTGGGAAATCACCGCGTTGGCAGCGTCCAAGATGGTTTGCGTCGAGCGGTAGTTCTGCTCCAGCACGATGGTGGTTGCGTCGGGGTAGTCGCGCTCAAACTCCTCGATGTTGCGGATCGTCGCGCCACGGAACGCGTAAATCGACTGGTCGGAGTCGCCAACTACGGCAAGCTCAGAAGCCTCAGGCCCCTTGCCCACCAGGGTGTGGATGAGTTCGTACTGCGCATGGTTCGTGTCCTGGTACTCGTCCACGAGTACGTGGCGGAAGCGGCGTCGATAATAATCCGCAACCTGCGGGTGCTCCTTAAAAATCCGCACGACCTCCCCGATGAGGTCGTCGAAGTCGACAGCGTTCGCGGCGCGCAGGCGGCGCTGATACTCAACAAACACCTTGGCCATAGTGGAATCGAATGGGTTGTGGGTGCGCTGCGCGTCGTCGGCCGCCTGCTGTTCGTCGATGAGCTCGTTCTTGAGGTTCGAGATCGCGTTCGCGAGCACCCGGGGTGAAAACTTCTTCAGGTCGAGATTGTTCTCTTTAGCAATCATCGAGAGCAGCCGGCGGGAATCGTCGGCATCATAGATACTGAAGTTCGTGTTCAGCCCGGGGACGAGTTGGGCCTGCTGGCGAAGGATCCGCACGCAGATCGAGTGAAAGGTTGCCACCCACATCCGCTCGGTCTGCGGCCCGATCAGCGCCGCGACGCGCTCCTTCATCTCCGCGGCGGCCTTGTTGGTAAATGTGATCGCCAGGACCTGCCAGGGTGCGACACCGCGCTCCTGTAACAAGAAAGCGATGCGCCTGGTCAGCACTGCGGTTTTGCCGGACCCAGCGCCCGCGACAATTAGAAGAGGCGAGCCGCTGTGGCGCACGGCGGCTTCCTGTTGGGGGTTGAGTCCTAGCGTCAGATCATTCATGTCACACACCCTAACTCACACCCCGGACACAACCGCTGGAGCAGTGGCATAATGAGCAACCATGAGTGACTTCGAAATCCGCATGCCGTCCGGGACGGACGATCCGCTCTCCGATGCGGAGATCCAGCAGTACCGCAAAGAGATTGACCGCCTCGACCGTGTGATTTTGGACGCGATTAAGCGTCGCACCAAGGTGTCGAAGGCGATCGGCAAGACGCGGATGGGGTCGGGCGGCACGAAGCTTGTGCACACCCGCGAGGTCGCGATCATTAACCAATTCCGCGATGAGCTTGGGGAGGAAGGCCCGGCGCTGGCAAATATCTTGCTGCGCCTGGGACGCGGAAAGCTGGGCTAGCCCCAACAACGCACTCCCCAACTTTCGTAGTACCATATCAAGGCAGACAACCATCCGTTTCAAGGAGGAACTATGTCCGATATCACCGCCACGCCAGCCTGGTCTAACTTGGAAAAGCTCCACGCCTCCAAGGCTGATACGACCCTGCGCGAGCTCTTCGACCGCGACGCAGACCGAGCGAAGAAGCTCACCTTCGACGCAGCAGGGCTGCACGTTGACCTTTCCAAGCAGCTTATCGACGCCGACGTCGTCGATGCGCTCGTCTCCCTCGCAGATACCGCACAGCTTCGCACCAAGATCGACGCGATGTTCGCGGGCGAGCACATCAACGACACCGAGGACCGCGCGGTGCTGCACACGGCACTGCGCCTTCCGGTAGAGGCCAACCTTGAGGTCGACGGCCAAGACGTAGCGGCGGACGTGCATGAGGTGCTGGGCCGGATGCGTGACTTCGCATCGGCGCTGCGTTCCGGCGAATGGCTGGGCCACACCGGACACACCATTAAGAAGATCGTCAACATTGGTATTGGTGGTTCGGACCTGGGCCCTGCGATGGCAACCAAGGCGCTGCGCGCCTACGCAACCGCGGGCATTACCGCAGAGTTCGTCTCCAACGTCGACCCGGCGGACATCGCCGCAGTCCTCGACCGTTGCAACCCTGAAGAGACGCTGTTCGTCATCGCATCGAAGACGTTCACCACCCAGGAGACCCTAACCAACGCACACGTGGCGAAGCGCTGGCTCATCGAGCAGTTCGACGGCGACGCCTCCGCTGTGGCGAAGCACTTCGTCGCAGTGTCTACGAACGCGGAAAAGGTCGCCGAGTTCGGCATCGATACCGCGAACATGTTCCCGTTCTGGAACTGGGTCGGCGGCCGCTACTCCATGGACTCCGCGATTGGCCTGAGCCTGATGGCCGTCATCGGACCGATGGACTTCATGCGCATGCTCGAGGGCTTCCACGCCATGGATGAGCACTTCCGCACCACCGAGTTCTCCCAGAACGTGCCGGTGCTGATGGGCCTGCTCAACGTCTGGTACCGCAACTTCTACAACGCCGAGACGCACGCCGTCCTGCCCTACTCCGAGGACCTTTCCCGCTTCCCTGCCTACCTGCAGCAGCTGACCATGGAGTCCAACGGCAAGTCCGTGCGCCACGACGGCACCGCGGTGACCTACAACACCGGCGAGATTTTCTGGGGCGAGCCAGGCACGAACGGCCAGCACGCATTCTTCCAGCTGCTGCACCAGGGCACCTCGCTCGTGCCGGCGGACTTCATCGGCTTCGCCACCCCGAAGGAAGACTTCCCGACCATGACCGGCGAAGGCTCCATGCACGACCTGCTGATGGGCAACTTCTTCGCACAGACGAAGGTGCTCGCGTTCGGCAAGGACCAGGCCGCCATCGAGGCCGAGGGCGTCGACGCCACGCTGGCCCCGCACAAGGTCATGCCAGGCAACCGTCCGACCACGACCATCCTGGCCGAGGAGCTGACCCCGTTCACGCTCGGCGCACTCATCGCGCTCTACGAGCACATCGTGTTCACCGAGGGTGTGATTTGGGACATCAACTCGTTTGACCAGTGGGGCGTTGAGCTCGGCAAGCAGCAGGCAAACGACCTGGCCAAGGCAGTCGCGGGCGAAGAAACTCCAGCAACCGGCGATGCCTCCACCGACGCACTGATTGGCTGGTACCGCGAAAACCGTCGCTAGCGCTTGGTGCATCACTCCTTAGTAGGGCAAGATAGGCAGTTGTTTTACCTACAACTAAGGAGTGAACGTGCAAGCCATCATCGACTGGATTGTCAACCTGATGGAGCTTCTCGGCGCCCCCGGCGTCGGGATAGCAATTTTCCTGGAGAACGTCTTCCCACCGATCCCCTCCGAGGTAGTGCTGCCGCTGGCCGGCTTCACGGTCGCGCAGGGCTCGCTGAGTTACCCGGCGGTGTTCATCTGGTCGGTGATGGGGTCCGTCGCGGGCGCGTTTTTCCTTTACGGCCTCGGTGCCTGGCTGGGCGCCGAGCGCCTGCGCGCGATCGCTGACTGGATGTGGTTGGTGAAGGCTTCGGACGTCGATAAGTCCCTCGAGTGGTTTGATAAGCACGGCCGATCCTCGGTCTTCTTCGGCCGCCTGATTCCGGGGGTGCGCTCCCTCATCTCGATTCCTGCAGGCCTGGACCGCATGAACCTCGCGATGTTCGCCCTGTGGACCGGGCTCGGCTCCGCAATCTGGAACGCAATCCTGATCACGCTCGGCATGTACCTCGGCGAAAGCTGGGAGACGGTCTCCCATTACGTGGATACGTACTCGACCGTGGTCTACGTCCTGCTGATCCTGATCATGCTCGGCTTCCTGGCGTACTTCATTCGCCGCTCCATGAAGGAGAAGGCGGCTGGCACTGAGGGCACCACCAAATAACTCGTTCTAAGTCGCCCGCTCCCCCGAGGAATCCTTTCTCGATGAGCGTGCCACACCGCCGACACGGCTTGTTGTTCCTTCCAAATACGTAGCTGGTCTCCCCGGCGCGTTTGATCCCCGTGGTCACTCGCACCGGGGAGTCTTTGTTTGCCCACATGAGGCGCCGCGCGATCGCCACATGCTTTTCGACGTCCACCTCCCCCACCTTGCGTGCCGGATGCGTACCAGCGATGAAGTGAATTTCTGCGCGGTACTCATTGCCGATGCCCGCGACGAAACGCTGGTTGAGCAGCGCGCGCCCCATTTCGAGGTGCGGGTGCTCACTGATCCTGCGCACGACCTCTTCCTGGTCGAAGTCGCGTGCCAGCATGTCCGGGCCCAGGTAGCCCATCCGCTGCGGGTACTCGCGCGCGGGGAACACATCGACGAGGCCCAGCGAGTGTCCGACGAGCTCGATATCAGGCTTCGGCGCGTCCGCGAGGCGCAGCACCACCCGGGCGGTGTGGCCGGGCTTGCGCCAGCGGGTGCCCGCACGATGGATCGCCCATGTGCCTTCCATCTTGAGGTGCGTGTGTAGCACTTGTGATTCGTGGCCTTCGCGGGAAAACTCCATGAAGAGGTGCTTGCCGTAGGGCCAGACGCGCTCGCAGGTCATGCCGGTGAAATCGACGGTGGCGAAGCGCGGCACGCGAACACTCGTGGCAGTGACTTCACGGTGTTGCATCCACTGCAGGCGCTTCGACAGCTGATAGACGGAATCCCCTTCAGGCATAGTGGTATCCATGTTCCGCTTCTTACAAAACCTTTTCAACTACGGCCCCACGCCGGAGGAGTCGCTCGTCGGGTTCTTCCCCGACATGGATGCCGCCACCGAGTGGGCGCGGGGTGTGCTGGCAGAGACCGGCACCGACCCCGAAGCCGAGTTTGTTCGCGCCGTGAAAGACGTGCGCGTGGCGAACCCGCGCATCGGCCTGGCCGCGGCAGCACACCTGGTCAAGCAACTGCTTTAGAATCTTTGTTCGAATCTCATTTTTTCAAGTCCGACACGTCTGTATAGTCGCCCTTAGCTACTTGAAGGAGGGGACATGAACGACGTGACCAAGCTCGTTGACCAGGTCATTAACGGCCTGACGCAGCTACGCATGCTTTTCGACGACCCCTCCTCCCTCCGCCTTTCCGCCATCGCCGAAGACATCGCACGCCTCGAACACGCGATGGACAAGAAGGCCTACATCGATGCCGCCTTCGCGCAGGTCTGCGCTATCGCCGACGCCGGCAAACTCGTCGGCGCCAACTACCCGGATACCTACCTCATGGAGAAGTTGGGCATCTCCAAGGGTGAGGCATATAACCGGCTCGCGCGCGCCAAGGCGATGTTCGCTCCGGTGACGGAGCCGGACCGTGGCGGCCTGCTCGATGTGGAGGAGGCGGAGCGGCGTCGTAAAGACCAGGTCCAAGCTCGCCGCCACGCCGACGCGGTTCCCGCGGCCAAGCAGGACATCATCCGGCGCGAGACCGACAGGCTACTCAAGGCCGCCGAGGGCGAGCACATGAGCATTTACGCCCACGCCATGGAGGAAGCGAAGACCCGAGACGAGCAGGACCTGCGCCTCACGGTCAAGCGCCTCGTGGATAAGGCGAACCGGCCACACGCGAAGAAGAACCCCAACGCGGGCTTTGAGAAGCGCGAGGCCACCCTGGGCAAGGAGAACTCCGATGGCACCTACCACGTGCGCCTGGACATGACAGCAGGCGATTACGCGCTCTACAAGGCGCTGACTGACAAGGGGCTTGCGCCAAACTCCAATATCCCGCCCGATCGCCAGCAGGACCGCGATCCTCGCACCCGTGGCCAGCGCCGCTACGACCAGTTCATGGCCATCATGCGCCAATACGAGCACGGCGAGCAGACCACCAACGGTGGCGCCGCCTCCGTGGTGGTCTCAGTAACGCTCGACGACCTCGCCGACGCCGACGCCACCACACTGTTCCAAACCAACGTCGGCGTGGAGCTGGACGCCTTCGAACTCGTGCGCCTCGGCATGGATGGCACGTCTGACTTCCTGCTCACCGTCGACGAACTCACCGGCGTGCCGTTGCACCTAGGCAGGTCCAAGCGGCTCGCCTCTGTTGGGCAACGCATCGCCATGTTTGCTATCCAGGGCGTGTGCTCCTGGGCCGGCTGCACCACCGCAATGAGCGAGTGCGAAGCCCACCACATCATTTCCTGGCTGCGCCACGGCGGCACCGACATCACCAACCTCACCGGCCTGTGCCCCACCCACCACCGGTGCAACAACGACCACCGGGACGGCTCCTTCAACAAGGGCTACATGGACTACGACTCCACCACCGGCACCGCGTTGTTGGTCAAGGCCGACGGCACCCGCCACACCAACACCTCGGACCCCGCCATGCACTCGGCGGTGAATCGGATCCGGAACAAACGGGCGATGCGGGCAGGGCCACCGGGGACTACTCACCGGCCGGTGCCTCGCGTGATACTGCGACCCTAAACCCAGCCGAAACACTAATCGTCGAAGGAGAGCCCGTCCAGATCCCCTAGGGCCTCCGTCATGCTGCGCCCGCGCCGCTTCGGAGGCGCGGCCTGCTTGCCTCCGATTCTTACGCCCTTGTGCGTCACCGCCACGCCAAGATCGCGGAGCCGGAACGCGGGCTCGCCGTTGACGGTTTCGACGTTGAGCGGGCGCATCCTCCCGGCGGCGACGGCATCCGATAGTGCGTCGATGACAAGTGGTAGCGGATCTTCGATGCCTTCCGGGAAGGTCTCGAAGAAGGTGGTGAGCTTCTTGCCGCCACGGGTGACGTGGGCCGCCAACAGCCCGTCCACGAGCACCACCATCGCGCCTGCCGATCTGGTCGGGCCGGTCACGGGCCACGGCAGCGCGGCCCCGTAGGGGTTGGCCGGGTCGGTGGCGGCGAGCACGTACACCTTTGGCTCACGCGCACCCGATGGCCAACCGGCGACGTCGTCGCTGTCCTGCTGGCCACGCAGCCGATCAATCGTCGCAGGGGTGGAGAACTGCGCTGCGCCAAGCCCCTCGATGAGGTAGCCGCGCAGCGCCTTGCCGGAGTCCTCGAACCCGGAGAGCACCTTGTACGCCAACGCGAAGCCGCCGATGACATTCTCTGCGACGACGGCGCCCTTGGTCACCACCCCGTAGCGGTCCAGCCACGCCTCCCCAAGCGCGAGCGAGCGCCGGGTCGGGTCGGTGTCGGGCTGCGGGGTGGCGGCCCAGCGTCCCAACATGTCTGGCGGGGCGGTTTGCGTAAACGAGGTCCTGCCGGAGCGGATGCGGGAGCGGGACGGTCGCCGCTTCGCGCGGTGCGCGGCCTTACCACCGGCAAGGCGTGCGCGCAGCGGCGCGAAGGAATCCGGTGAAACGTGGCCGGCCTCGACAAGGTCCCACATGGATTCGCGTAGCTCTTCGGCAGTCGTC
The DNA here is from genome assembly GCF_030228725.1 of Corynebacterium sp. UMB10321. NCBI lineage: Bacteria > Bacillati > Actinomycetota > Actinomycetes > Mycobacteriales > Corynebacteriaceae > Corynebacterium > Corynebacterium sp. UMB10321. The sequence continues at coordinate 32,908 of NZ_JASOZC010000006.1, read as the reverse complement.
GCTGGCGTGAGCAGGTCGCTGAACAGGTAGCCTCCACCTGCTGCGAGCGTGTCCATGATGTGCTGCTGCGTGAGCGAGAGCAACGGCGGGTCGACTTGCGGCAAGAGCTGCGCGGCGTAGTCACTCGGCAGCAGCATGATCCACGGGTCGTTCGCCCCCGCCGACCCAGCGCCCACAATGATGACCTCGCCGGAGGCAGTCAGCTCATCCAACATGATCGGCGAGTAGTCCCCCACTCGCGACGGCAAGATGTGGGACTCCCACGCAGAGGCCGGCAGCCGCACGCCCGCGAGCTGCTCGATGACGGAGTACACCCCGTCGGCGCCGCGTAAGGGAGGCACCGTTCCCGCCGCGGCGACGTTACTCCACGCTGGCAGGAAACGCCCGTACGCCGACGAAGACACCGGCCGGGCTTGCGCCCGCGCGACCGCCAAGGAGCGGGAACGGATCACGCGCAGGACCTCGTGCGCGACGTACTCCTGGTCGTCGACGCCTTGGCGGAAGCGCCCCTCGATGACGGAGTTGGCGTCGACAAGCGGTTGGAGCACCGTGTAGGCAGCGCCGAGCGCGAGCCCGAAGGCATCGGCAAGCGCGCGCAGCGTGAAGGGGCCGCGGGTGCGCACCCAGCGACGCACGAGCTGGGAGAGCGCATCGGGGATGGTGGCCACCTGCGCTGCCACCCCGGGAGGGACCGGCACGCCAAGGCCATCGCGCAGCAGTGGGGCGTCGAGCGCCTGCGCAACGTGTTCCCTGCCGCCGATGCGCACCCGCATCACGCGTGGCCCGAGCGACGCCTCCACCCCCGCGAGCGGCACCGAGGTGTACACCGCGAGCTCGTCCACAGGCACCGGGCCGGTCAGGCGCAGGGTGTCGGCGAACTGCTCCGGTGTCTCGGCGCGGCCGACCCGGCGCAGCGACGCGTCGACCTCGGCGATCACCTCTGGGTCCAACAGCTCGCGCAGCTCCACGGTGCCCAACAGTTTGGCTAGCAGTGACGGGTCCAGCGCGAGTGCCGCCGCCCGCTTCTCCGCGAGCGGAGTGTCGCCCTCGTACATGAACGCGCCCGTGTAGTTGAACAGCAGCGAGGAGGCGAACGGGCTCGGCTGCTGCGTGGTCACCTCCGCGATGCGGACCCGGCGCGTCTGCAGGTCACGGATCACTTCTTGCAGGGCAGGCAGGTCGTAGACGTCCTGGAGGCACTCGCGCACCGTTTCCAGGATGATCGGAAACGACGGGTAATTCCGGGCCACATCCAACAACTGCTCGGCGCGCTGGCGCTGCTGCCACAGGGGCGCGCGCTTGCCGGGGTTGCGGCGCGGCAGCAGCAGGGCGCGGGCGGCGCACTCGCGGAACCGGGAGGCGAACAGAGCGGAGTTTCCCACCTGCTCGGTGACGATGTCGGTGATCTCGTCGGCGTCGAATTGGAACAGGGCCCCGGAGGGCTCGTGGTCGCCTTGGGGCAGGCGCAGGACGATGCCGTCGTCGCCAGCCACGGCCTGGGCGTCCATCCCGGTCTCCTGCGCGATCCGCCACCCGGCAGCCAGCGCCCACGCGGCGTTCACACCCTTGCCGAATGGCGTGTGCAGCACCACGCGCCAGTCCCCAAGCTCGTCGGTGAAGCGCTCGAGCACCAGCGTCGTCTCGTCCGGCAGCACGCCGGTGGCTTCCTCTTGCTCCTCGAGGTAGGCCCGCAGATTGTCGCGCGCGTACGCATCGAGCGAATTATCGACGCCCGCTCCGCCGCGCACCTCCCTCCTGAACGCGCCGAGCGCCTTGCCGAGTTCGTACGGGCGCCCGACGCCCTCTCCCGACCAAAACGGCAGCCTGCCAGTATGCCCCGGCGCAGGCGAGACCTGCACTTGGTCGCGCGTGATGTTTTCGATGCGCCAGCTCGTCGCCCCGAGCGTGAACACGTCGCCGACGCGGGACTCGTAAACCATTTCCTCGTCGAGCTCACCGACGCGGCGCGGCGCCCCTCCCTCCGCCTCGGAGCCGACGAGGAACACGCCGAACATGCCTCGGTCCGGGATGGTGCCTGCGTTGGTGACCGCGACGCGCTGCGCGCCCTGCAACGCCTTGAGCACGGTGCCGTCGAGCCAGGCGCGCGGCTTGAGCTCCGCGAAGTCCGTTGATGGGTACACCCCGGTGACCAGGTCGATGACGGCGTTAAAGACATCCCGGTCGAGTGACCGGTAGGGCCAGGCGCGGGTGACGGTCTCGTACCAGTCATCGAGCTCGAGGTCCTCGACTGCCACCGCGGCCACCGTCTGCTGGGCGAGCACGTCCAGCGGGGAACGTGGCGTGCGCAGCTCCTCGATGAGCCCGTCGCGCATCCGCGGCACGGTCACGGCCGTTTGCACCAGGTCGGAGCGGTGCTTCGGATAGAACGAGCCGTGCGAGATCGCGCCTACCGTGTGCCCGGCACGCCCGACGCGCTGCAGCCCGGAGGCGACCGACGGCGGCGACTCCACCTGGATCACCAGCTCCACCGCCCCCATATCGATGCCGAGTTCCAGCGAGGACGTCGACACGACCGCTTTGAGCGTGCCCTCTTTCAGCATCGTTTCCGTCGTGGCCCGCTCATCTTTGGACACGCTGCCGTGGTGCGCCCGCGCGATCACGGGCGCCGCCTCCCCCGCGAGGTCGACCCCTTTGCCTAGCTGTGCAGGGGGGCGTCGAGTAGCAGGGCTGAGCGCTTCGGGGTCGTGCTCTTTGGCCCACAGCTCGTTGAGTTGGCTGGTGAGCCGCTCTGCCGTGCGCCGCGAGTTCACGAAGACGATCGTCGAGCGGTGCGCCATGACCTCCTGGTACACCGATTCCGCGATGTGCGGCCAAATCGACTTCGGCGCCGGTGGCATCAGCGCCGCGGTCTCCCCGCCGAAGTCCAGGGCGTCGTCGACGATGGCGTCCCCAATTGTCGACGCCTCCTCCGGCACCGGCAGGTCACTCATATCGGCCACCGGCACCCGCACCGCGAGGTCCCAGCGCTTCTCCCCCGGCGACTGGATGATCGTCGTGCGAGGCCCGAGGAAGTCCGCCACGGCCTCCAGCGGGCGCACCGTCGCAGACAACCCGATGCGCTGAAAGTCCCCCGCGAGGCGGCCGAGCCGCTCCAGCGACAGTGCCAGGTGCACGCCGCGCTTCGTGCCCGCGAGCGCGTGAATCTCGTCCACGATTACGGTGTCCACGGTCCGCAGGATGCCCGCGGCCTTCGACGTCAGCATCAAATACAGCGACTCAGGCGTGGTGATCAGGATGTCCGGCGGCTTGCGCACCTGGCGGGACCGCTCCGCTTGCGGGGTGTCGCCCGAGCGCACCGCCACCGACACATCCGGCATGTCCAGCCCCATGCGCTGCGCCACGCGCCCAATCCCGCCGAGCGGGGCCCGCAGGTTATTTTCGACGTCCACACCAAGGGCTTTCAGCGGCGAGATATATAAGGTGTGCACGCCGCCGTGGCTGCTGGTGTTCGCCCCGTCGATTGGCAGGGCCTGCTGCCCGTCGCGTTCCACGAGCGAATTCAGCGACCACAAAAAGGCCGCCAACGTCTTACCGGAGCCGGTAGGCGCTACCACCAGGGCGTTGCCGCCGTCGGAAATCGTGGCCCACGCCTGCTCCTGCACCGGCGTTGGCGCCTCGAATACTTCTTCAAACCAGGTCGCCACCTGCGGTTTGAAGCGTTCGAGGATTCCTTTGGCCATGCCCGCCAGAATACAGATAGTGCAGGCAGGCGAAAAGAAATGGTTCCTTTGGCTGGTTTCGCGCTAAAGTCGAAGCCATGACTGCTCAGTATTCAGACTCTCGGCTGACAAACTTAATCGCGCAAGGCACCGGCGAGATCCTCAAGGGTATTCGCGGTGTTGGCCTTCTCCGCGGACGTGAACTTGGAGAAGCCGGCGATGACCTCGCACAGAACTGGATCGCGCGCGTGCTTGAGCAGCACCGCCCGGGCGATGCATTTCTGTCCGAAGAGGCAGCCGACGACCACTCCCGTCTCAGCAACAACCGCGTCTGGATCGTTGACCCACTCGACGGCACCAAGGAGTTCGCAACCGGCCGCCAGGACTGGGCCGTGCACATCGCGCTCGTCGAAGACGGCGTCCCGACCCACGCGGCGGTAGGTCTGCCGGACCTTGGCGTCGTCTTCAAGTCTTCCGACGTGCGCCACGTCTCGGGGCCGTTCGCAAAGAAGATCGCTATGTCGCGCAACCGCCCGCCGGCGATCGCCCCGTTCGTTGCTGACGCCCTCGGCTTCGAGACCAGCCCGGTCGGCTCCGCAGGCGCGAAGGCAATGCACGTCCTGCTCGGTGACTTCGACGCCTACGTACACGCCGGCGGCCAGTACGAGTGGGACCAGGCAGCACCAGTTGGTGTGTCCATGGCTGCGGGCCTGCACTGCTCGCGCCTCGACGGCTCGCCGCTGAAGTACAACAACAAGGACACCTACATCCCGGACCTGCTCATCTGCCGTCCGGAGCTTGCCGACGACATCCTGGAAGCCTGCGCGAAGTACTACGACGAGCACGGCTCCTTCGAAGGGGTCGTCGCGAAGTGAGCCTGGTGACTCCGTACGAAGACCTCCTGCGCGACGTCCTGGAAAACGGCACCGATAAGGGCGACCGCACCGGCACCGGCACGCGAAGCGTCTTCGGCCGCCAGCTGCGCTACGACCTTTCCGAGTCCTTCCCCCTGCTGACCACCAAGAAGGTGTACTTCAAGGGCGTCGTGGGCGAGCTGCTGTGGTTCCTCCGCGGCGACTCCAACGTGACCTGGCTGCAGGAACACGGCGTGCGCATCTGGAACGAGTGGGCCGACGAAAATGGCGAGCTCGGCCCTGTCTACGGCGTGCAGTGGCGTTCCTGGCCCACCCCCGATGGGCAGCACGTCGACCAGATTTCACGGGCGCTCGAGCTTTTGAAGGACGACCCCAATTCGCGCCGCAACCTGGTGTCCGCGTGGAACGTCTCCGAGCTCGAGCACATGGCGCTGCTGCCGTGTCACCTGCTGTTCCAGCTGTATGTAGCTGACGGCAAGCTGAGCCTGCAGGTGTACCAGCGCTCCGCCGACATGTTCCTGGGCGTGCCGTTTAACATCGCCTCCTACGCGCTGCTCGCGCACATGTTTGCACAGCAGGCAGGTCTCGAGGTCGGCGAACTCATCTGGACCGGCGGCGACTGCCACATTTACAACAATCACTTCGACCAGGTGCGCGAGCAGCTCTCCCGCGAGCCTCGCCCCTACCCGCAGCTCAAGCTGCGGAAGGCAGAGTCGCTCTTTGACTACGACTTCTCCGACATCGAAGTCGTCGGCTACGACCCGCACCCGACGATCAAAGCGCAGGTGTCCGTCTAATGCTGGGCGCGATCTGGGCCGAAAGCATCGACGGCATCATCGGCGACGGCGTGGGCATGCCCTGGCACCTGCCTGAGGACCTGCGCCACTTCAAGGAGATCACGCTGGGCCACCCGATCATCATGGGGCGCAAGACTTGGGACCACCTCCCCATCAAGCCGCTGCCGGGCAGGACAAACCATGTGTTGTCCTCGCGCGAGCCCGGCGAGTGGTCCGACGGCGCCTTCGTGTCCCGCGACATCCCAGATTTGAAGACGTCCGCCTGGATCATCGGCGGTGGCCAGATTTACGAAGCAACCATCGACGAAGTAGACGTCATTGAACGCACGATCGTCGATGTCCACGTCGCAGACAAGCTCGGAGCGTCCGCCGTCCGCGCGCCCCGCGTCACTGATGACTTCGCTATCGTTTCTGATGGACCGTGGCAAACCTCCGCCAATGGCACCCGTTTCAAGCACCAACGCCTCGAAAGGTTAGGCCCAAAATCATGACCACTCCCGAAACCTCTTCCCACGTCACCATCTTCGCAACCGATTGGTGCCCGTTCTGCAAGAAGCTTCGCGAGCGCCTCGACCGTACCGAAACCCCTTACGACGTCGTTGACGTCGAAGCCGAAGGCGCCAAGGACGCCGCCGCGTGGGTCGAGTCCGTCAACGACGGCAACCGCGTCGTCCCCACCGTCCTCTATTCTGACGGCACGCACGCGACCAACCCTGCCGCGTCCGCTGTTCGCGCGAAGCTGCGCGAACTGACCGGCGAAGAGGCCTAGCACCCGGGCAAATAGCGATGCCGTCGCGGGCGCCCGCGACTTTGGCATCACTTCTGTCCTGCGGTACTGTTAGTCGAGTTGCCCCAGTAGCTCAGGGGATAGAGCACGGCTCTCCTAAAGCCGGTGTCGGAGGTTCGAATCCTCTCTGGGGCGCAAAACACCCCCGCGGCCTGCGCAAATAGGCTGCGGGGGTTTCGCATTTCTGCAAAGAACGCGAATGCACTAACTTATCTACCCTCTTTGCGCAAGATTTGGCCGGCCCAGGAACTCCTTGACCACGGTCATCATGTCTGACTTCTTCATGTCCGGCAGGTAACAGTGAATGACTGCTAGCGAGATATTGGCGAGTGACATTTCGTCTTCGTACAGCAGGTACCAGCCTTGGTGCGTCGGGTGGAATTTGTGCTTCGAGGCAGCGAGTGAGCGGAAGCCGTAGAGTGGCTCGATCGTCGCACCGGCCTTATCCAGGATGATTTCTACGAGTGATTCCGGCGCATCCGTTCGAGCCAGCGGCGCTCCGGAGAGGGAGACCCATCCAAGTCCTTGCTCGGCAGCAATGCGGGCGCTTTCCGCGAGAAGGAATTCGATGGCTGGCCGGAACCCGTTCGCGTCGCGGCGCATGAAGTCAAGGGTGTAGCCGACGAGGGCGCCGCCCTCGTAGACGGGCAGCCAGCTCGTCACTGCGTGCAGGCTGCCGTCGTCGCCCACTGCGAGGAGGAGTTTGGTGTCCGGGTCGCGGAGCTCGTCGAGCCCTCCCAAGGTGAAGCCCATTTCTGGAAGCGCTTTATCCGCGACCCATTGTTCTGAGAGCGCGACGATGCGCTCACGCATTTCCACTGGGCTTTCGGCCCAGCTAGTCCACACGGCGCGCACTCCCTCTTTTGCTGCGCGGTTGCGCGCGGTTCGGATGTTTTGAAATTTCTTGCCTTTGAACTCGATGTTATCCGTCAACAACATGGATTCTTCGGCGACGTGGATGCGTCGGAAGTCGGGGCGAGCAAAGGTGCCGGGCACTGAATACCACGCGACTCTCCAGCCTTGACTTGCGGCGAACTCTTCAAACGCACTGGCAACGGCTTCTTCTGTCATCGTGCCTCGGTGCACGGGACTTCCGACCGTGACAGCGACGTTGTAGGAGACGCGGTACGCGACGACGCCTTCTCCGTCGCCGGAGTCCGTCCCGCAGAAAAAGTAGCGGTTTCTTTCCCACAGCCCCATCCACGCGAGGTGGTCACCGGACCCATGGACCAGAATCTCCCGGGCTCGCTGGCGGTCCTGCGCGTGTGCTTCGGACGGCGGCGCGGACAGCACCTCAAACAGTGCAATCAGCGCGGTAATCCAGAATATGATTCCCACCCATTCGTAGAAGATCCACGCCACGGAGCTGATGGGGAACGCATGCGTTGGAGCCAGCACAGCTACCACGGGTGGGAGGTACCTGTTCGGCAGCTCAGCAAGCAGCGCGCTTATCGACGCTCCTCCGAGGATGTCGTCTCGCACAACCCAGGCTCCGCAGGTCCACAGTGCTGCGGTTGCTAACCACGTCCCTCCTATGATCGCCGCGCCACGGTACCAGTTGGACGGAACCGTGAACCGGCGGCGAGTGGCAATGAGGACTGCAATGGTGACCAGCCACGGGAGAACTACCAGTATTGTGTTCACAGCGGTAGAGCCGTCTGCTCCCCCACCGATTGTTTGCCAGCAGATCACCGCAATGGATCCAACGCTGACGAGGACGGCTGCCCACCATGCCAGTTTCCTGCCATGCACGAGCCCCAGCGCAAGGATGGCTGACAAAACGATAGGCAAGGCATTCATCAGCAAGGGACCGAGGCCATGCTGGCTGTTCACCGCCATCGCTTCCGCGCAGGCGACGGATGTAGCGTCAGCGCACCGCTGGGCTACTAAATGCCCTGCGACTGTCGGCTCCCACATCAGCTTGCTCACTCCTGCGAAAGGCCCCTGTGCAGCGGGGTTGATCGCCGTGATAACTGGTCCGATTGCAACACTGAGAAACAGGGCAGCCACCAGGACCCGTGCTTCCCGCAGCGACATTCTGCGTGGCGTACCTGTGTCCGTGACAAGGACGCCAGCGACGGTCCCTGCGACAATGGCGACAAGTGCAACGACGCCTGAGAGTGAGCCGTCGTAGAGTACAAGGGTCGTCATCATCGCAAGCATCACGAGGCGGAGGCGGCGTCGCCACAGCACGCCCATGAAGGCAGTGGCGAATGCGGCGGGCCCGAAGATCCACGCGACCGGAGACACAAAGGTCTCGTTGGCAAGGTCTGGGCCCCACAGGTTAAAGCCTGCTCGCTCGATGGCACTACCGATAATGAAGCCGAAAGGAAGCGCTACAAACTCGGAAGCCGTCGCCACAACCGCGAAGCGAGCAGAGCCAAGTCGCACCTCGGCTGGAACTGCGAATAGCAGCGCTGCGACAGTGGCCAGGATGAGCCCGACGAGGTTACCTGCGGTCAGCCCTGCGGTGGCCCAGTGCCAAAGGTCGGGATCAACGGGAAGGCGCAATCCGAAAGCCTCCCGCGGGGCCGCACCCGACAATACGCAGGCTAAATACGCAGCCCAAGCGATACTCAAGAGGCCGAGCGTGACTGGAACTTTCCTCAAACAGGTGCTGATCAAGTGTTTCATTGAATTCCTCCGCGTTGAGCAACGAAGTCAATGTCTTGGCGTAGCGCCACTCGCCACACTTCGAAGCTGTGCCCACCTGGCAGCGAGCGGAATGTGGTGCTCATCCCGGCTTTCTGCGCGAGCTCGTTTTGGTGCGGAAGCGCTGCCATAGCCTCTTGGTCACGCTTGCCGGCGGCGAACCTGCCAGCGATTCCCTTGTAGGTCGCCGTCCCGATTGCTTCCTGAAGGAGCGTTTCCGGGTTCACGGATTGGAACGCGGCCTCGTCGCCGCCGAACAGCACGTCGACGGTCCGTTGGTGCCCGCCTAGGTTCGGTTCCGCCTCACCCGAATAGTCGAGGAACGTCCCGTAGGCCGTGGGATCGTTGGTAATCACTTGGAGTGCGCACGTGCCGCCGTAGCTTAACCCACCGATTGCCCACGTGCGTTGGTCTTCTTTCACACGGAAATTGTCCTTGACCAGCTGTGGAATTTGCTGGGCCAGGTAGCTTTGGATTTGCAGATCCGGGCCGTCCACGCACCCGGGATTTCCCGTGGTTGTTCCTGTGCCGTCCGCGCTGACGACAATGGGGGCTACGCCGTCGTGTGCAACTTGGTAGTCGTCGAGCGTCTGTTGCGCCCCGCCTTCGTCAAACCACCGGATTGGGCTGCCGGGGCTTCCTGCGAGCAGCACGAGGACTGGTAGGTGCTCGCCATGCCAGTAGGCGGGCGGAACGTACACAATTGCATCGCGCAGCGGTGGGGCAGGCAGGGTCACTAGGGCGCCCACTTCCCTGCCGTCGAGGGTCGGGGCGGTCGTCGTTTCGCGGAACTGATCCAAATTCATGGACACGGTGACCGGGACCGGGCGGAAGGACCCGAGGGTCGGGTACTGCTCATAAACAAGGTTGACCGCGAGGTACGCCAGCATCAAAGGAATCACTGCGAGCGGGGCGAGGCGCCACCGCCACCGCGGCGCCAAGAAGATGGTCGCCACCACGAACACGGCAGCTGCACAGCTGGCGTAGATGTGCCACGGAATTGCATCCGGGAACGGCTTCGGCCACACCGTGAGCAACAGGTACGCCGCTGCGAGCAGCGCTGCCGCGATTGCGAGTGCAATGCGCCGGTGCTGACGGCCGTACCACAACGCGACAACCACGGAAGCAGCTAAGGAGAGGTAGATCGCCCAGGTCGCGCCTGTGCTGACCACGGATAACGAACGGATTGCATCCACGGCGAGTAGTTTAAGACGCTATGGCGTTGCTTTCCTACGTGCCACGGATACTTCCATCCCCTTCAACAGCGAACTCCCAGACAACAGGCCGGGTTGTGGTCGCTCTCCACGGCACGGGCTCTTCCCCGTTCGTCTTCCGACGCCTTGCACACGCACTGGAAAAACATGGGATTGGGTTGATTGCGCCTGGCTACGGCCATCGGGCAACGGCAGGTATCGACGCCTCGTCCAAAGAGATTGCGGCGTTCCTCGACAGCCTGGCTGCGCAGCAGGTCGATGTTGTGGGGCACTCGTATGGCGCGCTGATCGGGCTGAGGGCTGTTCAGCTGAGCGAAATCGCCGCGCGCTGCGGCACGATCGTGGGCCTCGGGGCCTCGTGGCGTGGCACGCACGGCATTGCGCGTCTGTTTCCGCCTGGACTTGTTCGGGCAGTGGCTGGCGACGCGTTCGTCGAATTGGAGCATTTCCGAGAGGACCCAGTGGCCCCTTCCGGTACCGAAATCGTCTCCATCGTTTCGGATGCTGACCGCATTGTTCCAGCGTGGTCGTCACGGTGGGGAGACGTAATCGAGGTGTCTGGTGTATCGCATGCGGCGCTGGCGTTGCGGACGAATGAGATCCTGGCGGCGCTCGGGGTATGCCCTTCCGGCACCGGCTGAACAGCAACAACCCTACATTGTTGATACGTCACCAATAATCACCTACACTCGCACCTGCAATCATTTTTGATGAAACGTCAACGAAAAGTAGGAATCATGTCTCAGCTCACCGGTACATACAAGCTCGACCCGGCACACTCCTCCATCGGCTTCACCGTCCGCCACGCGATGGTGACGAAGGTCCGCGGCGAGTTTACCGACCACGACGCCACCATCACGCTCACCGACGATCTGGCAGCAAGCACGGCGCAGGGCACGGTCCGGACCGCGAGCGTCGATACCCGAAACGAGGACCGCGACGCACACGTGCGCGGCGAGGACTTCTTCGATGTACAGAAGCACCCGGAAATGACGTTTACCTCCACGGCATTCAACGTAGATAATGCCGGCAACGGCACCGTCACGGGTGATCTGACCATCAAGGGCACCACGAAGCCAGTCACGTTCGAAGTCGAGACCTTCGGCATCGATTTCCAGGTCCCGCTGAACTCGGGCGGCATGCTCGTGAGCGACAAGGTCGCCATTGAAATTGAGGGCTCCGCGATCAAGCAGGACGCATAGCCTCTGCCGTACCATCGGGGTATGAGCGCTACCAAAATCCCAACCATGTCGGTCCCTGTACAGGACTCTCGCGGGCCGTACGTCCTCGGCATCGACGTCGGCTCGACCGCGAGCCGCGGCGGCCTTTACGACGCCACCGGCCGCCCCGTCAAGGGCGCGAAGCAGCGCGTTGCGCACGCGTTTACTACCACCGCTGACGGCGCGAGCACCATCGACGCCGACCAGGTCGTCGCCGAGGTCCGCAAGGTTATCGACGACACCGTCGCGTTCGCCGCAGCGCATGACCTGCGCATTGAGGCCGTCTGCATGGACTCGTTCGCCTCGAGCCTCCTCCTTGTCGACGCCCACGGCGACGCCCTGACCCCGCTGTACACCTACGCGGACTCACAATCCCGCGACTACGTCGAACGGCTCCGCAACACAATCGACGAGGCCGAGTACCACCAGCGCACCGGCGTGCGCCTCCACACGAGTTACCACCCGGCGCGCCTCGCCTGGGCAAAGGAGCAGCTGCCCGAATTCGCCCGCGCGGCCACGGCCATGACGATCGGCGAGTACGTGTACCACAAGCTCGCGGGCATCCATGGCCTGGCGGTCTCTACTGCGGCGTGGTCGGGCGTCGCCAATGCGCACACCGGGGAGCTCGACACCGAGATTCTCGACGCCATCGATATCCCGCACGACATGATCCAGCCGCTGCGCTTCCCCGACGAACCCGACTACCCGGATGACACCGCGTGGCCCGCGCTCAATGGGGTTGCGTGGTTCCACTGCATCCCAGACGGCTGGCCGTCCAATGTCGGGCCCGGCGCGACCGGCCCCGACACTATCGCGGTAGCCGCGGCGACCTCTGGCGCGATGCGCGTCATCCTTCCGGAGGTGCCAGCTCGCATCCCAGAGGGACTGTGGTGCTACCGCATCGCGCGAGACAAGGCCATCTTGGGCGGCGCGCTCAACGACGTCGGGCGTGCCGTCACCTGGCTCGAGGAAACCATCCAGCCGGTGGCCCCGGATGAGATCGCCGCGGCGCTTTCCTCCGGGCCAGGACGCGCCCCGCTTGTGCTGCCGTTCTTTACCGGCGAGCGCTCCACCGGCTGGGCCGCGAGCGCGCAAGCGCAGCTCTTGGGCGTCACCGCGGCAACTACACCGGCTGATTTGTGGCGGGGCGTGTTTGAGGGCATCGCCCTGTCGTATCTTCGCGTCTACGAGCAGCTCAAGGAGGCAGGCGCACTCCCCGAGCGCGTGGTCGCCTCCGGGCGCGTCACGGCCGACCACCCGGCGTGGCTGTCGGTGCTCGCCGATGCGCTTGGTTGCGACGTCGTCCCCCTGGAGATGAAGCGCGCCACCCTGCGCGGCACCGTGCTCATCGCGCTGGAAGACATCGCCCCTGAAGTAAAGAGAGCAACCCCGCCGTTCGGCCAAGGGCACCGCAACGTGGATGCACACGCCGAGTACTTCAGGGAGCTCCGCGACCGCTTCGAGGCTGCGTACCGCACGTTAGTTGCACAGTAGCTCTACAATCAGTCTGATTGTCCCAGTATTGATCTCACAAGGGAGCCCCGTTGGCACGCCACGCAACTCAGTCCTCGCCTTCTCCGCTGCGCACGGCACGCGGCGCGCTAGTAGCGTTCCTCGCGATTGCCGGCATCGCCACGGTAGTGGGCCTCGCCCTACTGTGGCCGGGAGGCAAGCAGCCAGAGGTCCTGCCCGGGTTTGAGCAGACCCAGACGTCGACGGCGGAAACCGTCAAGGCCACCGTCATTGAACACTCGGTGGCTTCCTGTGGTGGCGTCGCAACGCCGAACCACCCTGAGTGCGACTTCCTGCGCGTCGAGCTCAAGTCCGGAGGCACCACCACGATCGAGACAGCGCAGCAGCCGGGCACCCCGGAGCTTTCGGTCGGCGACCGCGTGGTGCTCTCGGTGCTCCACAACCCCGAGACTTCGTACTCCTTCCTTGACATGGATCGCTCGATACCGCTTGGGCTGTGGCTCGCGCTCACGCTGCTGGTCGTCGTCGTGGTTGGGGCATGGCGTGGGGTGCGCGCGATTTTCGGCCTACTGTGCACCTTGCTCGTCATCTTCGGCTTCCTGGTTCCCGGGCTGCTGCTCGGCTACAGCCCGGTGGGACTTTCGCTGGTCACGGGGGCCGCGGTGCTCTTCCCTGTCATCTTTGTTGTGCACGGCAGGAATTGGAAGTCCGCGTCAGCCCTGGCTGGCACCTTGACCGCGCTGGGGCTCGCGGCGCTCGCGGCACGCCTCGCCATCGATACGACGCAGCTGCGCGGCCTTGCCGACGAAAACAACCTCCTCATCCACATGTACCTCCCCCAGGTGCAAGTGCCAGGCATCATGCTCGCCGGATTCATCATCGGTGCCCTCGGCGTGCTCACCGACGTCACCATTGCGCAGGCTTCAACGGTGCAGGAGCTGTATGAGACTTCGCCCGACGCCCGGCCCCGCACCGTGTTCACCTCCGCGATGAAGGTCGGCCACGACCACATTGCGTCGATGGTCTACACCCTGGTCCTGGCGTATATGGGCGCTGCCCTCCCCCTGTCGATGCTGCTCCAGGTCGCCGACCGGCCGCTGACCCAGGTGCTCACCTCCGACGTGGTGGCCACCGAGATCATGCGTTCGAGTATCGGCGCGATCGCGTTGGTCCTGGCAGTGCCGATCACCACGGCGATTGCCGCGTGGACAATCCGCGCTCCCCAACCCCAACAGTAATGTTGCTAGAGTTACGGGTGTGACTACTTTTAATCGACGCCGCTTCCTTCAAACCACCGCACTCGCTCTCACGGGCGCAACCCTTGGCTCCACCGCGCAAGCCCACGCCCAGGGCCGCATCCTCGGCACCGTGATCGACTACGCGGGCGGGGTTCCGTCCGGTCGCGCAGTAAAGGCCGCCGGGCACCTCGGCGCTGTCCGCTACGTGTCGGAGCGCCGCCCCGGCGCGAACTGGATGCTGGGCAAGCCCGTCACGCTGGGCGAAACACAGGACTTCGCCGCGAACGACCTCGCCACGGCGTCCGTCTACCAGTTCGGCCGTGCCGAGACCGCCGACTGGCTCGGCGGCGCCGCTGCTGCCGCCCGCCACGCACCGGAGGCGATGCGCCTCCACGCCTCCGCCGGCGGCCCAACCGGCCGCCCGATCTACATCGCGATCGACGACAACCCCTCGCGTTCCCAGTACCTGAACCAGATCCGCCCCTACCTCCGGGCGTTCTCCGCGGCGCTGACGCTTGGTGGCTACCAGACCGGTGTATACGGAAACATCAACGTGATCCAGTGGTGCATCGAAGACGGCATCGGCTCGTTCTTCTGGCAGCACGACTGGGGCTCCGGCGGCAAACTGCACCCGCGCGCAAACATCCACCAGAAAGCAAAGTGGACCGGCGTGATCGACGGCGTCACGGTGGACATCAACAACGTTTACAGCGCCGACTGGGGACAGTGGACCCCCGGCCGGCGCGGCCCCGGCTTCACCCTTGGCGACCTGGGCAGCTCCCAGCTTTCATCACGCTTTGATTGGCGCGCGCTGCTGCCGAAGTAGCGTCACGCAAAGTAGCGTCACCAGGACATGGCAAAACCCCGGTGCACAGAGCGTAAAGGCTCGCCGCACCGGGGTTTTGCGTTTGTGCTAGCTAGGGTCTCCCGGGAACTCGCGCGGGTCATTCGACATCCGCTCGCCGCTCAACGCGTCGAGCGCTGCGATATCTTCCTGCGAAAGCTCGACCTCGACCGCCCCGAGATTCTCCTCGAGGCGAACTGGATTCGCCGTCTTCGGCACAACCGAGCATCCCAGGCTCATCACGTACGCGAGCGCAATCTGCGCCGGGGTCCGGCCATGCTTCTCGGCGAGGCGAGTAAACACCGGATCGTCAAGGTTCGCGCCTCGCGCGAGCGGCGCCCACGCCTCGGTGACAATCCCCTTTTCCTGGTGGTAGGCGCGCAGCTCCTGCTGAGTAAACCCTGCGTGCAGCTCCACCTGGTTGAGCACTGGCGCGACGCCGGTGTGCGCGATGATCTCATCGAGCACCTCTTCATAGAAGTTCGCCACGCCTACCGACTGCAACCGGCCCATGCCCTGCAGCTGCACCAAAGATTCGTACGCTTGCACGAAGGTCCCGTGCTGCGGCCACGGCCAGTGCACGAGGAAGAGATCGATAAACTCGAGCCCCATCCGCTGCAGCGACTCCTCGTAGGCTTCCGCTGCACGAGTCTGGTCATCGTTCCATAGCTTCGAGGTGATGAATAGCTCTTCGCGAGTCACATCACCGGCCGCAATCGCGTCGGCGACCGCGCGCCCAACCTGCTCCTCATTGCCGTAAAAGGAGGCAGTGTCGATGTGGCGGTAGCCCAACTCAATAGCTCGCCGCACGATGTTGACGCAGTCTTCACCTTGCAGCTTGTAAGTGCCCAGACCTAGCAGCGGAAAATCATAACCGTCGTTGAGTGTTGTCACTGGAATGCGCATATCGAATCCTTAGCGCGCGTCAAGCAGGTCGATAATGAACACCAGCGTCAGGCCGGAGAGCGGGTGGCCGCCACCAGCAGGGCCGTACGCCTTCTCCGGCGGAATCGTCAGCTTGCGGCGACCGCCAACCTTCATCCCCGGGATGCCCTCTTGCCAACCCGCGATGAGGCCAGCCAACGGGAACTCCGCGGCCTCGCCGCGGTCCCACGAAGAGTCGAACTCTTCACCGGTTGCATAGTCAACACCCAGGTAGTGCACCTGCACATAACCGCCTGCTACAGCTTCGGCTCCGTCGCCGACTACGAGATCCTCGATGACAAGGTCCGTTGGGGCAGGTGCTTCAGGTACCTCAATCGTGGGCTTTTCCATACGTGAATACTCCTTGCGTCGTTCATTCATGGCGAAACCGCCGGGTACATATCCCCAAAGTATAAAGGAAGATACGTACCCGGCGGTGAACGCTAGAGATTATCGCTGGTCACGCGGCACAAAGTCGCGCTTCGTGTAGCCGGTGTAGATCTGGCGTGGACGGTTGATCTTGGAGTTCATCGCCAGCTGCTCGCGGTACTGTGCGATCCAGCCCGGGAGACGGCCGATGGCGAAGAGCACGGTGAAGAAGTCCGTCGGGAAGCCCATCGCGCGGTAGATCAGACCGGTGTAGAAGTCTACGTTCGGGTAGAGCTTGCGCGAGATGAAGTAGTCGTCCTTCAGCGCGATCTCCTCGAGCTTCATCGCCAGGTCCAGGAGCTCGTCGCCACCGAGGTGCTCCAGCACCTCGTGTGCGGTCTCCTTGACGATCGCTGCGCGTGGGTCGTAGTTCTTGTACACACGGTGGCCGAAGCCCATCAGGCGGACGCCCTTTTCCTTGTTCTTCACGCGGTTCATGAAGTCGGTGGCGTCGCCGCCGTGGTTGTCCTTAATGTCCTCGAGCATCTCGAGCACAGCCTGGTTTGCACCACCGTGCAGCGGGCCTGCCAGCGCGTTGATGCCGCCTGCAATGGAGACGAACATGTTCGCCTGCGCGGAAGCAATCATGCGGACCGTGGAGGTGGAGCAGTTCTGCTCGTGGTCTGCGTGCAGAATCAGCAGCTTGTCCAGAGCCTTCACCAGGATCGGGTCAACCTCGTACGGCTCGGTTGGGTAGCCAAACATCATGCGGAGGAAGTTCTCGCGTGCGTTCAGCGAGTTGTCTGGGTACATGTACGGCTTACCTCGGGATGCACGGTATGCGTACGCCGCCAGCATCGGCACCTTCGCCATCAGGCGAACGGTTGCCTTGTCCAGCTGCTCCTCGTCGAGCGGATCCAGCTGGTCCTGGTAGTAAGCAGAAAGAATGTTCACGGACGACGCCAGCACCGCCATTGGGTGTGCGTTGCGCGGGAAGACGTTGAACGCGGCCTTGAAGTCTTCGTCGAGAAGCGTGTGGTGACGAATCTCGGAGTTGAACTTCTTGTACTCATCCGTCGTTGGAAGCTCGCCATTGATGAGGAGGTACGACACCTCGTTGAACGTTGCATTCTGCGCCAGTTCAGCGATGTCGTAGCCGCGGTAACGCAGAATGCCGTTGGCGCCATCGATGTAGGTGATCTTCGACTCGGTCGAGCCAGTGGACACGTAGCCCGGATCGAAGGTGACAAGCCCAGTCTCCCCGAGGAGGTTGCCTAGCACCACTCCGTCGTTGCCCTCGGTGGCGGACTTGATGTCCATTTCGAATTCGCCACCTGGGTAGTGAAGTACAGCTTTGTCTTGACCTTCAGAAGCCATAGCAAACCTTTCTCAGAAGTTTCGGAAACCCTATTCCTTGCGGGATGCAAGGAGGTTGCAATTTACTCCCGCAATGCTAGCAAAAAATGTGACTCGCCCGACACAACTCAATAAATCTATTGACCACCACACCCCCATTTGTTCGATTTTCAAGTATCCGGAAAAGAGCTGGCGAAAGGCGCCCCGGGCGCGTCGTTGGGTAATAAGATGCAGTGAGACGCGAGTGGCGTCGTCAAGTTTCTCTACCCCCTGTTACAGGAAAGGCTGTCATGCAAACATTTCCGGTTCTTCCCCCAGCTCTGCTTCCTAGCGATGGGCGTTTTGGCTGCGGCCCTTCAAAGGTTCGCCCGGAGCAGCTAGAGGCTATCGCGAAGGGCGCGGACATCATTGGTACCTCTCACCGCCAGCCAGCTGTGAAGAATCTTGTGGGTGAGGTCCGCCAGGGTCTGCACGACTTCTTTAAGCTTCCTGAGGGTTACGAGATCGTGTTTTCGCTCGGCGGTGCGACCGCCTTTTGGGACGCCGCTACCTTCGGCCTCATCGAGACGAAGTCTGCACACCTGACGTTCGGTGAGTTTTCTGGAAAGTTTGCGAAGGCCTCGGCCGCCGCACCATGGCTGGCTGATCCGCAGATCGTGGACTCCGCACCCGGCACCGCACCTTCGCCGCACGAGCTCGACGGCGCCGACGCCGACGTCGTTGCGTGGGCACACAACGAGACTTCCACCGGCGCGATGGTCCCAGTTCGCCGCCCGGACACCGATGCACTCGTAGTTATCGACGCTACCTCCGGCGCCGGCGGCCTCCCCGTCAATGTGCACGAGTTGGACGTCTACTACTTCTCGCCACAGAAGTGCTTCGCTTCTGACGGCGGCATGTGGTTCGCCGTGATGAGCCCAGCCGCCCTGGAGCGCATTGAAAAGATCCAGGCGTCTGGCCGCTTCATCCCCGCGTTCCTGAACTTGCAGACGGCCGTCGATAACTCACGGAAGAACCAGACGTACAACACCCCGGCAATCAGCCCTCTGTTGATGCTGGCGGAGCAGGTTCGTTGGATGAACGAGCTCGGCGGGTTGGATGCGATGGTTGCTCGCACGACGGCGTCGTCCTCCCTGCTGTACAAGTGGGCTGACAACCACGAGTTTGCGACGCCGTTCGTCGAGGACCCTGCTGCCCGTTCCAAGGTCGTCGGTACGATCGATTTCGACGAGCGCATCGACGCAGCTGAGCTGGCTAAGGCGCTTCGCCAGAATGGTTACCTGGATACGGAGCCTTACCGCAAGCTTGGCCGCAACCAGTTGCGCATCGGTCTGTTCCCTGCAATCAAGTCCGAGGACGTCAAGCACCTGACCAAGTCTATTGACTATCTGATCGAACAGGGCGTGGGCCAGAAGTAGTCCAGAACAAATGGGCTAAGCTGGTGGAGGTATTTGTCAGCGGAAAGGAGCCACATGCGCGAGTTGTACCTCATGGATGAGGAGTCCACGGAGACGTTCTTCGTCCTCCGAGATGACGAGGGCATCCGTTACCAGCTCGCGCGTTCCGAGATGCAGGCCGTGGCTGAGGAGGAATCCACCAAGCCTGAGCTTGAGGTTGCACCGGACGCGCAGGAACCATCCGCTGACGCTGACAATGCACTCGGTGACGAGCACTCCGAGGACGCTGCGGAGACAGCCTCCGAGGAGAAGCCCCGCAGCCTGCCGGAACCGGACCCGCTGTACTCCACCCCGCTTTCGATGCGCCCGAACCAGATCCAGGCGCGCATCCGCTCCGGCACCCAGCCATCCGAGTTGGCTGAGGAGATGGGGGTGGCTGAAAGCCGGATCGACCCGTACGCCCACCCGGTGCTCCTGGAGCGCTCGCAGGTTGCCGAGGCCGCAAAGCAGTCCCACCCGATGCGCGAGGATGGCCCCGCGAAGCTGACACTGTTCGAAATCCTCGCCACCGCATTCGCTGCCCGCGGGCATTCGCTTAGCGACGCCACCTGGGACGCAACCCGTGAGCCCGGCGATGACTGGGTGGTGCATGTCCGGTGGCAGGCAGGCTTAAGCGAAAACGAGGCCTTGTGGTCCTTCCACCGCCAGATGGGTTCCGCACCGACGACGGAGGCGCGAAACTCCATCGCTGCAGACCTCACAGACCCGGATTTTGTGCAGCCAGTTCGTTCACTCACGGCTATCGATCAAGACGTCGATGAGGGCGAAGACGCCACCGACGCCCCCGCTGCTTCGGACGAGGATGCAATCGCGACCGGTGACTTCTTGCAGCACCCGGATGAGGCACCGCAGCCGCAGAAGAGGCGTCGAAAAGCTGTAACTCCGCACTGGGAAGATGTCCTGTTGGGGGTCCGGACAAACACGAAGCGACCGCGAAAGTAGGGCCCCGCTATGTCTCATAACGCCGTGGTTACCTGCTGGTTTGTCAACGTCGCACACCCGGAGGACGTGCTCGAGGGCGAGCCGAAGGCGGACCGTGGGTTCGGCCGAAAGCTGCTCGCACAGGTTAACCCGGCGTGGCCTATTACCCCGATTGGCCAGTTCCCGCTGAATCGTTCCTCGGTTCCTGGTGTGGACGAGTATTACATCGCGGGGTACCCGGGAGTTGCGGTTGTCCGTTTCTTTGTCACGGACGCCGAGCGCATCAGCGAAACCGCCAAGGCGCTGCGCACCGCACTGCCTAGCGCTGACACCTACGTCTACGCGGAAGGCACCGATTCGGACTACGCGGCGATCGCCCACTACCAGGGTGAGACGTTGCGCCGCGCGTTCTCTGCCACCCGCGACCACGTCTTCGAGGACGTCGGCTTGCCGGACCCGTTCGAGGCCCCGTACTGGGCCGGGGAAACCGCACCCCAGCTCGGCGGCATTTCGCTACCGTTCGAGCCGCCAGCGCTGATGCGCGAGGCTGAGCGCGCGTGGTTGGGTATCGAGGTCGGCGAGGACGGTCCGGATGTGCACATCATCGGCTACGCGGTGGATGGCCGCCCGGAGCCGAAAGTCGAGGCTCCTGCCCCACGCACCAAGACTGTCAACGAGGTGGCGGCGAAGTTCGCCGAGCAGACCAACACGTACGACGACTACGAGCAGCACGACGAAGAGGCAGAGCGTGACGAGTTTTCCGAGCTTGCCGACGCCTCCGTCGCAGCAGCAAAGCGCGTTGGCCGCGGGCTACGTCGCCGCGCCCGCGACCTAAAGGCTACGATTGCGGAGAAAATCCGCCACGCAGACCGCGGCTGATGAGGTCACGCTGGCGCTCGTAGAACGCAATCGCCGCAGCCGTGGCCACGTTGAGTGAATCCGTTCCGGGCGCCATGGGGATTTTCGCGCGCACATCGGTCGCGCGCATTGCGTGCTGCGTGAGCCCAGGGCCTTCCCCACCGACGAGAAATGCCACCTTCTCGTGATCGTTAAGTGCCTCTGAGAGGTACACGGCATCGTCCGCAGGGGTCAGTGACACCAGCCACCAGCCCTGTTCCTGCAGCTGTGCGAGCTCGCGCTGCCACGTGGTTGGGGTGCCGCCAAAGTGCGCAAACGGGGTGCGAAGCACATGGCCCATCGATACGCGGACGCTGCGCCGGTAGAGCGGGTCGGCGGTGGCGGCACCGAACAGCACGCCATCAACGCCCATGCCGGCGGCGTTGCGGAAGATGGAGCCGATGTTCTCGTGGTCCCCTACTCCCTCAAGAATTACCAGGGTGCGGGCATCTGCCACGACGTCTTCGACGCTCAGCGGTTCGGGTTTATCCGCGGAGACTAACAGCCCACGGTGCATGTCGTAGCCGGCGACCTCCCCCATCACTGCGCGGCTGATCTCGTAGACCGGTATTCCTTCCGCTTTGAGGCGCTCGCCGTACTGCTCCAAAAAAGACTGGAGGCGGCCACCGAAGCCGAACACCGCGCGGACAGGAAAGCGGGACTCCACAAGGCGTCCCGCAACAAGAGGCCCCTCCGCAAACACCAGGCCTTTCTCGCGGTCTGAGTGCTTCAGGTCGCGGATATCGTCAAGCCGGGGGTCGGAGGGGTCGTCGATAACTATGCTCACGCTTTACGAGATTAGCGACATCAACGGTCCTTGTGCGAAATAGATCAGGAACAGCGCAGAAATCAGCCACATGATCCAGTGGATGTCCTTACGCTTGCCAGCGAAGAGCGCCATCACGGTAAACGCGATGAAGCCGACGCCGATGCCGTTGGCAATCGAGTAGGTCAGCGGCATCATGATGATGGTTAAGAAGGCCGGGAAGGCAACGTCGAAACGGGTCCAGTCGATGTTGCTGACCTGCATCATCATCAGCGCGCCAACCACGACGAGGACCGGTGCGGCGGCCTCGATTGGGACGATTTCGTACAGCGGGGTGAGGAACATCGCCAGCAGGAACAGGATGCCGGTGACCACGTTTGCGAGGCCGGTGCGGGCGCCGTCAGCAATGCCGGCGGACGAGTCCACGAACACCGTGTTCGAGGAACCAGAGAACGCGCCACCGACTACTGCGCCGAAGCCTTCAACAACGAGGGCTTTCTTCATGCCTGGCAGGTTGTCGTTCTCGTCGGTCAGGCCGGCCTGGCGGCCGAGCGCCGTCATGGTGCCCATTGCGTCGAAGAAGTTCGCTAACACGAGGGTGAAGACCAGGAGGCTGGCGGCGACGACACCGACCTCAACGAAGGCACCAACCATGTCGATTTTGCCCACGAGGGACAGATCCGGGATGCCACCCAAAGAATCCGGAAGCGCAGGGACCGCGAGCGACCAGCCGTGGTCATTCTCAGCGGACGAGCCTGCACCGACGAAGGACTCCACAATCATCGAGATGATCGTCGTCGCGACGATGCCGATGAACAGCCCACCCGGAATGTTCCGGATCACCATGAAGCCACAGATGAGCAGGCCGATGACAAACACAGCCGTCGGCCACGAGGCGATCGAACCACCGAAGCCCAGCTGCACCGGGACAGTGGTGTGTGCCTCGTCAGGGATGCGGCGCACGAACCCGGCGTCCACCAGGCCGATCATCGCGATGAACATGCCGATGCCGACACTCATTGCCACCTTCATCGAGTTCGGGATGGCCTCAAAGACGGCGGTACGGAACCCGGAAATCGCAAGAATGCAGATGATAATACCGTCAATCACGATGAGGCCCATGGCCTCTGGCCAGGTCAGGCCCTGTTGCCCAACGAGTGTCACTGCAACGAGCGTGTTCAGGCCAAGGCCCGCAGCAATACCAAACGGATATTTAGCAATAACGCCGAACAAGATACACATCACACCGGCGGCAAGGGCCGTCACCGCAGCTACCTGCGGGATACCAAGCACGACACCTTCGCGGTCGGGGCTCGTGCCCAGGATCAAAGGATTCAGGAGCACGATGTACGCCATCGCAAAGAAGGTCACGATACCGGCGCGGATTTCGCGGCCGACGCTCGAGCCTCGCTCACTGATATGGAAGAATTTATCAAGCCCGCTAGCGGGCTGCTTCGTTGAAGATTCGCTTGGAATACTCACTGCGAAGATCCCCTTTAGTTCGTTGAGGAAGTTATGAAAGAGAGCAAAGTTGTTGCATGCATCGGCTGAAATCTATCTGCCAAAAGCCTGCAATAGACTTTTACCTTAGTGCACACACTTCCTAATAATTTCGACTTGGAGCCCAAAGTGGATGTATTCAGCTTTGTCATTTCGCAAGGCATGGTTGCAGATGCAGATCTGCTCACCTCGAAGCTTCGCGGCTGCGGCATCTCGCACTCGGAGTTTGAACGCCTCCGCGTTACGGTCAGCCAGGTTACGGGCCCTCGCAAAGCGGTCGTCCACGTCACGGGAGGCCATGCGTCCTTGACGCTTCGCCCGGCGCCTGCGCCCTCCACGGAGATCACCATGTTCGCGGAGCCAATCCGGGATCAGCGCGCGCAGCCGAACAGGCACGGGCCGGACCTCGGGTGGCAGTTGCACGCATCGGCAACGCTGGGCACCAACGACGGATTGCTTGCCGACGCCAGCGGCCGCATCATCTCCGCACTCCTCCAACCACTGATCACATTTCCAAGCGCCACGCGGGCGGTCATCTCCGGGCACCCTGCTACCGCGGGGTCATACGCGCTGGAGGGGGTTGTGCGTGTGTTGGAGGAGGCGGGCGTCGAAACGCATGAGGCGCACGACGGCTTCTCACGCTTCGATCTGATGCACCAGGAGACGTGGGCCGTCGATGCTGTGCAGGGTGCCCGGCTTGTCGAGCAATGGCAGGAGTATGGCACACCCAAGCCTGGCCCCCGAATGATTTCGCGCGGTTTACTGCCGACGCACCGCGAGATCAATGAAACCCGGCGGCTGCGGGCATCACTGCTCTAGCGGGTTACTTCCCGTCGTGGCGCGGCGCCTTGGTATCTGCGTGGGCACCGCAGCCGTAGGATGCAGCGACGATGCGGCCATCAGCTGAGTATTCGTTGGTGCACACCCCGAAGTTCTCCCCCACTGGGTGCTCCATTGGAATGTAGAACGCGCAGGTCCGGCAGTGCAGCGTTGCCTGCTCGGCGAACGCAGAATTAGGGCCAAACTTGCCCTTCCGCCACCGCGTCTTCGCCGCATTGAGGCCTTCTTGCGTGAGGTAGTGGTCAGTTTCCCTGCCTGGGAACGTCACTGCATCCTTTGCAAAGGAGTCTGTGGTCAGGCGCTCGTCGTCAGGCGCTGGCTCCATGATGTCGCCGGGGCCGAGGTCGCCGGGGCGAAGACGCTCGGAGTACGGCACCCAGTCCGGCGCCTGCAGCGCGTCACGAGCCGGCATGAGCGCGACCTCGTTGACGGTCACCCATGTTGAGCCCGTGGCACACGCGACGACCGCGTTCCATTCCCACCCGTTGTAGCCAGGCACGCTCGCTTCGAAGCGGTGCGTGGCCACGTTGCTCGAGAGCCCAGCGACACCGATGTGCGCGCCGACCTCGCCTTCCGCGATCTCGAGGATGGCCTCTCGCGCGACTTCAATTGCTTTGTCGCTCAGCAGTGGTGAAGAGTTCTTGTTCTGAGACACGCTCTCCATTATGGCCCATTTCTGGGGAAATGCTGCATGATGGACGTATGCGTGTTCACTCCCGACGGTTTTGGTCCATCCTGATGTGTCCTTTGGTGCTGCTCACCGTGAGTGGTTGCGATGAAGCTGCCACCGAGGTGGAGCAGCTGAAACCCGAAATCGTACAGCGCTACGACTACGACCCTGCCCTGTTCACCCAGGGCCTCGAAGTCGATGAGGACGGCACGCTCCTCGTCAGTACCGGCCAATATGGAGCGTCCGGTATGTATCGGCTCACGACAGAAGGCGACGTGTTGGGCGAGGTTGCCTTGCCGGACGTGTTCTTCGGCGAAGGCATGACCCGCGTCGGAGATTCGGTTTGGCAGCTGACGTGGCAGGAGGGCACTGCGTTTCGCCGCGATGCAGCGTCCCTAGCAACTGTCGATACCGCCCACTACGACGGCGAAGGGTGGGGGCTGTGCGCCACCGATGATGCACTTATTTTCTCCGACGGTTCCGCCGAGCTGCGCCGCATGGACCCGGACACGCTCGCCGAGCTTGCGCGGTTCGAAGTCACCGACCAAGGCAAACCCGTCGAGGGTCTCAACGAGTTGGAGTGCGTCGGCGACGACGTCTACGCAAACATCTTCACAACCACCGACATCGTGCGTATCGACGCCACCTCCGGCCACGTCACGGCCAGGATCGATGCGTCGTCTCTTCCCAACAACGCCGACGAAGACATAAACAATGTGCTCAACGGGATCGCGCATATCCCTGGCACCGACGAGTTTTACCTCACCGGCAAGCGTTGGCCCGACCTCTACCGCGTCCGGTTGGTCCCTTCCCAGTAGAATTTCGCTCATGACTGCTTCCCGCCGTGCTTCCTCTCGCCTTGCGCTCCAACTCGGTGCGACGGTTCTCGCCGTCGCTATCCTGCTCGCTGGGGTGTACGCGTTCATGAACTGGCAGCGCTCGCAGCCAGGTCTTCCCGTAGAAGACCTTCGGATTCACGTCACTGCATCCGACGGCGAGCACGAGATCGCCCCCTACACGCTCTGCCCCCTCGATGAGCAATGTGACGGCGGTGAGCCACCGGCACTCACACGTGATGGCTCCGACGAACTCACATTCCGCATCGACCCAGATATCGCTGCGGGCAGCTGGCGCCTCCTCCTCATTTACGACGACCCCTCCGCCAACGAAGAGCGCCTCCACCAGGCGGGCGAGACCACCGAAGAGACCGCTCCTGCCGTCAAAGAAGGCGGGGCGAAACTCCTCGTTGCTGAAGTCTCGACGCTGGCCGTAAAAAATGACGACCACGGGGAAGAAATCCCGGTGGTCGCCACATGGTCGGTCGCGTTTGAATAACGCTTAGGCGTCAAGCTCCTTCGCCACTGCGCGCAGGATGCCCGCAACCTGTCGAGCCTCTTTGCGCTCAGGGTAGCGCCCAGCCGTCAACGCCGGTTGCACGTCGGACTCGATGAGCGTCATCACATCGGCAAGCATGCTTCCGAGTTCTTCTGGCTTCCTACGGTGCACGGGGCGACGCTTCGGCGTCTCCAAGATGGCGACGCGCAGCGCCTGCGGGCCCTTTCGGCCTGCGGCAAAGTCGAACTCGATGCGCTGTCCAGGCACAAGCTCATCCACACCATCCGGGAGCACCGACTTAGAAATAAATACGTCGTCGTCTCCAGGGTTGGATGCGAAGCCGAAGCCCTTGTCGGCGTCGAACCACTTCACCTTTCCAATTGGCATTAGTCTTCGTTCCTTCTCTGTTCTCTATGCAGACTCAGCAGTGGCTATCCATCATAGTCGTATCGCCCGTTCGAGCCCCAACACGAAAGAAAGTGCCACAAATCACATTCGCGCTAATTTTGCTCGTGAACAGGCCAAACGGCCCTACCTGCCTCCCCACATCCGCGACACCGACCCCAAAAAGTGCCCGGAGCGTGACTAAATCGTTATAAAGCGTTAGGCTGTCCCGCAGCAAGAAAACGAGGCACGCTGAGTTCTGTTCGCCTCGCACAATTACACAAACAACAGAAGCGGAGGACCCAACCTTCGGAAACTCCCCTCCCGGAGCTTCCTTGGGGTGAAGTTGCTACTGCAACCGGGCGCCTCAGCCCGAACCCGACAGCTTACTTCGCAAGCGACAACAAGAGAGGACATCGTATTTCAATGGGACGCCATTCCAAGCAGACCACTTCCCTGACCAAGAAGGCACTCGCCGGCGCAGCCGCAACCGCGGCGTTCGCTGGACTGATGGCCCCAGAGGCCACGGCAGCGCCTGACTCCGACTGGGATCGTCTCGCACAGTGCGAGTCCGGCGGCAACTGGGCAATCAACACCGGCAACGGCTACCACGGCGGCCTGCAGTTCTCCGCGTCCACCTGGCAGGCATTCGGTGGCGGCCAGTTCGCTCCAACCGCGAACCTGGCAACCCGTGAGCAGCAGATCATCGTTGCAGAGCGCACCCTGGCACAGCAGGGTTGGGGCGCATGGCCAGCATGCTCCGCTCGCCTTGGACTGAACTCCGCTGCGACAAATCGCGACGCACAGGCTGCCGCACCGGCACCTGCTCCTGCACGCGCTGCCGTTGCATCCCCGGACGCAGCCCAGCGCCAGGCAGAGAACCCAGTTGACGCCCTGTACCGTCAGCTCGGCAGCTCCCTGAGCAACTATGGTTTCGCGATTCCGGCGCACATCCAGCAGTCCTACGCTGCGAACCGCGCGAACTACGATGCGTTCTACAGCCAGAACGCTGCACTGATCAACGCTGTTCGCTCGGGCGATCTCGCCGCTATCGGCGCAGCACTGCTGAACCGCTAAGCACTCAATAGAACGTGCCCGCCACAGAAAGCTTGTGGCGGGCACGTTTGTTTTGCTTTATGAAAGGGGCATAGGGACTGGCCAGCCCACTCTTTCAGGGCTGGCCAAAAGGTTGAACACTTAGCGGTTGATTCGCGTCGTTGGGTGGACGTACCCGATTTCTTCCGCCGGGAGTGGGAGCACGAGCTCGTCCCCAAACGGGCTAGATGCACCGGTAAGCTGCGAGGACAGCTCGGTGACAGGCGAACCATTACCAGGGGTGTTGGTGGGCCACGCCGGGTTCGCGCGACCGATCTTCTCTACGTCTTTAGCCATGCGTACTATTCTTTCACGCCTGGACAAAAATCGCACGTACACTAGCCAACGCTATGACTACGTTCCAGGAAGCGCTCCGCACGATGCGCCCCGAACAACTCCGGGAGCTCATTTATCTCAGGCCAGACGCCTTTTACCCCACCCCGCCATCCTGGGGTTCGCTGGGGACGCGGCTGTCGCTGGCTGGGTCTGCAGCACGAGCGTTACGCCGTCTCAACGCTGCCGAGTTGCGGCTTCTGGAAGCGCTCGGGGACGTCGGCGCCGAGCTCTCTCCCGTCGACACCAACAGTGTCCCCGCAGCGCGTGTTCCCGGGGCCGTCGAGCGTCTCCGTGCGATGGCGCTCATCTATGGCCCGGATACTGCTGTACGGGTCGCACCAGGGGCACTTTCCGCGCTGCCGTCGGGCTGGCGCCTCGGGGACCAGGCCCCACCGAACCTCGACGGGCTGCTGGAAGGACTCAGCGCCCGCGAGCGCTCAGTGCTGGATACGCTAGCGGCGTCAGGTTCCGTCGGCACGACGAGGGCCGCCGCGGCGGACGCGGATCCCACGACGCCAGTTGCAACACTCATTGCGAAAGGGCTGCTCATCCGCGTCGACGCCACAACGGTTCGCCTACCTCGCCCCGTCCGCGACGTCCTCCGTGGCCTGCCACCGCGCGAGTTCCCCGAGCACGCCCCTGCCGTCAACGATCCAGATCAGCCGACGATCGACCGCAACGCGACTGGCGCGGGCCTCGACGCGGTGCGCAAGCTCCGCCAGCTGCTGCTCCTGTTACTTGAGTCCCCGGTCGCACTGAACAAGGACGGCTCCCTGGGGGTCCGCGCACATGCGGGGTTAACGCAGGCCCTCGGTTTCGATCCTGCGCTCCTCATTACCACGGGCGAATCCGCCGGCCTTCTCGGCCGTGGAAGCACCGACGAGGCCGACGTACTCGCGGCCACCCACGACGCTCTTTCCTGGTTGGACGCCACGCTCGCCGACCAGTGGGCTATCCTCCTCGCCGGCTGGCTCGCCTCGCCCTGGCGCACCGACAAGACGCCGGAGCACCGCCTCCTTTCCGAGCCCACCCACAACCCCGACGTCAGGCACGCCCGGAGGCGCATCGTCGAGTACGCGGGCCCCGACCAGGAGGCTCGATTACTGTTCCACGTACCGCTCATGGCAGCGAATTTCTCACCCCAACTTATCGACGCCACCATCGCCGAAGCCGCATTCGTCGGCGCGATTGGCGGCGTGGGGAGCTCGGCGTCGACACCCCTGCAAGCACTTCTCAACGACGGCGACGTCGTCGAGGCCACGAAGCAGCTCGTCCCCGCGGAGGTCTCGCAGCTCATCGCGCAGGGCGACATGACACTGCTCGCCCCGGGGCCGCTCGATGCGGCGACCGCCGCCGTCGTCGAAGATATCGCCGACCTTGAATCGCCGGGCCTTGCCAGCATGTGGCGCATCAGCGACGCCTCCCTGAAGCGCGCCCTCGACCGTGGGCACGACGCCGACTCACTGCACACATGGTTGAAACAGCACATCATGGGCGAGGTTCCGCAGGCCATCACCTTCCTTATCGACGACCTCTCCCGCACCCACGGCGCAATCCGCGCCGGCAGCGCGCTGAGCTACATCCGCTGCGCCGACCCTGCCCTCCTCGCCGTGGCGGCCGAGCACGCCGATCTACGGATCCTAGCGCCGACCGTCGCCGTCAGCCCGCTTCCGCTGCCACGCTTGCTCCACGAACTACAAGCAGCAGGCCTGCAGCCCACCGCCGAAGACGACCACGGCGCCTCCATCACGATCGCTGACGAACCGACACTGGTGAGGGCAACACCGTCCTCGCTTCCCCGTACCGCCTCTCTGAGCGAAGGGGACGTCGATAAGATTGTTGCCGCCCTCAACTCGGATACGAGCCAACCTTCCGCTTCCGGGGTCAGCGAAACGTCAACGACTGATATGCTTCGTGCAGCAGCCCGCGCCCGTCGCCGCGTCAAGGTTGAGTATGCGGACTCGCAGGGCGCGCAGCACACCCTAATGGTCATCCCGTTGACGGTGAGTGTCGGCGTCATTGATGCGCAGGACACGGCCACGCAGCGCGTGATCCGCATACCGCTGCGGCGCGTCACCACTGTGACGCTGGTGTAGAAAGAAAGGTCCAACAATGACGTTTGGGGACGGCCCACTGATCGTGCAGTCCGATAAAACCGTACTGCTTGAAATCGCGCACCCGGACGCGGCGAAGGCACGCGCAGCGCTTTCCCCATTCGCTGAGCTCGAGCGCGCACCCGAGCACGTCCATACCTACCGCATCACCCCACTTGCGCTGTGGAATGCCCTCGCCACCGGCTTCGACGCCGAGACCGCAATCGATGTCCTCGAGCGTTATTCCCGGTTCCCCGTCCCCCAGTCGCTCCTCATCGACATTGCGGAGACGATGGCGCGCTACGGGCGCGTCAGCCTACTCAATGATCCACAACGCGGGCTCATCCTCACCACGGAAGAGCCCCCAATCCTGGATGAGATTACGCGCAACAAGAACATCATCCCGTTTCTTGGCCAGCGCTTCGACGCGCACACGGTAGGCGTACACCCGTCTGCACGCGGGCGCATCAAACAAGAACTGATCAAGACGGGCTGGCCGGTGGCGGACCACGCCGGATACGTCGACGGCGAATCCCACCCAATCGCGCTCGACTTTGACGGTTGGGAGCTTCGCGACTACCAACAGTACGCCGCCCAAGCATTCTGGGAGGGCGGCTCAGGCGTGGTGGTCCTGCCGTGCGGTGCAGGCAAAACCATCGTTGGCGCCGCCGCGATGGCGCAGGCAGAGACGACCACGCTCATCCTCGTTACCAACACTGTCGCCGGGCGGCAGTGGCGCGATGAGCTGCTGCGCCGCACCACGCTCACCCCGGAAGAAATCGGTGAGTACTCCGGCGAAAAGAAGGAGATCCGCCCGGTCACCATCGCGACCTATCAAGTAGTCACCCGGAAGACAAAGGGCGAATACCGCGCCCTCGAGCTTTTCGACACCACCGACTGGGGCCTCATCATCTACGACGAAGTCCACCTCCTCCCTGCCCCCGTTTTCCGTATGGCGGCCGACCTCCAGTCCCGCCGCCGTCTCGGCCTGACCGCAACGCTCATCCGCGAGGACGGCCGCGAGGACGACGTCTTCTCCCTCATCGGCCCCAAGCGTTACGACGCCCCCTGGA
Source organism: Corynebacterium sp. UMB10321 (assembly GCF_030228725.1). Taxonomy (NCBI): domain Bacteria; kingdom Bacillati; phylum Actinomycetota; class Actinomycetes; order Mycobacteriales; family Corynebacteriaceae; genus Corynebacterium; species Corynebacterium sp. UMB10321. The sequence continues at coordinate 2,112 of NZ_JASOZC010000006.1, read as the reverse complement.
AAGAACTCGAAATGGCAGGCTTCATCGCCACCGCCGAATGCATCGAGGTCCGCACCACGCTCACGGAAGAAGAGCGCCTCAGCTATGCGACGGCCTCCGCACGCGAGCGCTACCGCCTGGCCGCCACCGCATCAGCCAAGCTCTCGACGGTCAAGGACATTCTCGCCCGCCACGAGGGCGAACCGACGCTCATCATCGGAGCTTACGTCGACCACCTGCGCCACATCGCGCAGCAGATCGACGCCCCACTCATCGACGGCCGCACCAGCACCAAAGCCCGCGAAGAAGCCTTCGAGCGCTTCCGCCAGGGCGAAATCCGCACCCTCGTCGTATCGAAGGTGGCGAACTTCTCCATCGACCTCCCCCAGGCAGCCGTGGGAATCCAGGTCTCAGGCACGTTCGGTTCCCGCCAGGAAGAGGCCCAGCGCCTCGGCCGACTCCTTCGACCCAAGCCGGACAGCAGTGAGGTCTTGTTCTACACCGTGGTCACACGAGACACCCTGGACGCCGAGTACGCCATGCACCGCCAACGCTTCCTCGCCGAACAGGGCTACGCTTATCGCATCATGGATGCCTCAGACCTCAAACGCGGCCTATAGACTGTGGCCTATGACTGAACAACCATTCCGCTTCAACGTCGACGAAGAATACGCCAAAGAACACAACGAACTTATTCGAAATACCAAGAACCTCGTTACCTCAAGCATCGCTCTGTTCGTCGTCTGCCTCATCGCGGGCGTCATAGTCTGGTTCCTCGTCGACCCGACCTCCCCCTGGCGCCTACTCGGATCCCTCTCCCTTATCTTTTTCGGCACCATCATGCTGATCGTCGGTCTTGCTATTCCTCGCGCGGTTCCACGTACCCAAGCAATTTACGACGCCAACCCCCTCTCTCCCGCTGTCATCACCGATGACAAGGGCACCACAGTTACCCTCACCGCGTTAGTAAACACAGTCGTTGACCAGCAGTCCCCTGCCGAGTGGGCGCTCACCTCAACTGTGGTGCAACGGATCCCCGGCGTCACTCCTAAGGTTGGCGCTGCAGTTCCGTGCGTCGCTGTGGGAGGCCAGCGCACATCCCGCGACAAGGCACACTGGGCAACGATTACTCCGATGCCAATCGCGTGGGGCACCCCTTCAGAGGAAGTTATCAAACAAGCCACGGACTACATCCCCGACGATCAGTGGCGCGCCCTCAAGCAAGCTATCCGCGACGAGGATCTAGTCAAGAAGTCTAGAAATGAGCTCATAGCTTTTTAGGCCGACATCCTCGCCTCTGCGTACGCCCCAGGGAATGCTTATGTCCCCTGGGGCGTATTGCTTGCACCATGCCTCAGCCATTGAGGCCAGGTAGCCTGAGAGGCCTAACACTTTGAACGGAGATTCCAAGATGAACGATGCTTTTCCCCTTCGCACCCCTCGCCTTATCCTCACTCCTCCCACGGACCAAGATATAGACGCCATTTTTAGGATCCACGCCGACGCCCGCACCTATCAACACCGTCCCGACCTCGCGATGAAAAACCGCAAAGAGGCAGAGGAGTTGGCAAGCACATGGCAAGAAAACTGGGATGAACAGGGTCTTGGCTACTACGTAGTGTCCATGCTTGACGGAACAACCATCGGGTTTACTGGAGTACGCCACAGTGAGGAAGCCGGTGAACAGGTACTCAACCTCTATTACCGATTCGCCCCTGAATCTCAGGGCCAGGGATACGCAAAGGAGGCTGCATCTGCGGCGATTGCCAATGCACAGGAACGTTTCCCGCAGCTTCCAGTCATCGCTATCATCGACCCCACTAATGAGGCATCGATCGGTTTAGCATTGAGGCTCGGATTCCAGCACGTCCATGGTGCGGGTGTACCGAACGATTACGAGGTCTACCGCCTCTCCTGAATTCTGGGCTCAACGCGGCGGGGTTCTCGATACGAGCTTCTCTGTATACGCCCTGTTGTTTGTTGTGGGTGCATAAAAAAGAGTGTGGTGGGTACCACCACCCCCACACCGGGAATAATGGAACCCACCACACACAATAAAATGAAGTTATAGGCCGGCGGTAACCTACTCTCCCACACCCTCCCAGGTGCAGTACCATCAGCGCGGGCGGGCTT
>NZ_JASOZC010000062.1:0-255 GCF_030228725.1 Corynebacterium sp. UMB10321 | reverse complement strand
CAGATGCTCTATCCGTTGAGCTACGGGCGCTAACCGCTACTGCGTTTGATTGCTGTGCAATCTCTCGCTGCAACGTGGATTAACTATAGTGCCGTTCTTTAAAGGCGGCAAATCGCCAGGCCAACACACGTTTTTACGCGATGTTAGCCTGGCGATAGCTGCACTAAAACTCCAGCCTTTAAAGCACCAGCCCAAAGACCGGCACGGCCAGCAGGTAGACCGTGAGAGTAATCAGCACGCAGCCAATGAGGTTGA
>NZ_JASOZC010000061.1:0-256 GCF_030228725.1 Corynebacterium sp. UMB10321 | reverse complement strand
AGCTTCTAATTCGGCTTTGATTTGTTCAACAGCATCATTGTATGCTTTAACACTGTCAGGAGTTTTTCCTGTGGTTTCTGCTAATTTCAAGTCGTCTGCTACTTTAGCTAATGCGACTTTTTGGTCAGCTGTTATAGCATCAACTAATTTATCTTTAGCATCTGCTAAAGCTGCTTTCTTTTTGTTCACTTTATCTAATGCTGCAGCGACTGTTTCAGCAGTGGCATTGTCATCATCAATAACTTTCTGAGCAGCA
>NZ_JASOZC010000060.1:0-257 GCF_030228725.1 Corynebacterium sp. UMB10321 | reverse complement strand
TCATCGGCGCTGCGCATGGTGCCATCCGGGTTATGGAAATCTTCCATATGCGTCGAGTCGCTACCTGCGTGTCCCCAACGTGCTCCGGCTATTTCACCTTTTGGTTTAATATAGCTGTAACCGCTGGTCGTACCGATAAATTCTGGCCACGAACGAATGCTCACCAGCGATGCATCCTGGCGATGCAGCAGTCCACGCGCCTGTTCCATATCAAGCATCAGTTGCGGTTGTGCCGGGATCTTCACGCCGAAATCCGG
>NZ_JASOZC010000059.1:0-258 GCF_030228725.1 Corynebacterium sp. UMB10321 | reverse complement strand
AACACCCGGTGATGTATCTCGTGTTGGTACTGGCCAGCGGCTAGGGCTGGCGGAACGCTTAGTCATTGCCGAGCATCTGCGAGCAGGGCATTCGCACCGGCGTATCGCCCAGATGGTCTGTCGTAGTCAATCCACTATCAGTCGTGAAATCGCACGCAACAGCGTCGATGGTATCTACGATGCTTATCACGCTGACCAGGCCAGCCGCGGGCGTCTTGCTCGCCCAAAGCTGCGCAAACTCGATGACAATCGGTTTTT
>NZ_JASOZC010000058.1:0-258 GCF_030228725.1 Corynebacterium sp. UMB10321 | reverse complement strand
CTAGTTTTCTGTGAGTATGGTTTCAGTGTGTCTGCCCTCTGATGCCCTCTTGCAACACCTACCATCTTACTTGGGTTTCTCTTACCTTGGACGTGGGGTATCTCTTCACAGCTGCTCCAGCAAAGCCCAGCCGCTGCTCCTTACCTTGGATGAGGGGTATCTCCTCACCACCGCCCCTCCTGACCTTGAACGTGTAGTAGCTCCTCTAGGCCCTCCTGTGACCACGCAGCCACTACTCCTTGGACATTTGATTGCTCC
>NZ_JASOZC010000057.1:0-267 GCF_030228725.1 Corynebacterium sp. UMB10321 | reverse complement strand
CTGGCTAATTTCGAAAATCTGCCGGTTGCCGGGGAATATATGCACCGGGATATCTACGATATTGCGGAAAAATACGGCAAAGACACCTTCCTGATGATTGATAAGTTAGGCACCGACAAGATGCCGTTCTTCTTTAATCTCAAGGGACGCACCGATGCGATGCTGGAGAAAGTGAAATTCTTCCGTCCGCATTTTACCGACCGTGCAATGCAAAAATTCGGTCACCTGTTCCCCAGCCATTTACCGCCGCGCATGAAAAACTGGCGC
>NZ_JASOZC010000056.1:0-267 GCF_030228725.1 Corynebacterium sp. UMB10321 | reverse complement strand
AAAAAAAAGATCGATGCCATGAAGGCAATTTTGGCTTCCGGAAAATATGGGCAACGAAATTTGGTGCTTTTTTCGATCGGGATCAATACAGCGTATCGAATCTCCGATTTAAGACAGTTGAAATTAAGTGACGTGGTAGAAATTTCTCGTGGCCGAGTGATTGTCAAAGAACGTCTGGCCATGAAGGAACAAAAAACAGCTAAACACAATTCGGTTTTCATTTCGAACAAATTACGAAAAGTGATTCTTGATTATGTTCAATCAGAA
>NZ_JASOZC010000055.1:0-270 GCF_030228725.1 Corynebacterium sp. UMB10321 | reverse complement strand
GGAGGAGGGGATAAATTGCGTAAGCTTTTTCTCCCACGCTCACCGCGTAGGTGCCCTCGGAGAGCGTTCGACTAGTGATGTGTGCTTTAGCGCATGTCACTAGCGCAAGAACGTTACTTTTTGGCAAAAAGTAACAAAAAATGATAGAGTAGGTAGTAAGAATTGAGGTGGTTTATATGCCAGAAATGACAATGTCTTTTTCAAAGGGAAAAGCAAATGAGACATCAATTAAGCACAATAATCGAAGTTTGTACCAAGAAAATTTTGATT
>NZ_JASOZC010000054.1:0-271 GCF_030228725.1 Corynebacterium sp. UMB10321 | reverse complement strand
CAAGTAACGCTAAGCGAAAAAGAAGCGAAAAATAAAACATATGGTGCCATTGCCGAACGTGCCAAAACAGTCGATTTTAATTTTATTAATAGTCAACTAGCGGATTGGATTGATCAATGGAATCGGACGATGAATCAATAGTTTTAGAAAAGAGGGACAAAATGAACGTCGATGTATTACTAAAAAATGTGTGGCTGTATCAAACAGTCACTCAAACATTCGTTCAACGAAATGTTGCGATTAAAAATGATAAATTTTATTACATTTATGA
>NZ_JASOZC010000053.1:0-271 GCF_030228725.1 Corynebacterium sp. UMB10321 | reverse complement strand
AAGCACACTGAGAAACTTTGTTTAGTTTTGAGGGTAATACCTCAGAGAGCTAGTACATTGAAAACTGAATATAATCTAAAGCAAAAAACCGAGACAATCGAAAAAACAGATTGAAGAGCGACCGAGAAGAGAGAGAAACTCAACTTGAAATAGGTCAAGTAGAAAAGGGCGCATGGTGAATGCCTAGGCACTAGAAGCCGATGAAGGAAGTGACGAACCACGAAAGGCTTCGGGGAGCAGTAAGTAAGCAATGATCCGGAGATATCCGAAT
>NZ_JASOZC010000005.1:0-169241 GCF_030228725.1 Corynebacterium sp. UMB10321 | reverse complement strand
CAAAAGTCAATGCAATCAAAAAAATAAAAAGTACATTGGCACACTATCGAGTTCTCAAACAACAACCGCACACCCAAACACACCACAAAACACAGTGGCGCATTCAAAGCGACGAAGATTGACACTAACAAAACATTCTCAACAACGCAAACACGCGCCGCATCACAGAACCTATTTCATTATGTCGGCCAGCGGTAGTTTTCCTAACCGCCATCTCACCAACCAACTCTTTACCGAGTCTGTCTGGCGGGGCGTTGTCGGTCTCGCTGACTCACATAAAGTTACACACACACCAACAACAACACAAATTGGCTGGTAGAAGTAGTTTATTGAGAAGGCGCTAACGGATCAGATTGCGTTCCCCTAACGCCTTCTCAAGGAGTTAGAAAAGGACAAAGATCAGAAGCGTGATTAGGAATGCCGCCACGGATTCTATGGTCTGCTGCAGCGTCCAAGTTTTCAGTGTGGTCTTGACGTCCATCCCAAAAAGACGGCCCACAAGCCAGAAGCCGGAGTCGTTCACTAGAGAGCAGCAAACCGAACCGGCCGCACACGCCAATGTAATTGCGACGATCTGAATTTCCGAGTAGCCGCCAGCCAGTACTGCTGGAGCCATCAATCCGGCCGTGGTTGTCAGCGCTACAGTTGCAGATCCCTGCGCAACGCGCATGATCACCGCTACCAAGTACACAGCGAGGATGACTGGAATTCCTAGTCCTTGCATGAGATCCGCGATGGCATCGCCGATACCAGACGCACGAAGAACTCCGCCGTACATGCCACCGGCACCAGTAATGAACACAACGGATGCAATTGGCCCTAACGCCGAATCGACGAGTTTTTCCAGCGCCGAACCCTTCACCCCACGTGAGGTCCCGAGCACTGGAAGCGCGACGAGAACCGAAATCAACAGCGCAATACCGGACTTTCCAAGGAATGTGAACGCCTGCGCCCAGGTTTCGTCACCTGTAATTGCGCCAGATTTCGTCGCAAAGTCGACACCCGTGTTCAGGAATATCAACAGCATCGGGAGCAGCAGAATCGTAATGACAGTGCCTGTTTTCGGCAATGACTTAATATCGCTGTCGTCCGAGTTGAAAACGGCGTTTGCTACTGACGTAAACGGGAACTTCTTTGCGCAATACTTACCCCACAAAAGGCCCGAAACATAGAACGTTGGAACTGCAACAATCAAGCCAAAAACGATCAGCAGACCAAGGTTTGTGTCGAAGAATGTCGAAGCAGCGACTGGTCCTGGATGCGGAGGCACGAAGACGTGCATGACAGAGAATGCAGCAACCGTCGGAATTGCGTAGAGCAAGATTGGTCCACCGATACGAGCGGCAACTGCGAAAATGATCGGCAGCATGACAACGAGGCCGGCGTCGAAAAACATTGGGAAGCCAAGCAAGAGCGAGGCCACACCAAGCGCCATCGGCGCTCGCCGCTCGCCGAACCTATCGATCATCGTGTTGGCGAGGACTCTAGCGCCACCGGAGTACTCAATAAGTTTGCCAAGCATCGCGCCCAAACCGACAAGAATACCGACGTCGCCAAGTGTGGATCGGAAGCCGCCCATCACAACGTCATACAGTTCTCCTGTTGGAATGCCGGCCGCGATAGCGGTCAAGACAGACACGAGGATCAGCGTGACGAACGCATGGACCCTAAACTGAATAATGAGCAAAAGAATGAGGGCAATGCCGACCGCAGCGATCCCCATTAAGGGGCCGGCCGACAACGTCTGTTCCCAAGTTTCCATGAGCTATCCTGTCTCTTCTCAAGCGAGGCTTCAAGGCCGTATCGACGCACCGATCTACGGGGCGTCAATACGGAAAACTGGCTATAGCGTTAGAATACACATACTTCAGTGGGCGATCGTGCACTGCATCAATGTCAGGGCGACGCTTTCTTTAGCTACCCCCACTCGTGAAGCATCAAGGAGGGAAGAACATGCATGAAGCAGAGAAGCTACCCCCGGCGCACCTCATCCTTATGGGCGTGTGCGGAAGCGGAAAGACCACCATCGCCGAGATTCTTGCGCAGAGATCCGGCTTTGAACTCGTCGAGGCTGATGAGTTTCATCCGGCGGAAAACGTCGAAAAGATGAGTAAGGGCCAACCTCTCACCGACGAGGACCGCTGGCCGTGGCTTGAGAAACTCTCGAACTGGCTTCAAAAGCAAGACAGTGCTGGAAAGCGAACCGTCGTTACATGTTCAGCGCTGAAACGCATTTATCGCGACAAGCTCCGACTAGCCGACGTACCCCTTATATTTGTGCACCTAGACGGGCCGCGTGAGCTACTGCTGAAACGGCTGAGCCACCGTACGGATCACTTCATGCCTGCTTCAATGTTGGATTCCCAGCTAGATACGCTTGAATCGCTCCAACCGGACGAGCTGGGTTTCGCTGTGGATATCGATGACACTCCCGAGGGCATCGCAGCAACCATCATGGAAAGACTTAACGCGGTGGCATAGGCTTCTGCTCTACCACCGCGTTGCTTTCAGATGCTGTCACCTGCGCCTAGCTGCGCTTCACGCCTGCGAATGTCTTCTTACCACGACGCAGCACGAGCCAGGTTCCATGCAGAAAATCATCCACGGATGGAACCCAGTTCTCATCTACTACACGCTCGTTGTTGGCGTAAATGCCGCCTTCCTTCAGCGATCTACGGGCAGCACCCTTCGAGTCGGCCAAGCCGGAGCCGACCAGCATGTCCACGATGCTGACTTCAGCTCCAGCCGCGACCTCGAACACATTCGTCTCGGCAACAGCGCTGGCCAAGGTACGCTCATCGAGATCAGTCAGATCTGCTTTACCGAATAGCGCCTGGGACGCTAACTCAACCGCCTCACGAGCTTCGCGGCCATGGACGAGATCTGTCATCTCTTGCGCCAACCGCTTCTGTGCCTCTCGCTTAAATGGTCGCTCTTCGACCTCGACGGCAAGAGCATCCAGCTCTTCCTTATCGAGAAAAGTGAACCACCGCAGGTACCGGATCACATCGGCGTCCGCAGCATTCACAAAGTACTGGTACCAGGTGTACGGGCTGGTCATTTCTGGATCAAGCCACAACGAACCACCACCCGTGGACTTGCCAAACTTCTTGCCCTCGGAGTCCGTCACAAGCGGAACAGTCAGCGCATGCACGCGCTCCGAATCCATGCGTCGGTTCAGATCAACACCAGCCACCAGGTTGCCCCACTGGTCGCCACCACCAACCTGCAGCACACAATTGTGCGTACGACGCAACTGTACAAAGTCATGTGCCTGCAACAGCATGTACGAAAACTCGGTAAAAGAAATCCCGTCGTTTTCCAGGCGACGCTTCACGGTATCACGACTCAGCATTGTGGAGAGCGAAAAATGCTTGCCGACGTCCCGAAGGAACTCGATGACCTTCCAGTCCTTAATCCAATCATTATTATTCAGCAGCAGCGCACCGTTCTCACCGTCAAAATCGACGAACTTTGACAGCTGACCTCCAATTCGCTCGGCCCAATCTGCCACAGTGTCATCGGAATTCATCGTGCGCTCGCCCACGTCACGCGGGTCGCCTATCTTGCCGGTAGCACCACCTGCTAGCACAATTGGCCGGTGTCCAGCGAGTTGGAACCTGCGCAGCATCAGCAGCGGCACCAGGTGACCTGCATGTAGTGAAGGGCCAGTCGGGTCGAAGCCACAGTACAACGTGATAGGCTTCTGCGTTTCTTCACGCAACGCCTCCAGATCCGTGTGCTGATTGATCAGGCCACGCCACTCGAGTTCGTCGATAATGTTTGCGTTAGTCATGAAATTCCTTTCAGAGAGTCGTCTTCCCAGCGTCGTTACTTGTGGGTGTTTGTATAGGGAACTGCTTCGTCGATTAGCAGGACTGGGATACCATCGTCGATCCGATACGCGACACCAATGCGTTCATTCACCAGCAACTGTTCGTCTTCCTTATACTCAAGCGGCCCTTTGTCTTGCGGGCACACCAGTACGTCGAGAAGTTTGGGATCAAGACTCATGCAGTTGAGCTTACCTCACCCTTGTTAGTCACTTATCGACGCCACCACTACAAAAAGTGGAAACGCCCACCGAAAGGTGGGCGTCGCAAATGCGGTACCGATGTTAACCCCGCACAGGCTTCTCTGCCCACGCTCGATACTTACTATTTGCCTCCGCTACGCGTACACGCTGTTCTTCTACCCGTGGACCGGCGGTTCCGCCGCGTGTATCGCGCGAGCTCACAGCACCCTCAATCGTGAGCACGTCACGGACTCCTGCGTTAAGTCGAGGGTCTACGCTCGCGAGCTCCTCATCTGTCAAGTCAATAAGGTTGACGCCTCGGGACTCCGCGATGCGCACGCATGCTCCGGAAGCTTCGTGCGCCTCTCGGAATGGCACGCCCTGGCGAACCATCCACTCTGCCAAATCGGTAGCAAGCGTGAATCCCGCAGGTGCAATCTCACGCATTCGATCACCATGGAACTTGAGAGTCGAGACCAACCCGGTAAACGCTGGCAGAAGAATGTTGAGCTGGTTTACGGAATCGATTACCGGCTCCTTGTCTTCTTGCAAATCGCGGTTATACGCGAGAGGCTGCGCCTTAAGAGTGGCCATCAATCCGGTAAGGTTGCCGATTAACCTACCTGACTTGCCTCGGGCAAGCTCCGCAACGTCTGGGTTCTTTTTTTGCGGCATGATCGAAGAACCAGTCGACCATGCGTCGTCCAACGTGACGTAACCGAACTCTGGCGTCGACCAGGCGATAATCTCTTCCGCAAAGCGGGACACATCCACTGCAATCTGGGCTAGAACGTAGGCCGCTTCGGCTGCGAAATCACGCGAAGCTGTGCCGTCCAGTGAGTTGTCGGTTGCTTCATAGAAGCCAAGTTCTTCCGCAATCGCCTCCGGGTCTAGGTGCAACGAAGAACCCGCCAAAGCGCCAGAGCCGTACGGCGACACAGCCAACCGCTTGTCCGCATCCTGAATCCGCTCCAAGTCACGCAACAGCGGGTGTGCGTGAGCGAGCAACGAGTGTGCGAGCAAAATAGGCTGCGCAGCCTGGAAGTGGGTCTTACCCGGCATGATGATATCGGGATGTGCAGCCGCCTGTGCAACGAGAGCATCGATGAGATCCGTAATGTGCAGAGCAACACCGCGCAGGGCATCACGAACCCACATCCGGAACATCGTTGCCACCTGGTCATTCCGCGAGCGCCCTGCACGCAGGCGCCCTCCTACCTCAGGACCTACTCGGTCGATCAGGCCGCGCTCCATTGCGCCGTGAACATCTTCGTCCGTCGGTTCGGGAACAAACGCACCACTTGCAACGTCTGCGCCGAGTTGCTCAAGCCCCTCGAGCATGGTCTTCAGGTCTTCGTCCGAAAGAAGTCCTGCACGGTGCAAGACTTTTGCGTGAGCTTTCGATGCCAATACATCATAAGGCGCAAGCACCCAATCGAAGTGCGTCGATACGCTCAGCGCGAACATCGCCTCAGAAGGGCCGCCAGAAAACCGACCGCCCCACAGCGCGCCTTCATTCGTCTTATGCTGCTGCATAACTTCCAAAGCTCCCTGCTATTTCGCTTCGCGATCGCGCTTGTTCGCGATCTGCGATGACAAACCATGCAAACGGACGAAGCCCTTAGCGTAGGTCTGGTCGAAAGTGTCGCCTGTGTCGTACGTCGCGAGGTTGAAGTCGTACAGGGAGTGGTTGGAGCGGCGGCCATTGACCACTGCCTTACCTGCATGCATTTCCATGCGGATGTCCCCAGTGACGTGCTCCTGTGTCGACTCGATGAACGCATCCAGGGAGCGCTTGAGCGGACCGAACCAAAGACCGTCGTACACTTCCTCCGACCAGCGCGCGTCGATAAGTCGCTTGTAGCGAGCCAGCTCGCGCTCAATCGTAACGTCCTCGAGCGCCTTGTGCGCCGTAATCAGAGCGACCGCACCTGGCGCTTCGTAAATCTCACGGGACTTAATGCCAACCAAGCGGTCTTCGACCATATCCAGACGACCGATGCCCTGCGCACCAGCGCGACGGTTCATCTCTTCGATTGCTTCCAACATCGTTACCGGGCGGCCGTCGATTGCAACCGGCTTGCCTCCCTCGAACGAGATAATGACTTCGTCAGGCGCATTGCCCATCGAAGGGCTTTCCGTGTAAGCGTATAGATCCTTCGTCGGCGCGTTCCAGAGGTCCTCCAAAAAGCCTGTCTCTACCGCGCGCCCCCAAACGTTTTGGTCAATCGAGAATGGCGAAGCTGCCGACTGCTCAATTGGCAGGTCCTTTCCTTCTGCGTACGCAATCGCCTTATCGCGTGTCCACGCAAAATCGCGAGCAGGCGCAACAATTTCCAGATCTGGGTCCTGGTTCAGGAATCCAACCTCAAAACGAACCTGGTCATTGCCTTTACCGGTGCAACCGTGTGATACGTGAGTGCCACCGTGCTCCTGTGCGGCCTTCACAAGGTGCTTTACGATCAACGGGCGGGAAATTGCTGACACCAACGGGTACTCACCCATGTACATACCGTTCGCCTTGATGGTTGGCAGGCAGTAGTCCTCAGCAAATTCATCTTTCGCATCGATAACGATGGATTCCACAGCACCGCAATCTAATGCGCGCTGACGTACGGACTCCATATCTTCGCCGCCCTGGCCAAGGTCGAGTGCTACTGCAATGACTTCGCCATTAAGCATTTCGCCGAGGTAGGAAATCGCAACAGAGGTATCGAGCCCGCCTGAGTATGCGAGTACAACACGGTTAGTCATGGATCAAAGCTCCTTGTGTTTCTAGATCATATTCTGCACTGCGGTACATAGTATACCTAGCGCGGGGTTTGTGCTTGCTTCGGCGTCACTTACGCCTTTGTATTGCGTCCAAATACCTGCTGGGCTAGGTCACCGCCCTTAAGCGGATCTCGGGCGAGAACAAAAATCGTATCGTCACCAGCGATACAGCCTACTACCTGCTCCAAACCGACTCTGTCTATATAGCTAGCCAGATATTGTGCAGCTCCAGGTGGAGTTCGCAGTACAGCCATATTCGCAGAATGGTCAACAGAGACGACGAGTTCCTCGATCATTCGACGAAGTTTCTCACGTGGGCCTGTATGCAAGGCATCAAAAGCCTCGGCTTTGGAGTTCACCGTGTAATATGCACGGCCTCCGTCGCTTGGCCGCACTTTCTTTGCTCCCAGCTCATCAAGATCACGGGACAGGGTTGCCTGCGTAATCTCGATACCCTCGTCTTGCAAAAGCTCGGAAAGCTGGATCTGAGAAGACACTCGCGTGCTCACAAGTATCTCCAGAATCCGAGCTTGTCGCGCAGTTCTTGAGACAGTTTGGGTCATTATTGGTGCTCCAACAACCAGGTCAACAACGCCTTTTGGGCGTGAAGACGATTTTCAGCTTCATCGAAGACTCGCGACTGCGGCCCATCGATTACTTCTGCGGTCACTTCGTTTTCACGATACGCCGGTAGGCAGTGAAGAAATATCGCATTATTACCGGCCATTTGCATAATTCCACTATTTACTTGGTATGGCAAGAACGGAGTGCGTCGATCCTTTCCATCTCCCTCCATGCCCATTGACACCCAAGTATCCGTGATAACCACGTCTGCTCCAGCTACCGCAGCAACATCGCTGGTAACCGTGACTGTCGCACCTGTCTGGCTTGCACGATCACGCGCACGGTCCACAAACCGCTGCTCCGGATGAAACTCCGGAGGCGCGATGATCGCGATGTCTACCCCCGCAGTTGCGAACCCAATCATGTAGGAGTTGGCCATATTGTTAGCGCCATCTCCCAAATACACAGCTTTCAGGCCGTGGAGTCCCGCCGGCCCCTGCTCAGGACAAAAGGTTTCGACGATTGTTTGCAGATCCGCAAGAATTTGGCACGGGTGCAGGTCATCGGAAAGCGCGTTAACAATCGGAACCTGTGATGTCTCCGCCATCTGGAGCAAATTGTCGTGGGCATACGTCCTCCAAACGATTGCTTCGACGTATCGCGAAAGCACCGCCGCCGTATCTTGGTAGGACTCACCCTTGCCCATTTGTGCATTCTGAGTTTCGACAACAATCGCGTGCCCACCCAGCTGTGCAATCCCTGTATCGAAGGAGAACCGCGTGCGCGTGGAGGTCTTGTCGAAAAGTACCGCAACAGACTTCGGCCCTTCGAGAGGTCGGTGCGCATAAGGGTTCTTTTTCATCTCTGCGGCAAGCGTGAGCACTTGCGCTTGTTCCTCTGGCGTCAAGTCATCGTCTGCGAAAAAGTGCCGAACTGAGTTCACCATGCTGTTTACTTCCTATTTCTGCGTTATGATTGCTGCAAAATATGCGGACGTCTCCCCTATTGTATTTTCAAAGCCTCCTGGACGTTCGCTTTTCGACGCCCACTTTCCCCTTACATAGGCTCCAAAAACGTCCGCACTGTTGCTGTACCGACGCCACGAGTTCCTAGATCCAGCGTAATAGTCACGTGTTCGTCGTAGTCAAGCACCCGGCTTGTCAAGAGCGGAGTGATTCCCTGGCAGAGCTGTGTTCCATTGACGTTGATCTCCAGTGCCTCAGCATCTAGGCACACTTTTGTCTTCCCCGCAATCGCGAGTGCGCGTGGCCAGTCCGGAGCACCACTGAGTAGCGACTCTCGAAAACGTCCGTCACATGCTACGGCTTGTGCTGCGATGCGTGCCTCTTCATCATTTGCAGCGCCAGCTACGGCAAGCGTCAATTTCTTGGTCGCGCTTCCCTGGTTGACCAAAAGCTGCTCCACCAATGCCTCGCAAACCGCAAGCACTGCCTCATCCAACTGAGTTTGGTTGGGGGTGACCTGGCTCGCACCAGATGCGAGCAACAACACCGTATCGTTCGTTAGCGGGGCTGTAGATCGATCAAGCGTATTAAACGTAGTTTCCATAGCCCGTCGCAATGCCTTTTCGAGTGAAAAGGCCGGTACAAGCGCATCTGTGGTGAGGCACCCCAGTACTGTGTCTAGTGTTTCCTGTGAATTTCCAGCCCCCTGGGAAATGCCCCCGACACTCCAAGCTCCACAGCTCACGCCTGCTTGATTGATCGTTCCTTGGGTTGACGCTATTGCGGCCGCAGCCGATTCAGCGTGCGCAGGGGTATCCCCCAGATCCGTGGCGAGTTTGGCTAACCCAGTTTTCACACGCTCCATTGGCAAAGGCACTGCGAACTGTCCCTTCGCGCAGACTGCGACCCGGTCTTCTGGGACTCCAATCTCTTGGGATACGCGCTTCTGAATCTCACGAGTGTCCGCATCCCCCGTTGAACCGTTGAACGCATTAGCGTTGCCTGATGTTAAAACAACTGCGTTCACAGCATGCGAGCGCATAACTTCGCGCGTAGCTCGAACAGGCGAGGCGCAGACCCGACTATCTGGAAACACCGCTGCTGCGTTCCAAGCAGGTCCCTGATTAACAATGAGCGCCAGATCACGCCCCTCGCCTTCGCGTATTCCCGCGTGAAGACCTGCAGCCACAAATCCCTTAGGGGTGAGAACGGTCTGTTGTGGCATGGTTTTATGGCTCCTTTACGGGTGTAGACGCTTGTGGCTACGGAGTCCCATCCTGCCAGACAAATGGCAAGCTCGTGCCGATTCAAGATACATGCATTCCTAAAACGACAGCAGGCAGGACGCCGCTCACTGCGATGTCCTGCCTGTCAGCAGCAAAAGTAACCTACGCCCTCATCGTGGCATTAAATTCCTGTTTCGCTGCCTCAGCCGCAGCCAAACGCCCTTCCGACGCTTCGTCTTCAGTGAGCGTTCGGTCATCCGCACGGAACAAGAGTCCAAATGCGAGCGACTTCTTGCCTTCGCCGAGGGACTCAGAACGATAGACGTCAAACAGCGTTACATTTTCCAATAACGGCCCGGCGTGTTCTGCTACGGTCTTTCGCACGCTTTCGGCCGGTGTCGAGTCGTCCACGACCAATGCAAGGTCCTGGTGAACTGCCGGGTACGCAGACAGCTTCGGAGCGGGCAGGTGAGCACTCTGTGGCAATGCCGAAAGGTCCATCTCCATTGCGCAAACTCGTGCAGGTAAGCCACATTCTTCCAGAATCTGCGGGTGTAGTTCACCTGCGTGACCAACAACTTGGCCGTCGACCAGCAACTCTGCGCAGCGTCCCGGATGCCATGGTAGGTAGTCTGCTGCCCGGACCTCGAGCTCTATCCCGGCTGTCCGCGCCACTATCTGCGCAGATTCAACAGCATCAGCCCACGAGTACATTCGCGAATCGCCCCAAGGCCCCTCTACTTCGGCATCTCCGACGCCAACAGTTGCAACATGCAGCGGCTGCTTCGGCAATGAGTTCACCACTGCTGCCAGGGTCTCTTCGTCCGGGCGGTGATCAACGCTTGGCATTGGTGTTTCAGCTTTCCCGCCGATAGCTACCTGTGCAACTGAGTAAATCGACACGTCATGCTGACCGCGGGCCGCATTTTTCGCTACTGCCTCGAGCATTGCGGGCAAGAGTGTCGTAGCGAGTACGGCGTAGTCGCTATCCAGAGGATTCTGAACAGACACGGTTGCGCGGCGGGCATCGTCCTTGCTCAGGCCCCAGGCGTCGAAAAGACCCGTGGCCATAAACGGTGTAGGAATAATCTCTGCGTAACCTGAGTACGCAAGAGCATGCGTCACTGCACGACGACGCTTTTGCGTTGCAGTCAGGCCACGTCCCCCCTTCGGCGTCGGAAGAATCGATGGAATAGCGTCAAGCCCTTCGAGCCGAACAATCTCTTCTACAAGCTCTACTGGGACCGTAAGGTCATTCCGCCAGGAAGGTGGCGTCACAATGAAATTGCCACCACTTTCTTCAACGCCGCACCCGACTTCATGTAGCCGCTGAGAAATGGTCTCTTCAGAGTACTTGACGCCGATCAATGCCGAAGGGAACGTTTTCGCCATAGAGATCTCAGTTCGCTGATGCACCTCACCCACCAACGTACGACCTGCTGCAACCTTGCCCCCGGCAAAGCTCGTCAGCAGCTCACAAGCTACATCCAACGCTACCTCCACCAGTGCCGGATCGACTCCACGCTCAAATCGACGGGAGGCTTCTGAGCTCAGTTTGTGGTGACGAGCAGTACGCGCAACCGTAAGTTCATCCCAAGTTGCTGCTTCGAAGTAAACATTCTTCGTGGTTTCCGAAATTTCTGAGGTCGTGCCACCCATGACACCAGCCAGAGACTGAATTCCAGAGTCATCAGAAATGACTACATCGGAAGCGCGAAGGGTTCGCATTGTATGATCCAGTGTTTCGAATTCAGTGCCCTCTTCCGCATTATGGATGCGAAGCGCGCCAGAGATTGTATCTGCGTCAAAGGCGTGCATCGGCTGACCGAGCAGCAACATTACGAAGTTCGTAACATCGGTTGCGCCGTTCACTGGACGGATGCCGCTGAGCATGAGCTCGCGCTGCATCCAAAACGGCGACGCCGCTTCGGGGTCGATGCCTTCCACCTTTCGCAGCCCGAAGCGCTTCGTAGCGGTGTCCGGCTCTACGGTGACGTCGAGAAGGGAACCTGCTGGCGCAGGAACTGCAGAAATATCGATGCCGGCGATGTCAGGCTGCTGAGCTAGGTCGACAAAAGCGATGTCGAATGCCGACGCAAGCTCTCGCATTAGGCCACGCGCCGACAAAGCGTAACCACGATCCGGAGTGACGTTCACTTCGAAGATAGTGTCGTCGAGATCCAGAACTTCCCGCGCATCAGTGCCAGGGGCGCCGATTTCATCGCTAAGAGTAATGATGCCAGCACTCTTCGCGGTCAGACCGAGCTCCGCCGCTGACGCCATCATCCCGTTAGAGATATGCCCGTAAGTCTTTCTCGCAGAAATAGCGAAATTACCCGGAAGAACGCACCCCGGAAGCGCGACAACTACCGTGTCGCCAACAGTAAAGTTACGTGCACCGCAAATAATGCCCTGCGGCTCACCCGTGCCATTCGCCTGTCCCACGTCAACCTGGCAGTAACGAATCGGCTTCTTGAACTCGGTGAGCTCTTCAATTTCAAGGACCTTGCCGAGCACTAGGGGGCCCTCGGTTTTTTCAATCGGGGCGTAGCCTTCAGTCTCAAAACCGACGCGAACGAAGCCTGCGTCCATCTCTTCGTCAGTGACAGACCAACCAGTATTGCCCGCCTGTTGCAGAAGGGTGGTGAGGAAATTTTTTGAAATCAGCATGTCATTAACTCCTTTAAGCCTGCACACCAAATGGGACGGTGAAACGGATATCTCCTTCGACCATGTCACGCATGTCTGACAAGCCGTTACGGAACTGGAGAGTTCGTTCAAGGCCCATCCCGAACGCAAAGCCTGAGTACTCATCCGGATCAATGCCTACTGCGCGAAGCACGTTCGGGTTCACCATGCCGCAGCCACCCCACTCGATCCAGCCAGCACCACCCTTTTTATTTGGGAACCAAACGTCTACTTCAGCAGATGGCTCGGTGAAGGGGAAGTAATTGGTACGCATACGCGTCTTCGTCTCTGGCCCGAACAGCGTCTTCGCAAGGTGGTCGAGTGTGCCACGCAAATGAGCCATAGTCAGGCCTTTATCGACGGCAAGACCCTCAATCTGGTGGAAAACTGGGGTGTGCGTTGCGTCAAGTTCATCGGTGCGGAATACCCTGCCAGGGCAAGCAATGTACACAGGCACATCACGGTCAAGCATCGTTCGAACCTGGACAGGCGAAGTATGCGTGCGCATCACCTGGCGGGAACCAGGTTTACCAACGTAAAAGGTGTCCTGCAGCGTCCTCGCCGGGTGATCCGGAATGAAGTTCAGTGCATCAAAATTAAAGTATTCGGCTTCGATTTCTGGCCCCTCGGCGATCTCCCACCCCATGCCGATAAAGATATCTGCGATCTGCTCACTCAACGTTGTGATGGGGTGCATCGCGCCCAGCTGAGAACGACGTGTCGGTAGAGTTACGTCGACAGCCTCTGCTTTCAATTGAGCCTCGCGGTACTCGGCTTCACGCACCGCGTGAAGTTTGGCATACGCCTTCTCTACACGGCCTCGGGCCACATTCACTGCCCTACCAGCGTCTTTACGGTCTTGCTTTGGCAACGAACCGAGTGCACGCCGAGCCTGAGGGATGTAGGCTTGGTCGCCCAAGTGCTGCTTGTGAGCCTCTTCTAACGCCTGCAGGTCTGCAGCTGCTTCAAAATCCGAAATTGCAGCTTCTGCTGCCGCATTGAGTTTCTCTTCTGACAATTCGATTCCACTAATTTCCGACACACTCGGTCCTTCCGATTACGCTTTGTAGTAAAGGTTGTAAAGCCGTTAAAACGAAACTAAGCATACCTGTCGCTTCAGACACGACACATATAACTAAAGCTCTTGTTGCGCCATCTTTGCTTTGGCAGTTTCCCAAAGACACATTGCTGACGCTGTCGCAAGGTTCAGCGACTCTGCAGATCCCTGAATCGGGATTGATACCCGTACATCAGCACGATCTGCAATAGCTGTTGGCAATCCGTGTGCTTCATTTCCGAACAGCCAAGCAATCGGGGCAGAAAGCAGATCACTTGTTTTCTCAAGGGATACCTCGCCGTCAATAGTCGTCGCTACTGTCTGAAGCCCTGCTGCTTTTAACTGGCCAAGGACGTCCTGGGTATTGCGCTCGCGTGCCACAGGTAAGTGAAACAACGAACCTGCTGAGGCCCGCACAGCCTTGCCCGACTCAGGATCGACGCAGTCGCCGGCAAATATGACAGCGTCCGCCCCGCACACGTCAGCAATGCGAATCATGGTGCCTGCGTTACCCGGATCGTTAGTATCAATCCCGACCACAACAAAAGAAGGCTTGCCGCGAAGAGCTGCCCCGACTGACCACAACACTGGCTTGCAAACAGCAAAAATACCAGTGGTGTTTACAGTGTCGCTCAAGTGCTTCGCTGCGATGTCTGTAATGGCATGAACATATACATCCATATATTCAGCGGTAGTCACAACGTCAGCAAAGGCTTGTGAAGCATGTTCTGTCACGAAGAGGTCAGTAGCCGCGCCCGTAGCTACGGCAGCCTCGACGCTGTTCACCCCTTCCACCAGAAAGCGGTTTGCTTTCTTGCGTCCTTTTGCGCGGAGCAGCTTCGCTGCATTCACGACTCGCGGGGTTCGTTCGGTGAAGGGCTGTGAAAAGTCAAGGGCCACGAAATTTCCTACTCCTGAATGTAAAAACCCGCCGCCAAGCGTTCACGCTTGCCGACGGGCTCCGTCCTAGTTCAACGTTCTAGGCAACTTATGCTGCATCAACTGGCGCATTTACGTCAGCTGGCAAGGCCTTCTTAGCGATCTCGCAGATAGCGGAGAAGGCTGCAAAGTCGTTCACTGCGAGCTCCGCGAGGATCTTGCGGTCAACCTCGACCTCTGCGAGCTTCAAGCCGTGAATGAGACGGTTGTAAGTGATGTCGTTCATACGGGCCGCGGCGTTGATACGCTGGATCCACAGCTTACGGAACTCACCCTTGCGCTTACGACGATCGCGGTAGGCGTAGGTCTGGGAGTGCAGCCACTGTTCTTTTGCCTTACGGTACAGGCGGGAGCGCTGGCCACGGTAGCCCTTTGCGGACTTCAGAATCGCGCGACGCTTCTTCTTGGCATTAACTGAACGCTTGACACGTGCCATGAGTCAATACTTCCTTTTCTTTCGTTCACCGGTTGTTTTAACTTGGGCAGTGCTTAGGACATGCCGAGGAGGCGCTTCATGCGCTTCACGTCGTTCTTAGCTACGTCGGTGGTACCCGAGAGCTTGCGACGACGCTTCGAAGACAGCTTCTCGTTCAGGTGGCGCTTACCAGCCTGCTCACGACGCAGCTTGCCCTTGCCGTTAACCTTGATGCGCTTTGCGGTGCCCTTGTGGGTCTTCTGCTTCATGTTGAAAGCCCTTCAGAGTTGAAAACTTGATCTACTTTTTGCCCTTGCGAGCAGGTCCGAATACCATCGTCATGTTTCGCCCGTCCTGCTTCGGACGGGACTCCACGACACCAACCTCTTGAATGTCGTCTGCAAGACGCTCGAGGAGGCGGTAGCCGAGTTCTGGGCGCGATTGCTCGCGGCCACGGAACATGATGGTGACTTTGACCTTGTTGCCCTTCTCTAGGAAGCGCTCCACATTGTTTTTCTTCGTCTGGTAGTCGTGCTCATCGATCTTAGGACGGAACTTCTGTTCCTTCACTACGGTCTGCTGCTGGTTCTTGCGGGCCTCGCGAGCCTTCTGATCCTGCTCATACTTGTATTTGCCGTAGTCCATGATCTTCGCCACGGGCGGCTTCGCCTTTGGCGCAACTTCGACGAGGTCAAGATCGGCCTCGTAAGCCAGTTTCCGAGCATCGTCGGTACGGACGATCCCTACCTGCTCGCCGGACGGGCCGACCAAGCGGACTTCCGGGACGCGGATACGATCGTTAATCCGAGCTTCAGCGCTGATGAGAACTCCTAAAACATAGAAACCAATGTGTGATCGCTACCAGACCACCAGTGATTCTGCGCAAAAGCACAAAACCCGCGCTATTAGCAATAACGCGGGAGCTTTCCGTAGGCGCCAAAAAACTTTGGCTACCTTGACCCGTATCCTGATCACTGTCGACCGGCATGGGGTGGGATTCACTCCACTTGTGGCCCAGGCACCTTTGTAAAGAATGCTCTGGGCGGTAGTAGTGAGAACTTTAGTACATGAAGTTTATTCAAGCAAATCACGCATTCAAGCTGGATCTATTGCAATATCTCCTTCAAGAAAGCACCTGTATGAGACTTGCCATTACGTGCTACGTCTTCTGGCGTTCCCTGCGCGACCACCGTTCCACCGCCTGATCCCCCCTCAGGCCCCATGTCAATCACCCAGTCCGCCGACTTGATAACGTCCAGGTTGTGTTCGATCACCAACACAGTGTTGCCCTTTTCCACCAGGCCATTCAGTACAAGCATGAGCTTACGAATGTCTTCGAAGTGCAGCCCCGTAGTGGGCTCGTCGAGGATGTAAATTGTTCGGCCGTTAGTTCGCTTCTGCAATTCTGCCGCTAGCTTCACCCGCTGTGCCTCACCACCGGATAGCGTTGTCGCAGCCTGCCCAAGACGTACATAGCCCAGGCCGACGTCGACAAGCGTGTTGAGGTATCGATGGATTGACTGAATTGGCTCGAAGAACTCAGCTGCTTCAGAAATCGGCATATCGAGAACTTCGGCAATGTTCTTACCCTTATAGCGCACTTCGAGGGTTTCACGGTTGTATCGTGCTCCCTGGCACACCTCACACGGGACGTATACATCCGGTAGGAAGTTCATCTCAATCTTGATAGTGCCATCACCACGGCACGCTTCACAGCGCCCGCCTTTGACATTGAACGAGAATCGGCCAGCCTTGTAGCCACGAACCTTTGACTCTTGTGTTTCCGCGAATAGGTTGCGGATCTTGTCAAACACCCCTGTATATGTCGCAGGGTTTGATCGTGGTGTACGTCCGATGGGACTCTGGTCGACTTGGACAAGTTTATCTAGATGGTCAAGGCCACTGACTTTCTTTACCCGTCCCGGGACTTGTCGAGCTCCATTGAGCTCATTCTGGAGAGTCTTAGCCAGAATCTGGTTTACCAGCGTAGACTTGCCAGACCCAGATACCCCAGTAACAGCTACCAACACTCCCAGTGGAATATCCACTGATACGTTCTTGAGGTTGTTCTCTCGCGCGCCCTCAACTCTCAGCTTGCGGTCTGCGTCTACCGGTCGACGCTGATCCGGGACCTCAATCTTTTTCCTGCCCGCAAGGTAGTCTCCGGTAATGGAGTTCTCTACTTCACGGATACCGTCGGGTTCTCCCTGGTAGACCACTTCCCCGCCGTATTCTCCGGCGAGCGGCCCGATGTCTACCAACCAATCAGCCTCACGGATCGTTTCCTCATCGTGTTCAACCACAACCAGCGTGTTCCCAAGGTCGCGAAGCTTCTTCAGAGTCTTAATCAGCCTCTGGTTATCCCGTTGATGCAAACCGATTGACGGCTCATCAAGCACGTACAGTACACCGGCAAGGCCAGACCCAATTTGCGTGGCCAGACGGATGCGCTGCGCTTCACCGCCCGACAGGGTGCCGGCTGACCGAGCGAGCGAGAGGTAACTCAGTCCTACGTCCAAGAGAAAGTGCAGCCGAGCTTGGATCTCTCGAAGTACCGCACCCGTGATCATTTCCTCACGGTAACCAAGTACCAAATTATCAAGGTATTCGGACGCATCCTCAATGCTCAGTTCCGTAAGCCCGGCGATGGAGCGTTCACCATGCGTTGTTGAGTCGAGGCGAACGGCGAGAATCTCGGGCTTCAACCTAGCGCCCTTGCACGAAGGACACGGTACCTCTCGCGTATAAGCAAGCAGTCGGTCTTTCTGGGTATCGCTTTCGGCCTGCTCGAGCTTACGCTCCAGGTACCCAATGACGCCTTCATAAGCTGCGCTGAATGACCGCTGCCTGCCGTAGCGGTTCTTGTACCGCACGCTGATCTTGGTTTTGGAACCATTTACCAAATGCTTCTGCTGCGTTTTCGTCAGCGAGCTGAACGGAGCGTGAGCATCAAAGCCCTCCTCTTTTGCTAACGCTTCAATCAACTTGACGAAGTATCGCTTGTTCGGGCTGGAGTTCCATGGCTGGAAAGCATCAATTGCTGGTGCGTCTGGATCTGGAATAACGAGTTCTTCGTCAATCTTCTTCTGCGTCCCGAGACCATCACACGTTGGACAGGCACCAAACGGTGAGTTAAACGAGAACGCGCGCGGCTCGTACTCCTCAACGTTAAGTTTGTGCCCGTTCGGGCACGCCATCTTTTCAGAGAAGATCTGGATCCGATCAGGGTTGCCCTCATCGAAGTCAACGAATTCGAAGCCAACGAGGCCGTCGGCAAGTTTGAGTGCTGTCTCCACTGAGTCGGTGAGACGCTGCTTTTGGCTTTGCTTCACTTGAAGGCGGTCCACTACCACCGAAATCGTGTGTTTGACCTGCTTCTCAAGCTTCGGTGGATCGCTGAGCTGGTACAACTCGCCGTCCACGCTCACTCGAGAGTAACCCTGAGCGGCGAGATCCTTAAACAAGTCAACGAACTCGCCTTTACGCTTTCGTACTACCGGGGCAAGGACTTGGAACTTGAGGCGCTCCTCCATCCCCAGCACGCGGTCCACAATTTGTTGCGGCGTCTGCCGTTCAATCACAGCGTCGCACTCTGGACAATGAGGAGTGCCAGCCCGCGAATAGAGCAGGCGAAGGTAATCGTAGATTTCGGTGATGGTACCTACAGTCGAACGGGGGTTACGGTTCGTCGATTTTTGGTCGATTGATACCGCGGGCGATAGTCCGTCAATGTAATCGACATCGGGCTTATCCATCTGTCCTAAGAACATCCGAGCATACGACGAAAGAGACTCAACGTATCGACGCTGTCCCTCCGCAAAGATCGTATCGAATGCCAGCGAGGACTTACCCGATCCAGACAGGCCTGTAAATACGGCCATCTTGTCCCTCGGCAGAGACACATCGACGCCCTTCAGGTTGTGTTCTCTTGCTCCACGTACAACAAGACGGTCAGCCACCTAGATACCTCTTCCAGAAGATCGGTTCATTTTGTTCCGAACATACCAGCGTATACCACTTCGGTAATCACTGTTCTGGCGAAGAAAGAATTGACTAGGGTAGGCACCATGAATTCAGGATCAACTCCACTGCCCCAAATAACACTGCACCAAGTTTCCGTCAGCTCGATGGACAACAACTGCTATCTCCTCTGCGCAGATGACCAGGGCCTGCTAATCGACGCCGCTGACGACGCGCCGGCTATCCTCGCCATGGCCGAACAGGCCGGAGTCAAGATCACGGATGTATTAACGACGCATCGCCACCACGATCACGTGCGTGCATTGGCTGCAGTCCTGGAAGCAACGGGCGCTACACACTGGGCACCGTTCCTCGAGGTACCTGCCCTGCCTGCTCCTGTCGACCGCGAACTCCACGACGGCGACTCGATTTCGTTCGCAGGCCACGAGCTCCCAGTGGTAATTCTGCGTGGACATACCCCAGGTGGCGCAGCCGTGCACGCCGACCTCAAGGGGGTGCCTAACCTCTTTGTCGGTGATTCCCTTTTCCCTGGTGGTCTTGGGAAAACAAATTCCGAAGGCGACTTCGTGCGACTCTTCCGCGATGTCAAAGAAAAACTCTTCGACGCATATCCGGATGAGACAATTGTGTGGCCGGGCCATGGTAAATCCACTACGCTTGGTACAGAGCGTCCAGATTTAGATGTTTGGTGGAACCGTCGCTGGTAAAAGCGTAATCCGAATGTCGGACGTCACATAGAACGTATATACAGCGACCGGTACGTTGCGAAAAGAAAAGAGGAATGCATTTATGATTCGAAAACTCGCAAGGCCAATGCTCGCGTCCGTCTACATCGTTGACGGTGTTCAGACGCTGCGTGACCCAAATGCCAATAAAGAAAGCACGAAGGCGCTTTTAGATAAGGTCCGCGGTGCCGTTCCGAGCGAGTACCGTGGTCTGATCCCGAGCAACCCGAAGACGGCCGCTCAGGTCGTTGGTGGCATTAAAGCAGGTGCAGGCAGCCTCTTCGCCATTGGCAAGCTGCCACGCACTTCCGCTGCACTGCTCGCTGCGACTGCAATCCCGTCGATTATCGGCCGTAATGCCTTCTGGGAGGCTGACGAGGCGAATGAGAAGCAGCGTCGTCAGACTGGCGCGCTGACCGATGTCGCTCTCGCCGGTGGTGTGCTCCTCGCGACTGTGGACACTGCTGGCAAGCCAGGGCTGCAGTGGCGCGCCCAGCAGGCTGCCCGCACCGCGAAGAAGAACGTACAGCAGGCACTGCCTACCCAGTCTGAGACCGAAAAGGCTCTGGGTAAAGCAAGTAACTGGCTGTCCGATACTGCAGATCAAGTGGTCGACTACGTCGATAACAACAAGGATGACTGGAAGAAGCAGGCCTCTAAGTTTGCGGACCAGGCATCTGACGCAGCTGAGGGCTTCTGGCAGGATGCGCGCAAGCAAACCTCCTCGTTCCTCTCTGATGCGGGTGACTGGATGGAGGATGTTTCCGATAGCGCTCAAGACACCTACAAGGACTTGAAGCCAAGCAAACTCCAGCAGTTCAAGGCAAAGCGCAAGGTCAACAGCGTTGTTGGGGATCTCCAGGACAAGCTGGAGAGCCTCGAGCCAAGCAAGTTGGACCAGTTCAAGGCAAAGCGCAAGGTAAAGAAGAGCACCGCGAAGCTGCAGGACCGTGCCCAGGACGCGGTTGACTCCCTGCAGGATGCCTTCGACAACTTGGATGTTGCGCCGTCAAAGTGCAAGCAGTGGAAGTGGAAGCGTAAGGCTAAGAAGGCCGAAAAGCGCGCGAACAAGCTGGTAAAGAAGGTTCAGAAGAAGCTCAGCTAATCTGACTTTCTGTAGTACACCCCGTGGCCGCATAGTTGTGGTTACGGGGTGGCTTTTACTTTGAAGGAGATTATGTTCACCGTGTCAGAGCAAGAGGTTGCTCGCGAACAGCACTACGTCGACGGTCTATTTTCTCGTCTTGACGATGAAGTATCGAAAGCCCAAGCCAAACTGGAAGCGGTGCAACGAGATGTCGACCCTGACAACCCAGATTCTGATGCGCTCGTCCGGCGCGAAACCGAATATCATGGGCTGAATGCAAAACTCGATGCACTCAACCTGGCAGAAGTTGGCTTAGTTTTTGGCCGAATTGATGTGGAGGACGAGTCTCCGGAGAATCTAGTCCCTAACAGCGACAATCTTGACCGACGCTATATAGGCCGGATGGGCATCGACGCCCCCGAAGACAAGTACCGGACGCTCCTCATCGATTGGCGGGCGCCCATGGCACGGCCGTTTTACCTCGCGACGACGGCGCACCCTTCAGGCGTGCAAACCCGGCGAAACATCCGTATGAGGGGTCGCACGGTGGAAACCATTGACGACGAGGTCCT
Organism: Corynebacterium sp. UMB10321; assembly: GCF_030228725.1. NCBI lineage: Bacteria > Bacillati > Actinomycetota > Actinomycetes > Mycobacteriales > Corynebacteriaceae > Corynebacterium > Corynebacterium sp. UMB10321. Next base: position 148,235 of record NZ_JASOZC010000005.1, on the reverse strand, counting down.
CTCCGGCACAGGTACGGGTGTTGAAGCCTCGGGTGTCGGATCCGAGGCTGCGCTGCGGCGCGCCATGAATCGGCCACGCACTGCGCACATGCAATCCATCGTTGAGACAATCCAGCGTGAACAGGATGCCGTCATTCGTGACGCTACGCGTGGAGTGATGGTTGTCGAAGGTGGTCCAGGTACTGGCAAGACTGCAGTCGCTCTCCATCGTGTTGCGTATCTGCTCTATACTTGGCGAGCGCAGCTGGCGAAGACCGGCGTCTTGGTTCTTGGCCCCAATACCGTCTTTTTGGACTACATCTCGCGAGTTCTTCCGGAGCTCGGCGAGACCGGCGTAGTGCTTTCCACAATCTCAGACTTAATCCCCGGTTTTACCCCGGAAGGTAGCGAGTCGCTTGCTGCACGGGAAGTCAAAGGCTCGATTGAGATGGTCACGATTCTCAAGCGGGCTGTGCAGTCATATGAGACGGTTCCGGAGCGCGCGGTAACCCTTTCAATTGAGAACGTTCCTGTCGCTGCGACGCCAGCCATGGTGAAGGCAGCCAGAACCAAAGCACGACGGTCACGTCGTCCTCATAATGAAGCACGAGCCGTGTTTGCGGAACATCTTTGCGAACTTCTTGCGCAAGCACTTGCCAACACCATTGGTGCGGACCCTCTAGGCGGTGAGAATCTGTTGTCTGCTGCAGACGTCGATCAGCTCCACGATGACCTGGCTGAAGAATCCCAGGTCCGAGAGTTTATTGACGCCCACTTCCCCACTCTGTCGCCTGCAGAAGTACTACGCAATCTGCTTGAAGACCGCGACGCAATCGCAGCTGTCGCGTATGACTACGACGACTACACACAAGATGCCCTCTTTCGGGAGCCTGGTGCGGCAACGGCCCCGTCGGATGCTGCGTTACTCGACGAGCTCTCGATTCTTATTGGTAGTAGCCCAGCGGAGGGTATTCGTGACTCCGTTGACGATGCGTGGCAACAGCAGGTGGCCGAGGCAGAGGACGCGTTGGACGTCTTGGCTTCATCCGAGTCCACTGACAACGATGACGACCAGTTCGAGGCTGAGATCCTCTCTGCATCAGACGTCATTGATGCGGAAACGCTCGCGCAGCGCCAGGCGAGCACCGATATCCGTTCGACCGCAGAGCGCGCACGCGCAGATCGCACATGGGCCTATGGGCATGTGATCGTGGATGAGGCACAAGAGCTCTCACCGATGGAATGGCGGATGGTGTTTCGGCGCTGCCCATCAAAGTGGATGACATTAGTTGGAGACACCGCGCAGACTTCTTCGCCTGCGGGTTCAGACGACTGGTCAGCAACGCTGGAACCGTTTGTTGGCTCGCGTTTCCGCACGCATACCTTGAGTGTGAACTACCGGACTCCGTCGGAGATTATGGAGTACGCCGCGAAAGTTCTTCACGCGATCGACTCAGAGGCAGCGGTCCCTGAGAGTATTCGAAGCACTGGGCAACCCGTCGAGTTTTGGCCTTCCGGCACCACCCCAGAAACTGTCGCAACATACGAGGATGGGCGCACGACAGCGATCATCGACAAGTCAAATGTCGATGCGATGAAGGGACTCGAATTTGACCATGTAGTACTAATAGAACCCCAAGAAATTATCGACGCCTCTCCGCAAGGTTGGCAAGACCTCTACGTGGCGATGACCCGAGCAACTCAAAGCCTCGCCGTCATCGGTGAGATGCCATAGAACAACCTCCGGCCATGCAGTTGGCCGGAGGTTGTTACATGAAGACGTTAGCTGACGGTATGTACGATCATGACGTCGCAGTCCGATTGGCGAGCAACGTCTGCTGGGACAGACCCCAGCAGGCGACCGGTCAGAGAGTTGATACCGCGGTTACCGACCACCAGCAGTTCCGCATTGTTGTCACGAACAATCGCCATCAGAGCCTCTACTGGAGTACCCGGACGGGTCGCAGTCTGCACGTCTTTTGCTCCGTGCTGTCGCGCATGTTCTGCTGCCGCTTCAAGATTTGCCAACGCGTCCTTGTCACCGAGGATGGTGACCGAATCTTGTCGCAGGCTCTTCGTCGCGTCCGCTTCCGTTTCGTAATACGCGGTACCGATCACTAGCGTGGCACCAAATGCACTCGCCATTTTTGCAGCACGCTCAACGGCGAGCAGTGAAGACTTGGACCCGTCGGACCCTACGACGATGGTCTTGTAGTAATTGGCCATAGCTGTATTCTTGAGACCTTTCCTGATTCAGCTGTCGCTCGCTGGATAACGGTGGCGCCAACAAGCACGGTCAAATTTATAGTACCTGGTTCTCGCGCGGATGAAGGCTAGTCGTGGCCTTCAGCTCGGGTGTCAACGAGCATGACATCAACCGGCGCCTTCTTTGCCACGCTACCTGGGATGTTGCCGAAGACTCGACCGGCGAGGGACCGCATTCCTTTGTTTCCAACCACGAGGAGATCTACGCTGTATTCCTTTACTGATTCCAGCAGTACATTCGCAGGCTGGCCGCCACTGGAGACCAAGTTAATCTCTGGTGCCTGTTCTTCGACTGCGATCGCCTTCGCACGCCTCAAGATATCCTCGGCGCCCGATTCCGTCACGATATCGATCTTGCTCAGCTCCGCGTTGGTTGCGTTCAGCATCGAGCCCGACGCTGTGTAGTGAGCACAGATGACTGTGAGCTTCGCGTCATACACGCGGGCCAGGCTCGCAGCAGCACGAACCGCAACAAGCGAAGTTGGTGAACCGTCAGTACCGACAGCAATCGACTTATAGGTATGCATAGATTCCTCGAACCTTTCTTAGTTTCCTGTATCTTTCATACCACGAAGTTCCTTTCGGAGATCAGCAATTTCATCACGCAGTCTGCCGGCGAGCTCAAACTTCAACTCGCGAGCTGCTGCACCCATTTGCTTCGTAAGGTCGTCGATCAATGCTTGTACCTGATCAGAGGCCATCTCGGACACGTCTGGCTTCGATACAACTGCGGTATCCGAGGCAACGCCATTTTCAGCTTCACCGTCAGTGTTCTCATATACCTGATCCAAAATGTCGGCAATCTTCTTGCGCAGCGGCTGCGGATCGATCCCATGTTCTTTGTTGTACGCCAACTGAATTTCGCGACGCCGCTCTGTCTCACTGATTGCTTCCTCCATCGACTCAGTGACCTGGTCGGCGTACATGATGACCTCTCCAGATACGTTACGAGCTGCGCGCCCGATAGTCTGAATCAGCGACTTGGTCGAACGCAGGAACCCTTCCTTGTCGGCGTCGAGAATTGCAACAAGTGAAACTTCCGGCAAGTCGAGACCCTCTCGCAGCAGGTTGATGCCAACGAGGACGTCAAACTCTCCAAGCCTCAGCTGGCGGAGCAGCTCAACGCGCTGCAGCGTATCAATGTCAGAGTGCAGGTAGCGCACCTTTACCCCGTTATCCAGGAGATAGTCAGTCAAGTCCTCAGCCATGCGCTTCGTCAAGGTAGTGACCAGCACGCGCTCGTTCTTCTCCACCCGGACGCGAATCTCGTCAATCAGGTCGTCGATTTGTCCCTTCGTCGGTTTCACCGTGACCTTTGGATCGACGAGGCCTGTTGGGCGAATAACCTGCTCAACAAACTCGCCGTGTGCTGCTTCGAGCTCGTAATCGCCCGGTGTCGCGGACATGTACACCGTCTGCCCCACGCGCGATTCAAACTCATCGAAGGTCAACGGACGGTTGTCGACGGCGCTCGGCAGCCGGAATCCGAATTCCACGAGGTTGCGCTTCCTCGACATATCGCCTTCAAACATTCCTCCAATTTGCGGGACGGTCACGTGAGACTCGTCGATAATTGTGAGGAAGTCTTCCGGGAAGTAGTCGATGAGCGTCGCTGGCGCCGATCCTGCCTCGCGCCCGTCCATGTGACGAGAATAGTTCTCAATGCCTGAGCAGAAGCCGACCTGCTGAATCATCTCGAGGTCATACTCGGTGCGCATCCGAAGTCGCTGAGCCTCAAGTAGTTTTCCGCGGTTCTCGAGGTCTTCTAAACGGTCTGCAAGCTCTTCTTTGATGGATTCGATAGCCTTTTCCATTCGCTCTTCAGTGGCCACGTAGTGGGTAGCAGGAAAGATCCGAAGCTCATCTTCTTGGCTCAGAACGTCTCCGGTGAGCGGATGAATGTAATACAAGCTGTCAATCTCGTCTCCGAAGAACTCAACCCGAACCGCGACTTCCTCATACGCAGGAATGATATCGACGACGTCGCCCTTTACTCGGAACGTACCGCGTTTGAAGTCAATATCGTTGCGCTCGTACTGGATATCAACGAGTAATCGAAGGAAGCGGTCACGCTCAACCTCTTCCCCCACGCGCAGCACCACAGAGCGATCCAGGTAGGACTGCGGTGTACCAAGGCCGTAGATACAAGAGACTGACGACACCACCACTACGTCACGACGCGACAGCAATGCGGAGGTAGCTGAGTGACGCAGGCGTTCTACATCATCATTAATTGAGGAATCTTTTTCGATGTATGTATCCGTCTGAGCGATATATGCCTCTGGTTGGTAATAGTCGTAGTACGAGACGAAGTACTCAACAGCATTATTCGGGAGCAGTTGCCGAAGCTCATTTGCTAGCTGCGCAGCGAGCGTCTTATTCGGAGCCATCACGAGCGTTGGGCGCTGCTGCTTTTCGATCAGCCACGCTGCCGTCGCCGACTTGCCGGTGCCGGTGGCACCCATGAGGACGACGTCTTCTTCTCCCCGGTTGAGACGTTCATCTAGCTCTGCGATCGCTTTAGGCTGATCACCCGATGGCTCAAACTCCGAGACGACTTCAAAGGGCTTTTCACGACGCTCGATCTCGCCTACTGGTCGAAACTCCGAATGTGCTAGGACCGGATGCTCTGCTGCAAATGCCATGCAGCTCAGTCTAATGACTCAACCAGATTCCTCAACGTTGATGCTGCAACAATTCTCGCTCGACATAGTCGACCAAAGCGTCCACCTGCGGAGCGAGCTCAGACAACGGACCGTTGTTATCAATCAAGTAGTCAGCGGCCGCGAGTCGATCGTCGTCATCAATCTGCCGTGCAATACGGGAACGGGCGTCTGCCTCCGCTAGACCGCGCGATTGAACCAGTCGCCTCACTCGCTCTTCCTCATTCACGTCGACTACAACAGTGAAGTCCATCTGACGGTGCAGCCCAAGCTCTACAAGCAGTGGCATATCGTACACAGCAACCCGGGCTCCTTCAGCTTCAGCGGCGTCGAACTGCCGTGATGACTCCTTACGAATCGCAGGATGCGTAATCGAATTCAGCTTCTGCGTCTGTTCCTCCGAGGCAAACGCCCGCTGCGCCAGCAACTTGCGGTTCAAAGCGCCGGAAGCGTCCACCAGGTCATCGCCGAATGCAGCAGCCACCTCTTTTAGCGCATCGTTTCCTGGTTGCAGAACATCGCGCGCGATACGGTCAGCATCGACTACGACGAAGCCACGCTCGCGTAACAACGCGGCAACGGACGACTTTCCGCTTCCGATTCCTCCGGTAAGCCCAATTTTCAACATGCGTCACATAATAGGCGAAAACCCCTTCCTGGAATCCAGGAAGGGGTCGTCGATTAGCTAGTAAAGACTAGTTGCCAGCGAGCTTGTCGCGAAGTGCTGCGAGCTGCTCGTCAGATGCGAGCGACCCACCTGCGCTAGCGGTCTCATCCGCTGCCGGAGCTGCAGCGTTGGACTGCGAGGAGTAGTTCGCCTGGTCACCCGCCTGCTCTGCCGCCTCGGCAGCAGCAGCGCGATGACGCTCGATCTGTGCAGTGTGCGCCTGGAAGCGGCGCTCAGCCTCTGCGTAGCGAGCCTCCCACTGCTGACGAGCTTCGTCGAAGCCCTCCATCCACTCGTTGGTCTCCGGATCGAAGCCCTCTGGGAAGATGTAGTTGCCCTGCTCATCGTAGGAATCAGCCATGCCGTAGCGGGACGGATCGAACTCTTCGTTGTAGTCCTCGTCCGCCTGCTTCAGCGACAGCGAGATACGACGACGGTCGAGATCGATGTCGATGACCTTGACCATGACCTCTTCGCCAACGTTGACAACCTGGTCCGGTACCTCGACGTGGCGCTGTGCCAGCTCGGAGATGTGAACCAGACCCTCGATGCCCTCTTCGACGCGAACGAACGCACCGAATGGAACAAGCTTGGTGACCTTGCCCGGCACGATCTGGCCGACAGCGTGGGTGCGGGCGAACACGCGCCATGGGTCCTCCTGGGTCGCCTTCAGCGACAGGGAAACACGCTCACGGTCGAGGTCGACGTCGAGAACCTCAACGGTAACCTCATCGCCGACGGTGACAACCTCAGATGGGTGGTCGATGTGCTTCCAGGACAGCTCGGAAACGTGAACCAGGCCGTCTACGCCGCCAAGGTCCACGAAAGCACCGAAGTTGACGATGGAAGAAACAACACCCTTGCGTACCTGACCCTTCTGCAGCTGGTGCAGGAAGTCGGAACGAACAGCGGACTGCGTCTCTTCGAGGTATGCACGGCGGGACAGGACCACGTTGTTGCGGTGCTTGTCCAGCTCGATGATCTTTGCCTCGAGCTCCTGGCCAATGTATGGATCCAGGTCACGGACGCGACGCATCTCAACGAGCGACGCAGGCAAGAAGCCACGAAGACCGATGTCGAGGATGAGGCCACCCTTGACAACCTCGATGACCGTACCAGTAACTGGCTGGTCGTTCTTCTGCAGCTCCTCGATGGTGCCCCATGCACGCTCGTACTGAGCACGCTTCTTGGAGAGCAGGAGGCGACCTTCCTTGTCCTCCTTGGTCAGGACCAGGGCGTCGATCTCGTCGCCGACCTGGACAACTTCGTCCGGGTCAACGTCATGCTTGATCGACAGCTCACGGGTAGGGATAACACCCTCAGTCTTGTAGCCGATGTCAAGGAGAACCTCATCGTGGTCAACCTTAACTACGGTGCCGGAGACGATGTCACCATCATTGAAGTACTTGATGGTTGCGTCTACAGCGGCGAGAAATTCCTCAGGTCCGCCGATATCGTTGATTGCGACCTGTGGTGCGTTGGAAGTGCGCATAAGTTAAATGTGCTCCGAAATTGAAATAGGAGATCGTATTTGGACAGGGGCATATCATCTCTTACCAGTGCGGAAAGATCCCGCAATATGAGCCGGTGATGCCCTCCTATTACGACACCACGAGACCTATTGCCCAGATATGCTCGTGCAAGAATATCGCCTTTGCCCAGCTCGCGCAAATATCAACACTCGGATAAATCCCCATCAGGTCGACCGTTAAGGCAAACAACACGCCATTCACCGAACTCGCCAACTGAGAACACCGTAAGTCCGCCGCACCGCCAATAAGACGCAAACTCGCAGATCAACGCAATACACTCGCCATCCTCCACCCCCTTAATTGGTCAGTATTTTGTTTAATGTAGTCCATTTTTGGCCAATTCTCTTACGCTCCCCACAGACGTCTGTTAGTGTTTTCATTGCCACGATCAAGGCGCAGCAGCGATAGATAAGGCCGATCTAGAGCTGTGAAACCTCGCGAGGTGAACCGTGGCACCGCTTCTCGGGGGAACTCGGGGGAGGAAGCGGTTGATGGGGGAAGGCAGTCCCAGACGGATTGAGAAGGAGGCTCTGGGACCGTCTCGGGGCTATAGAGCGGAATAATGGGGGCCGCTCTATAGCCCCACACTTCCCGCCCTAATGGCCAGCATCTTGCCAGTTCTCTCCGTATCCGGTAGAAACCTCGAGCGGCACGTTGAGCTCAATAGCGCGATCCATCTCCCGCTCAACAATCTCACGCACTTCATCGAGCTCACCCGGAGCGACTTCAACAACCAACTCGTCATGCACTTGCAACAGCACACGGGACTCGTAGTCAGCCAACGCTCGGTCAACGTGAATCATCGCTACTTTAATGATGTCTGCGGCAGTACCTTGAATAGGAGCATTCAGGGCCGCCCGCTCAGCATTTTCTCGGGCGACTCGGTTGTCGCTGTTGAGCTCAGGCAGGTAGCGTCGGCGCCCAAACACAGTTGCCGTGTATCCATCTTTTCTGGCCTTCTCGACGACCGAGTCCAGATAGTGCTTCACCCCACCGAAACGGTGGAAGTAACTCTCCATGATTTCCTTGGCTTCACCTGGCGAGATCGAGAGCTGCGCGGCAAGGCCGTACGCAGAGAGCCCATAGACCAAACCATATGACATTGCCTTGACCCGACGGCGTAGCTCGGGCGTCACGGCGTCGATAGCTACGTCAAATACCTGGGAACCGACGTAGTTGTGCAGGTCTTCGCCATCCTTGTACGCGGAGATGAGCCCCTTGTCCCCGGACAGGTGCGCCATCACTCGCATCTCAATCTGTGAGTAATCAGCGGTCAGTAGATACTCATACCCCTTACCAACGGTGAATGCTGCTCGAATCTTTTGGCCTGTCTCTGTACGGACGGGAATATTCTGCAGGTTTGGATCAGTCGAACTCAGTCGGCCCGTTGAAGTCACGGTTTGGTTGAAGGTTGTGTGAATTCGGCCATCACTGTGTACCGCCTTGATAAGCCCCTCGATTGTGGACTTCATCTTCTGATATTCACGATGTGCCAACAGATGATCAAGGAACGGATGCGGATTCTTTTCTGCAAGCGCCTCGATCTCCTTGGCTGCCGTCGAATACCCAGTCTTTGTTTTCTTGGTTTTAGGCAAGTCGAGTTTGTCGAAAAGAACGACAGAAAGCTGCTTCGGACTTGAAAGGTTGAGAGCTGGCTCGTCGACAAGCGTGCGGGCCTCTCCTTCTACCTGGGCAACCTTGTCAGTAAACTCCTTGCGAAGATTTTCAAGAGCTTCGACGTCAACAGCCACACCGACGTCCTCCATCCTGGCAAGAATGGGTACAAGCGGCAGCTCAAGGTCGGCATACAGCGCGTAAGAGTCGATTTCACGAAGTTCTTGAGCAAGATGTTGCGCCAGTTCCAGCACAGCAACGGCGGCATCAACCTGTGAAGTTTGATCCAACAGACTGAGTTGCTCTTGCCCTACGTCCAACTGTCGCTGCAAGTGACGCTGGTATACATCAGCCAGCGCATAGGTGCGCTGCCCCGGGCGAAGCAGGTAGGCAGCAATCGCTGTGTCATGCGCAATCCCGCTGAGTGTGATACCTCTGCCCCGCAGCATGTGATACATAGCTTTACCGTTGTGGAGGTACTTGGGGTCATCTGACTCCAACCAGTCCTTCAGCGCAACATCCTCTTCAGGGGTTAGCTCCGCTGTTTCGCGTTGGATGCCGTGCCGCTCCTTATCGACGATCCCAATCGCAGTAGCATCGCCGTTTGCCGGCAGCGGACTACCGTCCACATACAGCGCTAATCCTTGACCCCTATGGGAAGCGATCCATGCGTCCAACGGCCCTTCGTCGATCACAACTTCTGGAAGCTCCACAGGCAAATGCTCTTCGGCGTCCCCTTCCGTAGGAAGCGCGGATAGCACACGTTCGCGAAGATTCGTGCCGAACTCCAAAGAATCAAATCGCTTCGCAATAGCACCGATGTCTACGGCCTTTAGCTCCAAGTCATTTGGCGTAACAGGGAGCTCTACGTCGGTGACCATCTGCGTGAGTTCACGATTGAGCTGCACTTGCTCGATACGGTCTCGGAAGTTTTGACCTGCGACTCCCTTGATTTCATCCGCGTGGTTAACGAGTTCTGCAAGCGAACCGTATTGCGTGATCCACTTTGTCGCCGTCTTCTCCCCGACCTTCGGAACCGAGGGGAGGTTATCAGACGGGTCTCCCCGAAGCGCCGCAAAATCCGGATACTGTGCCGGAGTCAGCCCGTACTTCTCCTCGACCTTGTCCGGAGTGAAACGTGTCATCGTCGAAACCCCGCGCATCGGGTACAACAGCGTCGTTGAATCGTCTACCAGTTGTAGGTAGTCGCGGTCCCCTGAAACCAAGACAGTTTCGAAATCCTGATCAGCGCGAGCCTGGTGCACCAGCGTCGCCACGATATCGTCAGCTTCAAAATTCTCCTTCGACAAGCTGATGATTCCGAGGTCCCCAAGGCATTCCTGAATCAGCGGAACCTGCCCCTTAAACTCAGGCGGAGTGGATTCGCGCTGGGCTTTGTACTCCGGAAAACGCTCCGTCCGAAACGTCTTGCGCCCCACATCAAACGCCACACCAATATGCGTTGGTGCTTCTTGCGCCACAACGTTGGCGAACATCGACAAGAAGCCATACACCGCATTCGTTGTTTGGCCACCGGTCGTCGAAAAATTTTCAGCAGGCAGAGCGTAGAACGCTCGAAATGCCATGGAGTGTCCGTCAATGAGCAATAACCGTTTCTTCACGGCCCCTAGTGTAGACGTACGTCCCGACATGACGACTCAAACAAAAAACCCGGCTCGTGGCCGGGTGTTGTGCCCCAGGTGAGACTCGAACTCACACTGGACGGGTTTTGAATCCGTTGCCTCTGCCAATTGGGCTACTGGGGCGACGTCGCAAAGTATATAGCAGGCAGGCGCTCCGGCGTGAATCGCAGCGCGAAGTCACCCAAATCGCCAGTTCACTGCGGGTATCTAGAATCTGTCAGGTAGGGTGATGAGCGCCGTATAAGGAGAAGAGCGCAGGAGGGCACAGTGACACCAGTTCTGATCGGGATTTTCCTGGCCATATTCGCCGGTGCAGCACTCCAACGAATTTCAGGAATGGGGCTCGGACTAATTGCGGCCCCCGCACTATCTGTCCTACTCGGCCCGGTCTCCGGCGTGCTCATGGTCAACGTATTAGCCACCGCCAACGCGATTGCCAACACCTATTCCATGCGCGAGCGCGTTGATTGGAAACGCTTCGCCCCTATCGCAGGAGCCCTTGTTTTGGGTGCGGTACCCGGCGCATTCCTCATACGGGCAGTTTCAACTAGCTTGCTTCTGATCATCGTTGGCGTTTTGTTGTTGATCGCGCTCGGCACAGTGACGTTGGGGAAACGCTACATACCGAATATTGAAGGCACCGTACCTTCTGTTATCGCAGGTTCACTTGGTGGTTTCATGAACACGTTGGCAGGCGTAGCTGGCCCATCAATCACCGTGTACGCACACGCGGCCCGCTGGCCCAAGGAGATCTACGCGGCAACACTCCAGCCAATCTTCCTGGTCAGCGGCGCACTCTCTTTCGCTATTAAGGAAATCACTGGTGCAGCAAACCTTTCAGCGGTAACGCCCGAAACGTGGGTGGTTGGCATTGTTGCGATGGTGCTGGGCATCGTCGTTGGCACCCGCATGGCACCACGGGTACCAGTGCAACTGGGATATCGAATAGCACTCGCCCTGGCGATCTTCGGCGGGTTCACCGCACTTGTGCGCGGTCTACTTGGTACCGGAGCATAATCCACTGACCAAGACTACTTTTAAACTGAGCCCCAAACCACAACAGCACCGGTTCCTTTCCAGTATCCGGTTGTAGAGCCATAAACACGCGCTTGGCGCGCGACACGGTATCTAATTAGCCTCAGATAATGGACAATTCATTCCAGAACGAATAGTATGTAAGCCATGGGTAGACCACGAGAGTTCGATGAAGACGAAGTCATCCGCAGGGCCATAAAGCTTTTCGGTGAACGCGGGTATACAGCACAGTCCGTTGACGCAACTCTTACCTACCTTGAGATAAATCGTTCGAGCTTCTATAAAATCTTCGGTTCCAAACATGGCCTGCTGAGAACGGCGCTGGAAGCAGTATGCCGAAACGCTAAGACAGGTGAAGTGACACTAGAAGCCAAGAGTCTTGTTGCAGTCACTCTCGTGGAAGTCGCGCCCGTAAGCCAAGAGCTACGCCCCTTGATTCTCGAAGCAAATTCCCTTTGCTTTGCTGGAGGCCCAGCAGCACTAGGCAAGCACTTACTCGACCGCGCAAGCGGCACTTCCAAAGGAGAAGCACAATGAGCAACAACAATCTCAAATTCACCGACGCTACTCTGGTTGTTGAGCCACTCGGCTTAGATAAGATTTGGTCGTTCAAAGGATCCATCGAGGTTCCCTGGGAACATGTACGCGGAGCTACACATGACCCGGGTATGAAGAACGAGCCGAAGGGTTTTCGCTGCCCAGGACTAAGGATGGGTGAAAAGCTTGCGGGAACGTTCCACTCAGATGGTGAAAAGCTGTTTTGGAACGTCAGCGGATTCGAGAATACGGTCGTAATCGAGTTAGCTGATGAGAACTTCGCCCGCCTCGTCCTCACAGTTGATGACCCAGTCACAACTGTTGAACGCATCAACGAGTTGGCATCAGCCTGATAGCTAAGTTTCGTACAAAAGGAGCCTGGTCGAGGGAATCCTCGACCAGGCTCCTTGTGCCCCAGGTGAGACTCGAACTCACACTGGACGGGTTTTGAATCCGTTGCCTCTGCCAATTGGGCTACTGGGGCGTGCCTGCTCAATATAGCGCACGGCGCGAGCAGAACAACAATCGGACGCCGTTAAGGTCAGCGCACAGTAGAGCCGGGTTGGTTTGGTAGCAGATCAAACTCATCGATTGCCTCGAACGAGGCCTGCGCGTCATCTTCCGAAATGACGTCCATTGCGAATCCATTCTGGATGAGCACCCACTGCCCCACCTCAACTTCTGGGAGATATGCGAAGCAGCATGGCCGCTCCTCACCCTTCATATCGATGGCCCCCATCGGCATGGGGCTGGACAGGTCGCCAGTGCTCAGCACTTTCGCTGGAACTCCAAGACACATCGCTACATCATTTCCTTTCAATGTTGATGTTCATGGCGCCTTCCGGTGCCGAGGTGCACGGCAGGCAAGGGTCTGCGCTACGGATCGCATGCTCCATCTCCGCGGAAGTCGATGCCTCTGTGAGCATCCGAGCAAGCCATCCCTCATTTTGCGCGGTAGGGCTCAAAATTTGGCAATCGCTCAGATTGCCGTCTTCCACAGTATAGCGATGCACCAACAAGCCTCGAGGACCATCAACGATGCCCGTTGCGGTGCCATCGCGCAGTGAATTATCGACGACGACCGGCTCAGCCAACAGCTCAGGAACCTGCAAAAGCTTTTCGATATCGTCGAGTACCGAGCGCACGAGCGCAAACTGGGCGTCGCGCGCGCTCAGATGGGGGAATCGCGCAACTGGGCCTACCCGGTAGTCGCGCCAGTGGCCGTCAATAAGTACCTGGGGCCGCGGGGTGATAGCACCGGGGTGCTGCTCTCGAACGTACTCATAGAAATCATGCGCTGGGAACAAATGCAGCTCACCCTCGAAACGCGCGGCAATGCACTCTCCTAGTGGATCTGCTGCGCCGTCGGCATCACACGCAAAAAGGTCTGCAAGCTTTGGTGGATGCTGATCCACAGGCTCAACCGGTTGGGAAGGCAAGAGACTACGGATCGTCGAGACGCCCTCAGCTGCGCGCTTGACCGCATCAGCATCCGCATGAGCGCAAACTCCCCCAGGAATCGCAACATCGGGGAAGTGACCCGGACAACCGGCGGCACGCAGCACCAGCTTCGCAAATTTGCGGATCTCTAATCCGCGGTCAGGCAGCAGGCGCGGTGCGAGCGTGTCAAGAACCGAACCTGCATGAAGAAGGCGCCGGAGCTGCACGGCCTGCTCGCTCATCGAATCGCTCGAGCCAACAAGTTGGTCAAGTGCTCGCATCCCCGCCAAGTGGTGCGTTACCGGGCACAGCCCACAGAGTCGCGTCACGATAGTCGGAACTTCGCTCGCGCGCTTGCCCACTAACAGCTTGTCTACGCGCGGCACGCCGGCGATGTCAAAGCGTGCGGTGCGTTCATTGCCCTCGCCTTCGACAATGACTGTCGCTGCAAGCGGATCGATGACGGCGTCAAGAAACAACTTCTCTGACATTTTCCATGCTCCTTACTCGCGTTGCCTACCCCAATTGAACATAATGGGGGTATGCATGAATTGAGTCTACTTCGCGGGGTAATCGATGCAGTGAACGAGTCGGTGCCCGGCCGAAACGTCCTGGCGGTCGGTATGAAAGTAGGCACGCGCTCCGGGGTTGATGTGTATGCGCTTCGCCAAGCATGGGACCTTGCACGCGTCGATACCACGTGTGCTCTCGCCCGGCTCGACTTGGACATTATCCCCGCGGCAGTCTGGTGCCCTCAATGTGAAGATACCGTCGAGATTGACGAATACTTCGCGCTGCGATGCCCTAAGTGTGACACCCCCACTGCAGATCTGCGTGGGGGTGACGAGTTCCAAGTTACTTGGGTTGATGTTGAGTAGCTTCTGCTGTCCATTCCTTTAGCAGCTGCCGGGCCCGCTGCACTGCTTCTGGAATTGCAGCACTGATCTCCTCACTCAGCGATGTACGGAATTCGACGTCGCGCGCCGTGATACCCACAACCGCCACGTTGTCGGGTTCTTGACCTGTGAGGCGCGCGGCGCTCAACAGGTCCAGCAGTCCCACCTGGTGAGGCGATAGCTGCTGTTGCAATAGGCGCGGAATTTGATCACCGACGAGCACAGCCACATCACCTGGCTGGCCCTGTTTGAGCCCATCGAGCACCAGCAGGTAGTCGGCGTCCTGCACCATGGGTAGGATCTCCATGCCAGACGTTCCTCCATAGATGAAGTTCACGCCCTGGATCGGGTCCGCCTCAAGCTCGCGGAGGATGGCCAGCCCAACTGCGTCATCCGCCATGATCTCGTTTCCAATGCCAATGACGTTGATAGTGACGCCATCAAGCGTCACCAGCTCAGGCGATGGCACCGGGACATCTGGCGCAGGACGAAGCTTCCTCGTGACCGTCATACTCTACTCAACCTCAGGGCCGTCAACCGGCTTCGTGCCCTTCGGCAACCAAACACCGCCGTTGATCATTGCAGACAGGCCACCGTGGCGCTCCGTCGCATCGGCACGGAACACAAGGTAGACGTGCAGAATGACGAAAGCCCAAATAATGAACATGATCAATGCATGCACCAAACGGAAGTATGGGATGCCGATCCATTCCACGGGTGCAGCCATGAGCCGCCAGAACCAGCTATCCTGCTTTGGCAAACCGAAAAGCGCAAGACCAGAGTAAATCTGCACCATACACATAGCGTAAATGCCCGTGTACGCCGTCTGCTGGAGACCATTGTGGCCAACACGTGGTGGCGGTTCGTTCGTAAGGAGCAAGTAGTACTTCGTCTGCTCCCACATCAACTTCAGATCATCTTGGCTTCGCACTGGCCACAGTGCCCGCCACTTCATCTGTCGTGTTTGAGCGAACACCATAATGGCAAGGCGCCAGATAGACAGTGCGATCCACGCGAAGGCCGCAATGAAGTGAATGAGACGGTTCCAGCCCATGAGCATTCCGGCATCGTGAGCATTCGAAGGACCGAAGAATGGATCCATGATGTAGTAACCAGTGATCGTCATCATGATGATCAAAATCATGTTGATCCAGTGCTGCCAACGCAGTGCAACCGGCCACATCTCGATGCGGGTGTAGCCGCCCTTGGATACAGGACGCGGACGGACATGGTCGCCGATGCCGAATGCAATATAGCCTTTGAGTACAAATTCACCGGTCTTGTCGCCATCTACAGGTGCAACGGCGACACCCATGCATCGATTGCCGAACTTCGAAACAGTGTCGACGTTCTGCATCATCGTCTTCATCTCATGCTTATCCCATGCAGATGCTTGAACTACCGATGCAAGGTCTCCACGCATGACCGCTACGTCCTGGCGCTCGCCGAGCAACTTTGCGTTACGCACGACCGAAAGCGAGTACTTTCGGCTTGGCGTCGCGGGGCTGAAGCTCTCCACGGTGCCGTAGACGTAGTCGGGGTCAACAGCACGCAGCAGCGCCTGATCAACAGGATCTGGCGAGTTTGCCGGCTGCGACGATGCCAGGCGCAACAGTGTTTCCGCACCGATATCGTCTATCGGCCGTGATTCTGTGACGCTCAACACCAGATTTTTATCTGGAGCGATCTTGCGAGTCTCAGGCACGCCACCCGAGCTCGAAGAAGCACGGTTTAGCTGGGTGCTCATTGCGTGATCACCTTCACAAGTTCATTGCCTTCCGTGTCCAGCAGGTGCACAGCACAGGACATGCATGGATCAAACGAGTGGATGGTGCGAAGTACCTCTAGCGGTTCCTCTGGGTTGGCCAGCGGGTGCTTGCCATTCGCCAGAGATTCCTCGTATGGGCCCATCTTGCCCTCAGGATCACGACCACCGGCCAGCCAGGTGGTCGGCACGACGGCCTGGTAGCGCTCCGTCTTACCATCCTTGATCTTGGTCCAGTGGCTGAGAGAGCCACGGGCGACTTCCATCATGCAGAAGCCTTCTGATTCCTTCGGCCAGGAAGAAGGTTCCCACTTGCTGGAGTCGAAGACGTCGTAGTCACGCTTGCGCAATCCTTCGATGAACTCGGGCAGCAACACATTGGTCATGGCCTCAGAAGTCGTTACAGCTTCCAGAGCACGAGCCAGCGTACGGCCACCGGTCGAATTCAGCTGTTCGAGCTTAATGCCGAGCTTCTTCAGCGCATCATCAACGAGGCGCTTCGTGCTTGGCTCGTTCTGAGCATATGCGAGCAGGATACGGGCAACTGGGCCAACCTGAACGACGTGGCCGTCGTAACGCGGTGCCTTAGACCAGGTGTACTCCTCGTTATCGCCGAGCCATTTATACGGCAATTTAGGACCGGTGTAATCGGCGATAGTGTCGCCCTCAAATGGGTGTTTGCCTTCGTTCTTGTCATCCTGTGCGAACCATGCCGAGGAAACGTATTCCTTGAACAGGTCCGGATTGAGCTCATGGACCTTGGAGTAGTCACCGTTGAGCAGTACACCCGGAGTGATGTCCGTGTGCGTGTACCCCATGGTTCGCTCCATGTGATCACCACGAACTGTTGCGCCAGCCATACCAACTGCGAGGAAGTTCGGGGCAGCCGCACCAATATCAAAGTAGTCCTTGTACACGCCCATAATCGCCATTGCGTCAGGCAGGTACACACCGTTGATGAACTCATGGATCTCTGCGACCCAGTTCTTGATTTGGTCAATCGAAACCTGGTTGACCGTCTCTGACTTATCCTGATCGATCGTGCAGGCCATACCCCCGACGAGGAAGTTCGGGTGCGGGTTCTTACCGCCAAACACCGTGTTGATGCGGATAATCGAGCGCTGGAACTGCAACGCATCGAGGTAGTGCGAAACCGCCATCAAGTTTGCTTCTGGTGGCAGACGGTAGTCCTCGTGGTCCCAGTAACCACCGGTAAAGATAGAAAGCTGACCGGAATCAAGAACCGAGTTCAAGGTGTCTTTCACCTGCTGGAACTTGTCGACGGAGTTGAGCTTCCAGTTTGAACCAATCGATTTCGCAAACTCGACTGCCTTCTCTGGGTCAGCCTTTGCTGCGGAGACAACGTTCACCCAGTCAAGGGCGTGCAGGTGGTAGAAGTGCACAACATGGTCGTGGATTTCCTGGCTTGTCAGGACGAGGTCACGAATAAGCTGCGCTTGCTTTGGGATGTGGCTTCCAATTGCGTCTTCGACGGCAACAACACTTGCCAGGGAGTGGACACCAGTGCAAACGCCACAGATACGGCCGACAAACGCCCAGACGTCGCGTGGATCTCGACCTTCTACAATCTTCTCAATGCCGCGGAACATCGTTGTCTCGCTCCAAGCGTTGGTGATGGTGCCGTCTTCGACTTCCATCTCCATGCGGAGGTGACCCTCGATACGCGTCAACGGGTCTACAACAACTCTTTCAGCCATTTTTAGTTGCTTTTCCTTTCAATCGTCGTGAACGCCGCCTACGCGGATGGGTTGGGTCGGTGGTGTCCATCAGTATCGGTGGTGGTCGCGAACGCCTGATCACCCTCTGCCATAAGTGCCGAGATATCCTCGGGACCGTCTTCTTCGCCAAAGGCCGCAAGAGGCTGAACTTCGCCACTCTTGCGACGGATGCCAACCTCCTTGACTACGCTGAGTGCGCCGTGGACTGCGGTACCAGCGGCGGCGACACCAATGAGGCCGAGGCCAATCTTGCCAGCGGAAGCTTCTTGACCGAATGCACGAACATTCGGCAGTTCCTCGTAGAACGGGGTAAACCGGTCAAAGAAGTCCTTTTCCGTACAACCGATGCACGGGTGACCAGCGCCGATCGGCCAGCCGGACTTGAGGTTCCATTGGATGATCGGGCAAGGCGAGAAGGTCGATGGGCCCTTGCAACCAACTTCATAGAGGCACCAGCCATTACGAGCGCCTTCGTCATCAAACGTGCGCACGAACTGGCCCGCATCGAAGTGTGGACGCTTCGGGCAGGAATCGTGAATGCGCTGATCGTACGCAAAGAGTGGACGACCCTCTGCATCCACCTTTGGTGGCTCACCGTGCGTCAGCAGGTAGGTGATTGTTGCGGTGATAACTTCACCGATAGGCGGGCAACCAGCCACGTTGATGACTGGCTTATCCTTGATAATTTCGTCAACACCCACTGCCCCGGTCGGGTTTGGACGAGCAGCCTGTACTGAGCCATACACTGCACATGCGCCTACGGAAAGGATTACGGTTGCGTTCTCTGCGGCTTCGCGGAGAACTTGCTCGGCGCTCTTGCCGCCGATCTGGCAGTATGCGCCACCTGCACCAGTTGGAACAGAGCCGTTGACCACCAGGATGTGCGGTTCCTTGTTCATCTCTTCCAGTGCCTGCTCGGCTGCGTGCCCTGATGCAGCCATCACGAGCTCGTTGTAGTTCATCGACAGCTGGTTCAAGACGAGGTCCTCAACTGTGGAGGAACCGGAACGAAGCACCGACTCCATACAGCCGGTGCACTCCTGTAGCTGAAGCCAAGCAACCATTGGCTTCTTTACATCACCGAGCGCCTCGGCAATTACCTCAGTCTCTTCAGCGTTGGCGCGTGAGGCAAGCGGCGCACCCACTGCAAACACTGCAGCCATAGAGCTGCACATTTTAAGGAAGTCTCGACGCTTCACCCCCTTCTTCGACAGGTTTTCCCAAAGCGTTCCACTCTGCCAAGTGTCTTGTAGAAGCATCGATTTTCCCTCTCATGCGAGAGCCATGTGCCGGCACATACTCCGGCCCATACCCCTCAAATGAACGTGTACAGATTCCATCAGCGGTCAAGCTGCATGCTTAACGCATCTATAGGGCCAGGGTATCAAGACATGAAAGTAATTCCGGTGTCGTGAAGTCGGCAGGGCTAGAAATCTACCCCCGATTGGGACATAAGCCACTCATTCCACTCGCCTAATCCTTCCCCCGTTGTAGCTGAGGTAAGGATTACCTTCACTCCAGGATTCACCTTCTCAAGATTTTCCTTGAACAGATCGAGATCGAAATTCAGGTAAGGCAGCAGGTCAACCTTGTTTACGACGACCACTTCGACACTCCGGAACATGACCGGGTACTTCAGCGGCTTATCCTCCCCCTCGGTAACTGAGGCAACCATTACCTTATGATGCTCTCCAACTTCAAATTCAGCCGGACACACTAGGTTGCCAACATTTTCAATCAGCACCATATCGACATCATCGAGGTTGAGCCCCTTTAAAGCATGCGCAACCATCGGAGCATCGAGGTGGCACTCGCCCCCAAACCCGTTCCCGGTATTGAGCAGACTTACCTGTGCACCGAGGTTTTCCAAGCGCTCTGCGTCTAACGCAGTTTCGATGTCACCTTCTACAATCCCGAAACGGATTTTGTCCGCGAGCGCTTCCAAGGTTTTACGCAGCAGCGTCGTCTTTCCTGCTCCCGGGGAGCTCATCACGTTGATGCAAACCACGCCGTGCTCTTCAAACGCGGAACGGTTTGCGGCCGCTTTTACGTCGTTTTCCGTGAAAATATCCTCAAGCACCGCGATGCGTTCACGTCCAGTGTCATACCCAGTGTGGTCTCCGTGCTCAGAGTGCTCCGCATCTACTCCCACGTGGAGGTGATCGTGTTCGTGGTGGTGCGTGTGATCATGCGAATGATCGTGGCTGTGAACAGTCCCGTCGTCGTGGCGGTGGAAACGTCCCATGCTTCTTTTCTCCTTCTTAACGGTCAGATGTCACATCAATGTCTACGACAGCGAATTCCTCGCCCGTAATCACACTCGTGGGAGCGTTGCATTCCTGGCATCGGACGTCGAGATACTCATTGGGGTCGAGTATTCTTCGATGCCCGTTGCTGCACTCGATCTCGGCTGGAACCCAGTCGATCCGCAGCTCCGACTTTTCCATGGGGCTCCCCTTTGTGACGAACCCCCAGGCATACTCGAGTGATTCCGGCACGACTTGTCGCAGCGCACCGATTCGGAGGTGCACCGACAGCACCGTTCGTCCGCGCGCTGCGCGCTGAACTGCTGACGCTAACTGATGACTTAATGCAACTTCATGCACAGCACCTAGCCTAGGCGATTATTCAAGAAGTTTGTAGAGTATGCAGCATGGGAGCACAGAGCAGAGTCCGCGTCTTTCTCGAAGGCATTGTCCAGGGGGTGGGAATGCGTCCGCACGTCGCGCGAATCGCACAACGCTTCGGCCTTACTGGACTTGTCGGCAACAACGAGCGCGGAGTCTTTATCGAGTTTCAGGGCGAACCATCAGCACTCCACAATGCGCAGAGGACGCTTATCGACGAGCTCCCGCCTCTCGCCCACATTTTGGATAGCCAAACGTCTCCACTCCCACTCGTATACGGCGAAACGGGGTTTCGGATTGTCGAGTCAGAACATGTCGAGGGAGAAAAGACACTCATCTCCCCTGACATGACAACGTGTGAAGCCTGCCTAGCCGATATTGATGACCAAGACAACCGGCGCTACCACTACCCATTCACCACTTGCACACACTGCGGGCCACGTCTCTCCATCATTACTTCGCTCCCCTACGACCGCGCGACTACCACCATGCGTGAATTCCCTATGTGTACACAATGCGAGGAAGAATACACGAACCCAGACGACCGGCGGTTTCACGCGCAACCAATAAGCTGCCCACATTGCGGCCCTACTTTGTGGTGTACGGATGCCAACGGTGCCGTCCTCGCCGAAACGCGAACGGATGCGCTTGCATTGGACCCCGGCAAATTCGACGAGCTCGTGCTCAAGATTCAAAACGCCTGGGAATCTGGTGCGGTCGTCGCGGTCAAAGGGATTGGTGGCTTTCACCTGATGTGCGCGGCGGAAAACGAAGAGGCCGTCGAAAAGCTGAGGGAGCGCAAGCGCCGACCTGACAAGCCTCTCGCGGTGATGGTGCCAAATCTCGACGCCGCCAAATCCATTGCAACACTCAGTAAAGAAGCGGAGGATCTTTTGGCATCGCCGTCGCATCCGATCGTGTCTGTTCCGCTTCACGAAGGAGCACTCTGCGAAGGTATTGCGCCTGGTTTGAGGGAAGTAGGCCTCATGCTTCCATATTCGCCACTGCACCATCTGTTGGTTGACCGACCTGTGGTAGCTACCTCGGGCAATCTCAGCGGCGAGCCTTTATGCGTCACTAATGAAGAGGCACTTCGGAAACTTACGCACCTCGCGGACATGTTTGTGCTCCACGATCGTGAGATTTATGTGCCCGTGGAAGACTCGGTCTACGTCGATACGACGCTTGTTCGGAGGTCTCGCGGACTGGCGCCGATTCCAATGCTGCTCGACACTGAGCGAAAGCCCACTGTCCTAGCGGTAGGGGGCGAACTCAAGAACACGGCGACTCTAGCCGTTGGGCGGTACGCACACGTCTCCTCGCATGTAGGCGATATGGGGTCATGGGATGCTCAGCGGCACTTCGAAAAAATGGTAAAACAGCTCTGCTCAATACAAGGCGCACAACCCGACGTTGTTGTGTGCGACATGCACCCTGGTTACCAAACTTCGATGTGGGCGCAGCGTTACGCTGACCAGCGTGACGTCGAGCTCATTGAGGTCCAGCATCACCACGCACATGCACTGTCACTGTTGGCTGAGCATCAGCGACTATCGACGCCCGCCGTCGTCGCAGCTCTCGACGGCACCGGCTACGGAACGGACGGCACCATTTGGGGTGGCGAAATACTTCATGTAACCGACGATGGCAACGCCGAGCGGCTCTGGCACCTACCACCATTTTCCCTCGTCGGTGGCGACAAAGCGGTGCGAAATCCGTGGCGGATTGCGCGCGGTCTCGCGCATAGCTGGCAGCTCGAAGACCTCAGCGTGCCTCCTGAGGTTGATCTAGACGAGTTGCGATTAGTCGACTCTCAGCTCAGCAGCGGGTTCGGCACCACTGCAACAACTTCGATGGGACGACTCTTCGACGCGTTCGCATCGATACTCCAGGTTCAGCAATCGGTGAGCTACGAAGCGCAAGCAGCGATGGAGCTTGAGGCTCTCGCAGGCAAGTCTCGCCTTTCGTCGGCAGAAGCGCTTGACGCAATCGAAGACATTCGATCGTTCCCGCATCTTGCACAATGGGTGATCAACGCAACCCTAGATGGAACACGCCTCTTCGAAGACATTGCCCGGATTGCACACGCAGGCATAGCGACACTCGTTGCTCGCTCGCTTATTGACGCCGCCCAAGAAGAAGCTACCGAGGTCATTGGCATCACGGGGGGCTGCGCCGTCAACCGCATTTTGATGACCGACATCTTGCAAGTATTCCGGCACCAACGCCCATCATTGACGGTGTTAACGCATAAAAAAGTGCCCGCCACTGATGGCGGGCTCAGCCTCGGCCAGGCGGCCGCAGGAAGGCTCTGGTCGCGGTAGCGAACCCATGCAGCCTCAGGAACTTAACAGATTCGTGGCAACGGATCGCCAACCAGTTTGTCGACCATACGGGTACCACCAAAGCCGGTGACCAACACTACCGCTGCAGCTGGTTCCTCGACGATCTTTCCAACCACCGCCGCCCCTTCAGCGCCTGCTGCATGCAGCGCCGCGAGTGCTTGGTCGGTCTGGTCCTCCGGCACCACCGCCGTAAACGTTCCTTCGTTCGCGACGTAGAGCGGATCAATGCCCAGCATGTCGCAAGCTGCGCGCGTCATCGGCTGCACAGGGATCTTCTCGTCGTGCAGTGCAACGCCGTAGCCAGTTGATTCTGCAAGTTCGTTCATGACTGTCGCTAGACCACCACGTGTGGCGTCACGCATCCAACGAGTCTCGGGGGCATCGGCGAGCATCGCCCGCACCAAACTTGCGACCTCGCGCGAGTCGGACTCGATCGGTGCTTCGATTGCGAGGTCTCCGCGGGCCATCATGACCGCCATACCGTGGTCTGCGATCGGGCCAGAAACGATAATCCGGTCACCAGGCTTGACTTTTGCAAAACCGAGTTCCCGTCCAGCAGGTACTACGCCGATGCCTGCTGTATTGATATAAATCTTGTCCCCAGCACCCTTCGGAACTACTTTTGTGTCGCCAGTCGCAATCTGTACTCCGGCGCGTTCTGCTGCGGTGCGGAGATTCTGCGCGATCCGGCGAAGCGTCTCTACTTCAAGCCCTTCTTCCAGAATGAAACCCACCGAAATATACTTCGGCTCCGCACCACCCACGGCAAGATCGTTGACGGTACCGTTTACCGCGAGATCCGCGATGGATCCACCCGGGAACTCTATCGGGTTCACCACATAGCTGTCGGTTGTAAACGCCAGCGTCCCGCCGTTCAAATCGAGGTCCAACAGCGTCGAGTCTTCCCCCTGTGAGAGCAGATCGTTGCCGTACTCGTCGAAAAATACCTGCTCTAGCAGTGTCGCGCTCGCCTTTCCGCCCGCCCCGTGTGCGAGCGTGACATATTCATCCTTCAAGCGTCCACCACGACGACGCACTCGAGCAATGTTGTCATTGACCTTGGACTCATCTACATTGAGGCGGTTTTTAGGCTGCACAGCACTTTCCTTTTCTTATTTTCGCAACTAGCCACCGTGTGGAATTGCTACGAATAGTTCCGTGTGTGAATTCTACCGCCGGTACCGTGTTTTGGGTTTTCGGGGCTTGAAGGTTGTGGGTGACGCGCATAGTTAGCTTGCTGGGTACTTTTAGAAATGCACAAATCATGGGCAATAATGTAAAACGGAATAAGCACGAAAAAGTGTGAAAATAATGCAATCGATGGAAGGCTCTGCTTTATGTGTCTGGGAGTACCAGCGCAGGTTGTCGAAATTAAGGATCCCACCCGCGCAACAGTCAGCATCTCGGGAGTAACCCGTGCAATCTCCACTGATCTTCTTGTTGAAGAAGGACTCGAGGTCGGCGAATGGGTGCTGGTACACGTAGGATTTGCGCTGTCAAAAATTGACGAGGATGAAGCCGCGACAACCCTGCAACAGATTCAACAACTCGGCGCAAATACGTTTGAGGACGAGCTCGATTCGTTTACAACCTCAAGAATCGACTAAGCCACCGTCCCCTACGTTCCTAAGAAAGGACCCCACATGAAATTCGTCGATGAGTTTCGTGACCCAGCCGCAGCTCGCCAACTGATTGCAACCATTGAGGAACAGGCGAAGCAACTCGACCGCCCGATTAAGCTCATGGAAATCTGCGGTGGGCATACCCATACGATCTACCGCTACGGCCTGGAAAATCTTCTCCCCGACTCCATCGACCTCGTTCACGGACCTGGTTGCCCAGTCTGCGTCATTCCAATGGGCAGGGTCGATGACGCACTCTGGCTTGCAAACCAGCCTGACGTTATCTTGACCACGTTCGGCGACATGATGCGTGTTCCAGGCTCCGAGGAGTCACTGTTGCAGGCTCGTGCACGTGGTTGCGACGTTCGCTTTGTCTACTCTCCACTGGACTCTCTCAAGATCGCGGAGGAGAACCCGGATAAGCACGTTATCTTCTTCGCAATTGGCTTTGAGACGACGACGCCATCCACCGCTGTGACGCTAACCGCCGCCAAGCAACGCGATATCCCAAACTTCTCAGTCTTTTCTAACCATGTGACCATCGAGCCACCACTGCGTGCAATCGCCAACGGGGGCGTCACGGAGGTTGACGGCTTTATCGGACCCGGCCACGTAGCAACTGTGGTCGGCACAAAGGCTTTCGATTTCCTGGCTGAAGAATTTAACCGGCCAGTCTCCGTTTGCGGCTTCGAACCTTTGGATATTCTTCAGGGCGTTGCCCAGTTGCTGGAGCAGTTTACGTCGGGCGACATTGCCGCGGGCAAAGCACGCGTCCAAAACCAGTACGCCCGCGTCGTGCGCCCAGAGGGCAACCCTTCAGCGCAAGCACTCTTGGATAGGGTCTTCGATATACGGGACGAGTTCGAGTGGCGTGGCCTTGGAACCCTTCCCCATTCCGGAATGGCCATCTCTGAAGAGTTCGCCAAGTGGGATGCGGAGCGCATTTTCGATGTGCCCGGCAACCGAGTCGAAGACCCCGCGGCATGTGAGTGCGGGTCTGTCCTGACCGGCCACATCAAGCCGTGGCAGTGCAAGGTCTTCGGTACCGCCTGTACGCCGGACACCCCGATTGGTACCTGCATGGTTTCCCCAGAAGGAGCCTGTGCCGCATATTACAACTTCGGAAGAATAGATAAAATCACCACTTCTTCCCTCTCTTAGATTAGTAAACCCCCAGGTCAGAACTGCCTGGGGGTAAAATCTTTCGATTTGTTAGCGCAAAACTGTCCGAGTGGGTATTATTCACTCATGCGCAAACGTATCACGGCCGCGGTCACCGCGGCTTCTCTCATTGCAACGGCTTCGGTGGTTAGCCCTTCCGCACTTGCGGAAATCCCAGCCCCCGAAGCACCTGCTACAAGTTCGATAGACTCTGATAAAGACGCCGGTGAAGCTTCTAGCGCGTCCGAGGGCGAAAAGAAGAGCTCCCTGGATCAAGACCCAGAGAAAGACCCTCTCTACATTCCGCCCGAAAAGAACCCCGTGCAGAAAATCTCCAGTTCTGAACTGTTCCTCAAATGGACTGATGACATGCCAGAGGGCGAGGGCAAGGACTTTGTTCAGGGATGGGCGAAGGGGTCGTCGATACCAAGCACCGCAAACCCGCTCGAATGGACTAAAGCTGAGGTACAGGGATCTTCGAATATGGTCCGTGGATTGTTCACTGGTAATTTTGCTCAAAGTTCTCAGGGCTCAAGCCAAGCGACAGCACCAGTGCTTCTCGCAATGTTGAGTGTGTTTCTGGTTGGACAAACGGTAGAGCTCATCATGCGTGGGCTGCGATCGCTTCCAACCCCACGCTAGAAACAATCCCAAACAAGGTCGAAAACAATGAACCAATACAAACGCTTTGGCAAGGCGACGAGGGTCCTCAGCGCGTTCACGTTGATGATGGGCGTTGGTCTTCTCAGTGGCTGCGTAACCAACGTGGAAGGTGGCAACCCAGATGGCTGGGAGCCTATTGAGCCTGCTACCGTTCCTGAGATTGCGGCGATGGTCCCCGAGAATGTCTCGAGAGACGGCAAATTCTCAATTGGCGCCAACCCACCATTCGCCCCCTTCGAGTTCAAAGACTCACAAGGTAATTTGATCGGGCTGGAGCTTGACCTCGGGCGCGCGCTTGCCTCAATCATGGGTCTCGAATTCGATCCACAGGAGATGGATTTTTCTATGATCCTACCTGCGGTTCAGGCCGGCAGCCTTGACGCTGGCATGTCTGGATTTACTGATAACGAAGAGCGCCGCAAAAGCTTTGAGTTCGTTAATTTCCTCTTCGCAGGAATCCAGTGGGCTCAACTCACCGGTACGCACGTGAACCCTGAGGATGCTTGTGGTCTCACAGTCGCGGTTCAGCGCACAACCGTTTCCGAGACCGATGACGTGCGTCCGAAGAATGATGCTTGTATTGAAGCAGGAAAACCACCCATCACCATCCTGTCGTTCGACACCTCTGACAACGCGGCGCTCGCGGCACTGGTTGGCCGTGCAGATGCCTTTAGTGCTGACTCCCCTGTCACGTCTTGGGCGGTTGAACGGTCCGACGGGAAGCTCGAGCTCGTGGGTGACATGTTCGACGCAGCACCATACGGAATCGCGGTGCCAAAAGACTCAGGTCTGAGCACTGCGCTTGCCCACGCAATGCAGCATCTCATCGACACTGGCGATTACGAACGCATTTTGGCGCAGTGGAACGTACGAACTGGCCTGCTCGATACCGCGCTTATTAACGAACAGCCCCTTACAGAATGGAAGTAACAGACCATGACTACACCATCTACTAGCCAAAGTCGGCCTGCCAGAATTGAAGCGAAACCGTTACGGCACCCAGGACGGTGGGCGCTCGCGGTCCTGCTCGGCGCCCTCGTTGTCTGGTTTATTATTGGCGCAGCCAAGAATGAAGCGTACGGGTGGGACACATACGCGCAGTACCTCTTCGATACTCGAATCGCGGTAGCTGCTCTACACACCATTGCGATTACGGTCCTCGCGATGCTTATTGGCGTGGTCGGCGGTGTGCTCCTTGCCGTGATGCGTATGAGTCCCAACCCGGTGTTTCGCACCGTAAGCTGGGTTTTCCTCTGGATTTTCCGCGGTACCCCCGTGTACGTTCAGTTGATGTTCTGGGGCCTGATCGGTGCGATCTACGACTCCATCAATCTCGGGTTTACGCAAATCTCCCTCGATCCGTTCACCTCTTCCGCATTTGCTCTCGCCGTCGTTGGTCTGGGCCTCAATGAGGCCGCCTACATGGCGGAAATTGTCCGCTCGGGTGTCTCCGCTGTTCCAGAAGGACAGATTGAAGCGTCGAAGTCGCTGGGCATGAGCTGGTCCCAGACCATGACTAGGACAGTTCTTCCCCAAGCGATGCGCATTATCATTCCGCCGACAGGAAATGAATTTATCTCCTTGCTGAAGACGTCTTCGTTGGTTGTTGCGGTTCCTTACTCCCTGGAGCTGTACGGCCGCTCGATGGATATCGCTGCAGCGCTGTTCCAGCCGGTTCCGTTGCTGCTTGTGGCAGCAACGTGGTACTTGGTAATCACCTCCATGCTGATGGTCGCGCAGCACTACCTGGAGCGCTACTTCGACCGGGGCGCAACCCGCCAGCTAACTGCCCGGCAGCTCGCTAGCTTGGCCGACGCCGAAGGCACAATTCCAAACAACGTCGAGATCATTGAAGCTCCAGAAAGGAACCAACGGTAACCATGGCTTCTCCTACATCTTCTTCCCCCGCCCAAACGCCAATGATCCAAGCGGTTGACGTATGGAAGTCCTTCGGCAGCTTGGAAGTACTCAAGGGCATCAACCTCGAAGTAGCTCCGGGTTCTGTTACCTGTTTGATCGGTCCTTCCGGCTCCGGCAAGTCCACATTCCTTCGCTGCGTTAACCATCTTGAGAAGGTCACTGCTGGTCGCCTGTACGTTGATGGTGATCTGATCGGGTACCGCGAAAAGAACGGCACGCTCTATGAGATGAGCGAGAAGGATGCCGCAGTCCAGCGCCGGGACATCGGGATGGTCTTTCAGAGCTTTAACTTGTTCGGGCACCGCACCGTGCTCGACAACATCATTGAAGCTCCGGTCCATGTCAAGGGCGAGTCGCCGGAGAAGGCAAAGGTCCGTGCGATGGAGCTTCTGCGCATGGTCGGTCTCGAATCGAAGGCGGACGCCTACCCGATCCAGCTTTCAGGTGGTCAGCAGCAGCGAGTCGCTATCGCTCGTTCGGTCGCGATGGATCCAAAGCTCATGCTTTTCGACGAGCCCACGTCCGCACTTGACCCGGAGCTTGTTGGTGAAGTGTTGCGGGTGATGAAGCAACTTGCGCAAGACGGTATGACGATGTTGGTGGTCACGCACGAGATGGCATTCGCGCGCGAGGTCGCAGATCACGTTGCATTCATGTCCGACGGTCAGATCGTCGAGTACGGCACCCCTGAACAGGTGCTCGACAACCCTCAAAAGGAACGCACGAAAGCCTTCCTTTCGACGATATTCTAGCTTGAGCGCCCAATCGGAGCCCGGTAGATCTTCTTGGCTGATCTTCCGGGCTTTTACTTTACTTCGCGCAGGCGTTCGTTCATCGCCTGCATAACCGCGGGAGGTACCAGTCCCCCGATATCGCCTCCGAAGCGGGCGACTTCCTTGCATAGCGAGGACGAAATGTAGCCGTACTTCTCGTCAGTGAGCAAGAAGAACGTCTCAACACCGGTGAGGCGGCGGTTCATCTGCGCCATTGGCAGCTCATACTCATAGTCAAGTGACGATCGCAAGCCTTTCACCAGGGCAGTAATGCCGTGTGCGCTGGTGTAGTCGACCAACAACCCACCCCAGCTGTCTACTTTCACCTCCGGCATGTCGGCGACGGCGGACTGGATCAAGGCGACTCGTTCCGCCACTGTAAACATTCCAGTTTTCTTGGTTGGGTTCCCAGTTACCAGAACGACTACTTCGTCGAAGTGGCGTCGAGCACGGTCTACGATATCCAGGTGCCCGTTCGTGAAGGGGTCGAACGACCCGGGGCACACCGCAACGTTACGGGCCGAAGCTAACGATTGGGCCATAACTCACTCCTCCTGAGCGTCTGAGGGGGCTGTATACACTGCCATATCGAACCGTGCGATCCCGTACAAGCGCTTCTTGAGTTTCTGTCCCGTAGGGGTAAACGCGGGCGGCCATGCGGTCTCGGGGCTTTCGCGGTGACGTTCGATGACGACCACGGCGCCGTCGACGAGTAGCTCCTGCAACGCAGTGACCATTTCGGCCACGGCTTCATCGGCAAGGTCATAGGGTGGATCGGCGAGCACCATTGAAAAGTGCTGCTTGGGAGCACGCGCCACATACGTGGAGACTTTCACGGGCTCGACACGGGTGTTCGAGTGCCCGACAACGCCCGCATTGTGCTCAATCACCGCGACCGCTTTCGGGTCGTCTTCCACAAGCACCACTTCCTCAGCGCCACGCGAGGCTGCCTCCAGCCCTAGTGCGCCGGATCCGGCAAAGAGGTCAAGGACGTGCTGCCCAGGGAACCCAAAGCGGACCTGCAGAGAGGAAAAGAGGCCCTCTCGCGCGCGGTCCGACGTTGGCCGTGTCCCCTCCGGCGGAACTTTAATCTTGCGCCCACGGGCTTCACCAGAAATGATGCGATTCATGGTACTCACTCTAGCTTTAGCTCTTTTCTAGGTACACAAAGTCCTCATCTTGGAGGTGTGCACTGAGCGCCCGTGCCTTCTCAAGGTCTTCTTCGACAAAGCGGGCCGCATCGCGGTACGCACTGGTAACGATCTCGT
This sequence comes from Corynebacterium sp. UMB10321, assembly GCF_030228725.1. Taxonomy (NCBI): domain Bacteria; kingdom Bacillati; phylum Actinomycetota; class Actinomycetes; order Mycobacteriales; family Corynebacteriaceae; genus Corynebacterium; species Corynebacterium sp. UMB10321. Next base: position 118,081 of record NZ_JASOZC010000005.1, on the reverse strand, counting down.
AGTCCTCAATCAAGTCGATCAATTTAAACGTGCGACGGATACCTGACTGCTCTGTTCCGAGCACGTCACCCTCACGGCGGTGGCGCAAGTCTAGATCGGCAAGAGCAAAGCCATCGCTCGTCTGAGCAACCTCCCAGACCCGCTGAAAGGCATCACTGCCTTCTTCTGCCTGTGTATGGAAAAGACACAGAGATTGATTGCCGCCTCGCCCGACTCGGCCTCGCAGCTGGTGCAGCTGTGAAACGCCAAAGCTTTCTGATTCCCGTACCATCATGACAGTCGCGTTCGGCACGTCTACGCCAACTTCGATGACGGTCGTAGCTACCAAGATGTCAATGCCACCCGCTGCAAAATCGGACATCACAGCGTCTTTTTCCTCAGCACGCATCTTGCCGTGCAGTACGGCTACTTGCAGGCTTGGGAACTCGGTAGCGCGCAACCACTCGGCAGTCTCAAGGACACCACCCTCGCCGTCAATACGCGGGCACACAATGTAGACCTGGTGGCCAGCCGCGACATCTTCTCGCATCTTCTCCCACGCACGTGCAATCCACGTCGGCTTGAACTCCGGAACAACTGAGGACTGAATAGGCTTCCTTCCGCCTGGCAGCTCGTTGAGCACCGAGACCTCGAGATCACCAAAGACGGTCATTGCGATTGTGCGCGGGATCGGCGTCGCTGTCATGACGAGTAAGTGCGGAGTCTGCGCCCTTGACTTTGCGCGAAGTCGGTCGCGCTGCTCCACGCCAAAACGATGCTGCTCGTCGACAATGACGAAGCCAAGGTTAAAGAACTCCACGCTGTCTTGAATCAGCGCGTGGGTGCCCACGACTATGTCCGCCTCACCCGAGACAATCTTGAGGAGGGCATCTTGCTTCAGTGCCGTCGGCATGGAGCCTGTGAGTGGCACCACAGTCGTGTGCAGCCCGGCGCGCATGAGTGTCTCTGTAAGCGATCGTGCGTGTTGCTGCGCGAGCACCTCGGTAGGTGCGATCAGGGCTGCTTGAGCGCCGTTATCAACCGCTTGGAGCATGCCGATCAGTGCGACGATAGTTTTGCCGGAGCCGACCTCTCCTTGGAGGAGGCGGCTCATTGGGTGGGCGTGAGTCAGGTCGGTGGAGATTTCCTGGATGACGCGTTGTTGCCCGCCAGTGAGTGGGAATGGGAGTTGTGTAATGAGTCGGGATTGTTCGCCGTTTGGTTGTTTGGGAAGGGCTGGAGCGTTGTGGTTGTTTGCGTCGGTGCGTCGCACGCTCATGGCGAGTGCGACGGTCATGGCTTCGTCGTATTTGAGGCGTCGGCGGGCGGGTTCGGGTCCTTCGGTGTCAGGTTGGTGAATGGTGCGGATGGCGCTGTCGCGGGCGATGTATCCGTCAGGGCTTGCGCCGAGGGGTTCGGGGACTGTGGGGAGGCTTTGCAGGATGGTGTGGACGGCTCCCATGATGGTCCAGGTGCTGACCTGTTTTGTTGCCGGGTAGATTGGGAGCCATTCGCGTCCGGAGAGGATTGCTTCGAGGTCTCCGAAGTGTTGGAGTTGTCGTAGTGCTCCGGTGGCTTGGGTGGGGCCGTCGAGTAGTACGAAGTCTGGGTGTTGGAACTGGATTTCGTTGCGGTACGTGCTGATTTTGCCGGTCATCATGACGCGGGTGTGTTCTTTGAGCACACGCATGGCGTAGTTGGAGCCGAAGAATGTTGCGGTGAAGGTGTTGGTGCCGTCGTAGACGTGGGTTCGGTAGATGGGTCGGTTGGGGTGTTTTCTGTTGGGGATGCGTTGGGTAGCGGTGATTTCGCCGACGATGCTGAGTGTATCGCCTTCATTGATGGTGGCAAGGTCGGTCGCGGTGCCGTAGTGGAGGTATCGGCGTGGGTAGTGCTCGAGGAGCTCGCCGCAGGTGCTGTATCCAAGGTGTTTGGTGATTGCCTTGGCTTGTTTCAGGGGGATGACGAGGTTGAGCGGCCTGGGGTCGATGTTTCCTAGCACTTCCTATTCGACTCCGATCTCGGCGACGGCACCGAGCCCGTCTGCGGGGAAAACGATGACGTCGACGTCGAGTTTGTCGTCGAGTGCCGCGAGGTCTTCGGCGCGCAGTGATGCGGTATCGAAGAGTACGGTGACTTGTTCCCCACCGGGCTCGAGGAGGCGCTTGCAGGTCTTTTCGACGGCGGCTATCGCGTCGTCAGCGATCAGGAGTGTTTCGCCGTGTGCCATGGCGATGATGTCGCCCTTCGAGACTGCCCCTCCTTGCACGAGCCCGGCTTTAGGGGCGCGCTGGAGGACAGCGGTTCGCATTTCTCCGGCGGCCTCCGACATGGTGAAAGCTGCCGTCGCGAGTGGTTGGGCTGGGTCATGAACGGCGAGCGCCGCGATACCGGAAACAAGCCGCACGGTAGGAAGCAGGGTGATGCTTTGTTCGAAGGCGTGGGTTGCTTTCTCCACTGCGGCGAGGCTTCGCTGATCAAGCAGTCCGTTCGGCAGCAAAATAACTTCGCGAGCTTCGGTTTTGTGGACGGCGGCGAGGATGTCCGCGACAATATTCTCGCCCGGCGCGACTGTTACCGCACCTGCCTGCGCGTAGAGATCAGTAAGTGATCCGGGAGGCGTCACTGCGACAACCAGTCTTGTGGGAGTTTGCGTGACAGGTTCATCCGGGAGCACTTCGAGTTGCAGTTGTGTCACGGTACCGCGGGCGAACGCGCGCTCAATCACTGCGCCAGCCTCGGTGGAGTGAATGTGCACTTTGCCACTGCGCTCGTTATTGCGAGCGATCACAAGGCAGTCGCCCATGGTGCTCAGTTCGCCCTCAAGGACATCCATGTCGCCTTCGAAGAAGAACATGACTTCCAGGTTTGCCTTGCCACTTGCGTGTGAGATCACGTGAGACGTTCCGTGTGTGGCAGGCTGCGCTACCTCGTAGGGTTGGCCGTCGAGTTCGTATACAAGTGATTCCAGGAGGATAACGAGGCCGGTGCCTCCTGCGTCGACGACGCCCGCTTCCCGTAGCGCTTCCAGCTGTGACGGGGTACGTGCGAGTGCAGTTTGCGCAGCGTCGGCGGCAGCCTGTGCGATGCTCAACGCGGGTGCTTCTCCCCCTGTTTCCTGCAGCGCTTGCGTTGCCGCAGTCGACGCTGCCCGCAGCACCGTGATCACGGTGCCCTCTACCGGCTCGGCAATTGCGCGGTCAACAAACTGCACTGCTTGGGCAAGCGCGTTCGCGATGAACTGCCCGCTTCGAGTATCTTCATCGGCGGTTTGCGCGACGCCTCTGATGACCTGGGACAGCACAACACCCGAGTTGCCACGCGCGCCGCGAATGGCGCCAACAGCAAGCGCTTCGGCTACTTCCTGCATCGACTGAGCATCAGACCTTTTCGACGCCTCTTCGACAGCCGCCGCCATCGTCTGCGCCATGTTGGAACCAGTGTCCGCGTCCGGGACGGGAAACACATTGAGCTGGTTGATCTCGTGTCGGCGACGTTCGAGTTCTGCCGCTGCCCGACGAGCCCAGGACAGGAGCCGTGGTCCATCGAGTGCAGTTGCTGTTTCCATGGTCAGACAGTCTACAGTGCCCAGTCGACAGGTGAGGCACCCTGTGCAATGAGCGCCTGATTTGCCCGACTGAATGGCCGCGACCCGAAAAATCCCCGGCGCGCCGACAGCGGCGACGGATGTGGGGACTCAATCGTTGGCGTACTCCCGAGGAACTGTTTCGCCGTTTGTGCGTCTCTGCCCCACAGGATCGCAACCAACGGAGTATTACGCTGAGCGAGCTTTGCGATTGCGTGTGCGGTCACTGCTTCCCAGCCCTTCCCGCGGTGTGACGCCGGCGCGCCGGGCCGGACTGTGAGTACTCTGTTGAGCAGCATGACTCCGTTTCGCTGCCAGGAGGTCAAGTCCCCGTCGGCTCGTGGGGGGATACCGAGGTCATCGTTGAGCTCCTGGTAGATGTTTACCAACGATCGGGGCGGTTTCACGCCTGGCTGCGTCGAGAATGAGAGACCCATGGGGTGGCCGGGCGTCGGGTACGGATCTTGGCCCAAGATGAGCACACGGACATCTTCAAATGGGGTCGAAAACGCACGGAGAATGTCTTTTCCGGCAGGCAGGTACGCGGGTTCACCGCGGAGAAAGTCTCCCATCGCGTGGATGGCAGGTTCTACTTCCGCCAGCGGTTCCTGCCAGGAAGGGTGGACGGGTAAGTTCATGAAAAAGGCTCCCATTCATGGCGCGCGGTGTGTGCGACGCCGTCGATTTCCACGCCGACTTTGCGTGTGACCGTACCGATCGAACGATACCCCACGGGTGCGTCCCCATCGATCGTGCCCAGCAATGTGTGGTCTTCTCCCCCGTTGAGTACCCAGTCCCATGGGTCGACGCCTAGGAACTCACCGGCTTCTCGCAGCTGATCACTTGGGGCTACAGCGGCGCGCGAGATGTTAATCCCCACGTTCGAGGCCCGGGCTATCACGCCCAGATCGTGCAGTAGCCCGTCGGAGTTGTCTGTCATGGCTGTAGCCCCTGCTGCTCGTGCAACAACCCCGCGCCCAGGAGTCAGTTGCGGGCAACGGTGCGCATGTACGATATCCGCAAGCCGTTCCGGGATTTCCCGTCCGGACTCCAGTAGTGCAAAGCCTGCAGCAGAATAGCCGATTTTCCCGTGCGCTATCACTCGCTGCCCCGGACGCGCTTGGCTCAAGCGCAGTGGCGGCAAACTGCCTCCTAACGAACCAATCGCGGTAATCGCGATCGTCAGTTGGTTCCCACTCGTGATGTCCCCGCCGACGAGTTCGCTCGAGTATCGCTCCAATTCGAGATGGATCCCTCGTGCAAGCTCACTCACGACGGCGAGCGGGGTGTCCGGAGGCGCCGAGAGCGCGAGTAGCGCGGCAACGGGGCGAGCACCCATCGCCTCGATGTCGGCGAAGTTTTGCACGATGGCTTTGCGCCCCAACAAAGCAGGGGTGGTCGTCGAAAAGCGAAAGTGCTGTCCCTCCACAAGCATGTCCGTTGTTACGACTGCGCGGCTATTCGGCGTGTGCGATTCGAGCACTGCTGCGTCATCACCGTTGAGCGGCGATGGCGATGCACCAACGATGGCGTCAATCGTTGCTTGTTCTCCCACCTCCCGGAGCGTCGGGCCGTGCGTGGGAAAGCCGACGTTACTCACCAAAGTGCGCCTTTCAGTAGACTTGTACGCCATGAAAGATTCCACTGGCGCGTTGCATGATTCACAGATTAACCGTACAGCGGTCTACATCAGTTTGGGCCTCGCAGTGGCGCTTGTTCTGGGCGTCATTGTGGGTGCTCGGTATTTTTTCCAGCAGGTGGCACTGCAGCCTGTGGCGATGACTGAGCTGCCTTCCCCCGAGGCTGATTCACCCGAGTGCGCTGCGCTCGTGGACAGCCTTCCTGAAAAGGTGCTTGGGCACAAGCGTGCGGAGCTCGCCGCCCCGGCTCCGGCAGGTGCTGCCGCGTGGCAGTCCTCTTCAACTCGACGCGTCACGCTGCGCTGCGGCGTGGAAATGCCCCTGCAGTACACCGAGTACACCCCGGTGTCCTCCCACAATGGTGCAGAGTGGATCAGAATTGACGACGCCACCCCAGGCTCAAGCATGGTCACGTGGTTTAGCGCGGACCGTTGGCCGGTAGTCGCCGTGACTACCGACGCGGAGGGACTCGGCAGGGCAGATACGCCAGTGGACGAGATTAACGTGAGTGCGCTGCCGCAGCGCGATCTTCCCCGCAACCCGGCGCCGCTCTCTGAGCTGCAGCCAGCGACGCATTCAACGGACGGGAGTGGAGCAAACGCATGCGGCGGATTGCTTGCTGCGCTTCCTGAATCGCTCGTCGAAGGCTATAAACGGCTTCCTGAGAACAAAGTGGCTTCGCCGCAAACTGCAGTCTGGACGCAGCTCGGCCACGAACCGATTGTGCTGCGTTGTGGTGTGAACGACCCGGAGCACTACGAGGCCGGAGCGACCTTGCAACAGATCAACGGGATCCCTTGGTTTGAGGACACCATCACTGCAACTGGTACCACCTCGTCGACGTGGTACGCGCTCGGGCGAGAGGTCAACGTTGCGGCCTTTGTGCCCTCAGGTGAGGGCAATGAGGTCATCACCACGCTGACCGAGCTCGTCGAGAAGCACGTCCCCGAACGCAAGTCTTAGTCCGTTGCGCCGTCGGCTGCCCGCAGCGCAGTGCGGACCAGAGTGTCGAGCAGTTTCGGGTAGTCGATGCCGCTTGCGTTCCACACCTGTGGGTACATCGAAATTGCGGTGAACCCCGGCATGGTGTTGATCTCGTTGAGCACAGGACCCTTGTCGGTGACGAAGAAGTCCACGCGTGCCAATCCCTTACAGTTCAGTGCATTGAATGCACGGACTGCTTGGTCCTGCAGGGTAGCTATCAAAGAGGCGTCGTAAGGCGCGGGGATTGTTGCTGTAACTCCCTCTTCCATGTACTTCGTTTCGAAGCCGTAGAAGCCTTCTGCGGAGGCATCAGTTCCATTGAGTTTGGCCGGCACGGAAGCCTCGATGCGGCCATCGGGAAACTCCAGAACTCCAACCTCGACTTCGTCGCCGACCTGCTCCGATTCGACGATCACTTTCGAGTCGCACTCGTACGCTTGATGCAGTGCGGCATCGAAGTCTTCCCACGTGGTCACCTTGGACACACCAATCGACGATCCACCGTTAGCGGGCTTGACGAACACTGGAAGGCCTAGGCGCTGCTTATCCTCATCGAGCAGCAGTTCACCTCCGCGGAGAATCACTTCCGGAGTCACTGTAATTCCGGCAAGTGCCACGAGCTTCTTCGTGTACTCCTTGTCCATGCCACTCGCGGACGCCAAGACGCCTGGCCCCACGTACGGGATTCCCGAAAGCTCGAACATGCCTTGGATTGTGCCGTCTTCACCAAACTGCCCGTGCAGGACCGGGAAAACAACGTCGACCTGCGCGACGGTCTCGCCGGTGGCGACATCAGTAAACTCACCGCGGCGCGAAGGGTTAATGCTCAACGCGATCTCTGCACCACCACGAACTTCGGGAAGCGCCTCTCCGCCAACTGGGTCGATTTCCCCGCGCACCCAAGTACCATCCCAGCGAATACCTACTGGAAACACCTCGTACACCTCGGGGTCGAGGTGGGCCATGATGGAGCCGGCAGAAATACAAGAAATTGAATGCTCGGTGGAACGACCACCGTAGACTACTGCAATACGAATCACAGCTGACACATTACCTGGTGTCTACTCCGACTTTTTCGACCGACCCATCAACGCAGCAATCGTCTCCTCCACCGTCACACCCTGGTGACACACCGCGAAAACGGCTTGTGTCAGCGGCATGTCCACGCCGTGGCGCTCGGCGAGCTGATAAATGCTGCGTGAGGAAATAACCCCCTCAGCAACCTGGCCCTTCGTCGCAGCCTTCGCTTCTTCAATCGTGGCACCCTTCCCCAGCGCAGAACCGAAAGTTCGATTACGAGACAGCGGCGAGGAGCACGTGGCAACCAAGTCCCCCATGCCCGCCAGGCCTGCGAACGTCCGGGCGTCGGCACCCAACTCCTGGCCTAGACGCGTACTTTCAGCCAAACCACGGGTAATAAGCGTTGCCAGCGTGTTCTCCCCTAGCCCCTGGCCAGAAGCCATGCCACAGGCAAGCGCGATGACGTTCTTCGTCGCACCTCCGATCTCACAGCCGACAACATCAGTGTTCGTATACGGGCGCAGGTACGACGTCGCACACGCCGCCTGCACGAGCTTCGCACGGTTGATGTCACTGCAGGCGATGACGGTGGCCGCCGGCTGCTCCTCAGCAATCTCGCGGGAAAGGTTTGGCCCGCTGAGCACCGCGATTCGGTTCTCCTCTGCGCCGGTAACCTCAGCGATGATCTCCGACATTCGCATGTATGTGCCGGTCTCAATGCCTTTCGAAATGGACAACAGCGTGGTGTCAGTACGCAGCAGCGGGGCCCACACTTCCAGGTTCTGGCGCATGGTTTGGCTCGGCACAGCAAAAATAGCGATATCGGCAGCCTGCAGTGCCGCTTCCGCGTCAGACGTTGCGAAGACCCCGTCCGGCAGCGCAATCCCCGGCAGGTAATCGGGGTTCTCCCGACTCTCCTGCATGGTCTTCGCCAGCTCATCCCGGCGTGCCCACAGCTGCACCATGTTGCCGGCATCGGCAAACACTTTGGCCAAGGTTGTCCCCCAGGAACCTGCACCCATTACCGCTACGTTTACCACTTGTGCCACCGCCATTCCTGTCTGCATGAACCGTTTCACGCTAGCACTTTTCTACCGCCAATATCCACAATCAGCCCGCTGACCTGTCGCTGCAGCGAAAACCTGCAAAGTGCGTAAAGATAGAAAGTATGTCACGTTCAACGAAGCTCCACGAACAACACAAAGACCAATTCGGAGAAATGTTCATTACCGGACGCCACCAAGAAGTCCCCCGCCATCCGCGTCGAGAGTTCAAGAAGACAACACTCGCCGCGGGTGCTGTGCTGTGGCGTGGCGATCTCGAGCATCCGGATTCTATAGAAGTCGCTTGTATCCACCGCCCACACTACGACGACTGGTCGCTCGCCAAAGGCAAGGTGGATCCGGACGAGTTCCTTGTTACCACCGCCGTTCGCGAAATTCAGGAGGAAACTGGCTACGAAGTCCGGCTGGGAAAGTTGATTGGCAAAACCGTGTATCCAGTCAAGAACACGACGAAGGTTGTGTACTACTGGACCGGCAAGGTAGTCGGCGGCGAGTTCACCCCTAACAATGAAGTCGACGAGATTCGCTGGCTCAAGATCGACGATGCGACGCAGGTGATGAGCTACGAGCTCGACAGGCAAGTATTGCTGAAAGCTGCGAAGCGCTTCGCCACCCCCGCTGACACCCGAATTCTGTACGTGCGCCACGCTCGTGCGAACTACAAGGAGGCCTGGAAGCACGACGATAGTCGTCGGCCGCTCGATAAGAAGGGCAAGCGCCAGGCGAAGGCGCTTGTGCCGCTGCTGCAGGCGTTCGCTCCTGAGTCTCTGTATTCTGCCGAGCCGTTGCGTTGCGAGCAGACACTGATCCCACTTGCGAAGGCACTCGGTAAAGACATCACGATTGACGCCACCTTCGGTGAAATCGCGTGGCAGGAGAACCAGGTAGCCGCCCGCGCAGATTTTGATGCGCTCATCAAACGCGGTGGCACACACGTTGTGTGCTCGCAGGGCGGGGTCATCCCTGAGATGATTGCTGCGCTTTCGGCCGACGGTCGTCTGCCGATCGATTCGCCGATCCTGGCGAAGAAGGCGTCGGTATGGGTACTGTCCTTTAACGATGGGCAACTCATCGGCGCCGACTACATGCCATCTCCACTACCGGTGCTCTAAGGACACTTCGCCTAGAAAAAGAAAGGACTGCCCAGTTGCAGCCAGTTACCCAAGAACGAATCGAAGCGGCACTCGATGCGCTTGAATTGCAGTATTTCCGCAGTTCCGAGGACGGCCTCACCCGCACCGCGTTTCCGTCGATCATGTGCTTCTTTGAAGTCAAGGACATCGGATTCAAGATCACCAGCCAGTGGCTTGGAACCGCGAAGATGAATGCAGATAAGAGCAATCTTCGTCTCAGCATCAATGAGTTGAACCGCTCACTGCCCCTCGTTCGTGCACATCCGATTCAGCGCGAGGACGGTGCTCTGGTTGCGCTATTTGAGGCACCGTTTTTCTCCTCCGACGGTTTCAGCGACGAGCAGCTGCAGTCAATGCTGCAGTTTTACTTCTCCATCATGCACTACGCGGTGGAAGCGCTCGACGAAAACTTCGCGCATCTCAAAGACAAGCACCCGTACAAGCAGGAGAAGGAACAGTAAAATGCAACAGCTACAGCCGTTAAGTCTTGATCGTCTTCGCAAGCTGTTTGACCAACGCGGTTGGGAGTACCGGGAGCCTACGCAGTACAACTCTCTCATTACAGCATTTTCCGGTATCGGCTTTGAGATGAAGCTGGTCGATACAAGTCTGCATTTCGTCTCTACTGTCTCAATCGATGCTGTCGACGCAAGTCGTTTCGACGAAGTGCTCACGTGGTGCGAGGACTACAACAACGCCCACGCATTCCCATCGCTCGTCGTAATGAAAGACGAGAAGCGCGATGTCTCCGCTCTGGGCGTTGCGTATGTCATGCCGGGCTATTGGGAGTACAGCGACCAGCAGTTCGCGGACCACGTTTCGTCTGCTATTCACGGCATCACAACGTCGGTCCGCGACTTCTTATCGACGTTCGCACCTTCAGCTCTCGAACGTCTCGGCACCCCTGCTACCGAAGAGAAGTAGCGGGGTAAAACGGGCGACGCTGCTGTTCGTATTCCTCGATGGCTTGCTCGTTTCGCAGCGTCAGCCCAATATCGTCGAGGCCTTCGCTCAGGCGCCAACGCGTGTAGTCGTCGACGTCGAACGAGTAGGTACTCTCCCCGACTGTGACGGTGCGGTCCGGCAATGAAACAGTAGCGACAGTGCCTGGTGCCTGCTCGAGCTGCTTCCAGATCAGTTCGATGTCAGACTCCGACATGATGCCAGCTAGAAGGCCCGCCTTGCCCGCGTTGCCTCGGAAGATATCAGCAAACCGTGGGCTAAATACCGCCCGGAACCCGTAGTCCTGCAGAGCCCACACCGCGTGTTCGCGGGAGGAGCCAGTGCCGAAGTCAGGGCCGGCGAACAGTACCGACCCTTCCTTGTATGCCTCGTTGTTCAGCACAAAGTCAGGTTCGTTGGTACGCCAGTTTGAAAACAGGCCGTCCTCGAACCCCGTGCGGGTCACGCGCTTGAGGTAGCGGGCGGGAATAATCTGGTCGGTGTCCACATTTGACCGCGTCAACGGAACTGCGACGCCACTGTGGGTTGTGAATTTTTCCATGATCGTGTTCAGCTCCTGACTACTGTGCGTTGGCGGTGGAAGTGATGTCTGCGGGTGCGGCGAGGTGACCGAGTACTGCTGTAGCTGCCGCAACTTCGGGCGAAACTAGGTGCGTCCGACCCCCAGGTCCTTGGCGGCCTTCGAAGTTTCGGTTGGACGTCGAAGCGCTGCGCTCTCCAGGGGCAAGCTGGTCGGGGTTCATACCCAGACACATAGAGCAGCCCGCGGTACGCCACTCTGCACCGAACTCATCAAATATTACGTGCAGGCCTTCTTCTTCCGCCTGCTGCTTGACCTTGGCAGAGGACGGCACAACCAGCATGCGGGTCCCCTCTGCGATTTTTTGGCCGCGCACAACCTCTGCAGCGGCGCGCAAGTCTTCGATGCGCGCGTTCGTGCACGATCCCAGAAAGACTGTATCAATCTTGATGTCACGCAACGGCGTGCCGGGGGTCAACCCCATGTACTGCAATGCTTTTTCCGCGGCCTGCTTCGCGCTGTCATCTCCGAAGTCCTCAGGGTCAGGAACAGAGGCGCTCAGCGGCAAGCCCTGGCCGGGATTGGTACCCCAGGTGACGAACGGGGTGAGCGTCGAGGCGTCGATCTCTACGACGGTGTCGAACTTCGCGCCGGGGTCAGTTGGCAGCGTCTTCCAGTACGCCACTGCGTCGTCCCAGTCCTTCCCCTTCGGCGCGTAGGGACGTCCCTTAACGTACTCAAATGTCGTCTCATCGGGTGCCACCATGCCGGCACGGGCGCCTGCCTCGATGGACATGTTGCAGATGGTCATGCGCGCTTCCATTGAAAGTTTCCGAATGGCTTCGCCGCGGTATTCGATGATGTGCCCTTGGCCACCGCCAGTACCAATCTTGGCGATGATTGCCAGGATCAAATCTTTCGCACTCACCCCAGGTTGCAGCGTTCCACTGACCTCAATCGCCATCGTCTTGAACGGTGCCAGCGGCAGCGTCTGGGTCGCCATGACGTGCTCTACCTCAGAGGTACCGATACCCATGGCGATCGAACCGAACGCGCCGTGCGTCGACGTATGCGAGTCGCCGCACACAATCGTCATGCCCGGCTGGCTAATGCCCAGCTGCGGACCAACGGTGTGGACGATGCCCTGTTCCTCATCGCCCATTTCGTGCAGCACAACGCCGAACTCTTCACAGTTCTTTCGCAGCGTCGAGACCTGGGTGCGCGAGGTCGGGTCGCTAATTTCTGTCAGCTCGCCAGAAACGATGCCCGTGGTTGGCACGTTGTGATCTTCGGTAGCAAGGTGCAGCTCGGGGTGTCGCATGCGGCGCCCGTTGAGGCGCAAACCATCAAATGCCTGCGGTGACGTCACCTCGTGCAGGAGTTGAAAATCGATGTAGAGAAGATCAGGCTGACCGTTCTCTCCACGGGTGACCACGTGGTCACGCCACACTTTTTCCGCCAGCGTTAATGGCTTTTGGCCCATCTTGCTCCTCCTCAACAGTCGCAACCACCTCCCACCGAGTGAGATGGTAGAATCCATGACGTGAGACAGTATAGCGAAGACTCTGGAATTAAAGTGCTCGATCGCTCGATTTCCATCGTACGAGCGGTCGCAGGCGGCGACAAAACCCTCGCCGAGCTCAGCGAAGCAACCGGACTGCCCCGAGCGACGACTCACCGAATAGCCACTGCACTGGAAGTGCATAACGTCCTAGCAAGGACAGAGGACGGACAATGGACGATCGGCCGCGCACTCTCCCACTTTTCAGGGCACTCCTCCCCCCGTTTGCTCTCTGCCGCCGCACCAATCATGCGCAACCTCGTTGAAGTCACTGGCGAGTCCGTGCAGCTCTACAAGCTCAGCGGAGACACTCGCACCTGCATCGCGGCAGAAAAGCCCGAGAGCGGCCTCACCTACACAGTTCCCGTGGGCTCGCAGCTCTCACTCACCGCAGGCTCAGCTGCCCGTGTGTTCGCCGCCCACTCACTTATCGACGCCTCTCCGTTTCCCTCGCAAGACCTCGAGGCGATCCGTGAAACCGGACTCGCTGAGTCAATCGCAGAGCGTGAAGTTGGGCTGGCGAGCCTGTCTGCGCCCATCACCAACCCAGACGGATCAGTCATCGCTGTCCTTTCCGTTTCCGGGCCGGCCGAGCGGCTCACCCCCACCCCAATCGAAAAGTGGGGCCCCGAGCTGTATGAGGCTGCTCAGGAGCTCACCGAGGCCCTGCGGTAACCCTTGATTGCTGGCGGCGCTGCCCGCCAGCAACAAGTCCAGCACGCTTCGCTCTCACCGTTCTCATTCCGAGATACACCCAGGCGGCCACAGCACACCCCGACAGAACCGCCGGCAACGGTTGGTGCAGCAACGTATTCGACGTCGTGGCCGCTGCAAACGCTGCGAGGTTGAGCCACACGTCATACACAGGGGCGATGAACTGGTGGTTCAACACATGCAGGGCTGCGATGATCAGCCCGCACGCGAACGTGATGGAGAGCAACACTGTAATCAGCACGTGACCAGCGTACTCCCTATCACTACTTTGTTAGCTCGTGGCGTCCAACGTGAGCTCACGGCCATTTTGGTCCTGAACAGGACGAGCATTCTTGCCGATCAGCGATTCGAATGCTTGCAGTTGCTCAGCTGAGGCAGTTACCGGCTGCGTCATTACGATCCAGCGAACGTTTTCAGAGCAAGGTGGCGTCGTCAAAGAGCCTCCATACGTGATGTACTCATGTGATGCTGGAAGAGCATTCGCGATGTTGATCTCCTCCTGAGAGATATGTGAGGTATCCACGTTCTCTGGCGCATTATCAAGCAGATACTGCACTAGCTCGTTCGGTGCACCTTCCTCAAGCAGAATTCCGAGGACTGTAATGTCACCTGCCGCATTCTTGTGTACAAAGTGGATCTCGCCAGGAAGCTGCTTACCGTCGACCTCGTGCTCTGCAGGAGTGTGCATGTGCAGCTGCGCGAGCTCCAGATCTTCACCGTCGAGAGTTACCTTCTGCGTTGTCGACGGCGTGTACTGCAACGTGTGTCCGTTATTCAGAACTTCACCCGTGCTGGCAGCATATGCAAACTCTATGTCTGCCAAGTCTTCAGGGGTAGCGTCACTCAAGTTGATTGGGCTTTGCTCCTTGCCATTTCCACAGACCTCGAATTCGGTCGAAAGGTCGCCCCAGTGCTCTGGAGCACCGTCTCCTTCGTACCCCCAATGGACCTCACTCGTGGCAGCCGCCTCAGTTGAAGTCGACGGCGCATCCGTCCCAGCTTCAGAGCAGCCTGTCAGCGCTAAAACGCTGGCGCTCATAGCGGCGAGCACAGCATACTGTGTTTTTCTCATTCTATGTTCACGTTCCTTTCATCTTTGAGTTTGGCCTCCGATGATACGTGAATCCCATAGCGTGTAAACTGCATGCCTTTGAGGTACCGAAAAAGAAAAAGCAGCCAGTGCTTGCACTGACTGCCATTTGTACCCCGTACGGGATTTGAACCCGTGTTACCGCCGTGAGAGGGCGACGTCCTAGGCCGCTAGACGAACGGGGCGCGCTCGCTTTTTGCGACTCGTTAACAATAAACGTCGCCCTATGAACTCTCCAAATCTGCAGGCCACGCGCCGCTTTCCCGCAACGCGCCCTCGATGGTTGGCCATGACGCTCGCAGCATATGCTCAAACACTCCCCACGTATGGGTTCCCTCAACGATTTCATGCCACGTCACGTTGAGCCCTTGCTGCTGTGCTGTCTCAGCGAAGTACTTCGAGCATGCATACGAAGTTGCTTCGATTACCATGGGCGCTCCGAGCCTCTTTGACGATGCCTCCTCGTCAATCGCGCCGGGCACGCCCTGTGCAGCCCCCAGCCATAGCGTGGTCCCGCGTAGTCGCTCCAGGTTAAGAATTGGCGAGTGCCGCCACCACGCCCTGTTCGACGACGTCCCCCACATATTGACCGGGTTCCCCTTGTTCATTGTCACCCCTGACGATGTGTAGATACCGCCGAGCACGCCGGTGGTCGCCGGGCAGCCCGAGTAGGATGCGGCCGCCACGAACCGATCCGGAGCATTCACGGCGATGTCCAGCGCAGGGCCACCAGACATCGAGATGCCGGCGATGGCGTCGTGCCCGTTGCCGTGGAACTGGGCGTCGATAAGTGGCGGTAACTCACGAGTCATGTAGGTGAGCCACTTGTTCGTACCTGTAGCCGGGTCCTCTCGATACCAGTCGGCCTGCATTGAAGACACTGACCCCTTCGGTGTCACCACATTGACGAGCTTGCCAGCGAAGAACGCTTGATAGTCCGAGGAATTCGCCCAGCTGTAGCCGCCCGCAGCGCCGTCTGCCCCCATCATGAGGTAAAACGTTGGTCGAGGCGCGGTGCCACGCGGCAGCAGCACATCATTCGTCACCTCTCGCTGCATCGACGGCGACCACACCGTGAGTTCCCACAAGTCCCCTTCAACTTGGCGCATAGACCGCAGCTCAGCGGGCGGCGCTTCATGCGCTGGAAACGTTGCTGATGCATCTCCTCTCGACGAACCAGTGGAGCTTCCCGGATACAGCTGGTACATCGATGACCCCAGCTCTCCCCTGCCTAACGCAACCAACACCGCTGCGGGGATGGCGAGCAATGGCACTGCGGAACTCAGGCTGAGAACCGCCAACACCACGCTTGCGGCATCAAGCACGCTCGACCCTGACCGCGAAGGCTCGCCTGTGAAGATCGACGACAGCGGATTGTTCTGGGCTGAACTGGCCTCCGCTTCAGCTGGCGGTACCTGCGCCTGGGCAAGCAGTACTACCACCGAGACTGCTAGGACACAGCGTTTTCGTACAGGGATCGGCATAGGGAAACTGTACCAACCATACTGACGGACCGACCAAGGTAAACAAAGCAAAACAGCCAGTGCAACGCACTGGCTGTTACTTGTACCCCGTACGGGATTTGAACCCGTGTTACCGCCGTGAGAGGGCGACGTCCTAGGCCGCTAGACGAACGGGGCATTAGGACACAGAACCAAAGTTCTGTAGCTGGCCTACCTGGACTCGAACCAAGAATGACGGTACCAGAAACCGTTGTGTTGCCAATTACACCATAGGCCATTGTTTTTCTTCACCCACAAGACTAAACTGTTTCTTTCGTTTTGTCTTGCTCGCTCTGAACAACGATGACTACTATAACCATAAAGCCCAATACGGCACAAATCGCCTGGTCATAATAGAAAAAGAGGTATCGCAAACCATGCGATACCTCTTCAACTTCGCCAATGCTCGTTAGGCCCGTTAGGCCCGTTAAGCCTCCGGCGCAGTGTACGGAGTAACCTCACGCGCAGCGCGCAAGCGCGCCATCGTGGACTGCTTACCCAGCAGCTCCATCGACTCGAAGAGTGGTGGAGAAACCTGCTCCCCGGAGATTCCAACACGGAGCGCACCGAACGCAACGCGTGGCTTCAACTCCAGTTCTTCGATCAGCGCGGTGTGCAGAGCCTTCTCAATAGACTCAGTAGTCCAGTCATCTTCGGCAACGGCGTCGAGTGCCGCAATGCCGGCGTCGAGAGGCTGAACAGCAGTGTCCTTGAGGTTCTTCTTCGCCGCTTTCTCGTTGAGGACAAGATCTGCATCCGGAGTAACAAGGAACTTCAGCAGTCCATACGCATCTGACAGGACCTTGATACGGGTCTGAACCAACTCGGCGGCGAGTGCGAACTTGTCAGCCGGGTAGTCGGCTGGGAAGTCGGTGAACTCGGTCAAGTAGTCGCGCAGACGCTGTTCAAAGTCTTTCGGCTCGAGTAGGCGGATGTGGTCAGCGTTGATCGCTTCCAGCTTCTTCTGGTCAAAGCGTGCGGGGTTGCCAAGCACATCAGAAACGTCAAATGCCTCAACAAGCTGATCAACGCTGAAGATGTCTTCATCAGAAGACAGCGACCAGCCCAGCAGCGCGAGGTAATTGATCATGCCCTCCGGGATGATGCCGTTGTCGCGGTGATTAAACAGGTTCGATTCCGGATCGCGCTTGGAAAGCTTCTTATTGCCCTGCCCCATCACAAACGGCAGATGCGCAAACTCAGGAGTGAACTCAGCGACGCCGATACGCTGGAGCGCCTCATACAGAGCAAGCTGGCGCGGAGTCGAAGAAAGCAAGTCTTCGCCACGCAGGACGTGCGTGACCTGCATCAGCGCGTCATCAACTGGGTTGACCAGCGTGTACAGCGGCGCACCGTTCGAACGTGCAACAACGTAGTCTGGCTGCGTCTGCGACTTGAACGTCACTTCGCCACGCACCAAGTCGTTCCAGGTCCAGTCCTTGTCCGGCATGCGCAGACGCCAAACTGGCTTGCGGCCTTCAGCCTCATATGCAGCGATCTGTTCTTCAGTCAGGTCGCGGTCGAAGTTGTCGTAGCCAAGCTGGGGGTCGCGCCCTGCCGCCTTGTGCCGCGCCTGAACCTCCTCGTTCGTGGAGTAGGCCGGGTAGACCTCTCCGGCTTCGATCAGCTTGTCCAGGACTTCCTTGTAGATATCCATTCGCTGCGACTGGCGGTAAGGCTCGTGTGGGCCGCCTACCAAAACGCCTTCATCCCAATCCAGGCCCAGCCACTTCAAGGAGTCGATGATTGCCTGGTAGGACTCTTCCGAGTCACGTGCGGCGTCGGTATCTTCAATGCGGAAAATCAGCGTACCGCCACTGTGTCGTGCCTGTGCCCAGTTGAACAAGGCCGTACGCACCATACCGACATGGGGCGTACCTGTTGGAGACGGACAAAATCGGACACGCATCTTTGCTGGTTTATTCATGTGCTTTATCGTAGCGCCCCTGCCCCATCAAGGCGCATATGGCAGGCCCTTAGTACGGGCTACGGGACTGCGCCTAGTAAAATATGACCACATGTGTTCAGCCCGCCCCACCACTGCGCCCGACTTTCTGCTTTCCCGAAGCACCGGTTCAGTGCGCACGCAAGGTGCCAATCAAACGTTCTCAGACGCATGGAAAGCTATCGACGCCCTCGAGTCCGGCGACGTCGAGATGGTGGTAGGCGCCCTCCCATTCGATAAAGACACGCCCGCGGCGCTGACAGTGCCCGAATCCATAGTCCGGGAATCTGGCACGCTCGAGCCTCATCCCTACTATCGAGTCGGCCCAGGCTCAAAGCTGCACGCGTCGCTTATCGACGTCGATCCCACCCCGGAAGAACACCTGCGCCGGGTTGAAGCAGCGGTCTCCACGATCCAGGGGTCCATGTTGGACAAGGTGGTCCTTGCTCGTGCAGTGGACATCGCATTCGATCCACCCGTCGATCCTCGCCTGGTCGCCGCGCGCCTGATTGACCTTTCTTATACCCGCGACGGGTTCATTGCAGACCTCACACCGAGCGGGCGTGTCGGCCACTTCTTCGTGGGCTCATCACCTGAGGTTTTGGTGCGCCGCAAAGGCAATATCGTGAGTTCGTATCCGCTAGCAGGATCAGCTGCCCGTGTCCCACACGACCCTGCGGCTGATGAGGCGAATGGTCAGGCACTCTTTGCTTCCGCCAAGGATCGCGACGAGCACGCGTACGTGGTCGAGCACATCCGCGAGATTCTGGCGCCACTGTGTTCCCAACTCGACATTCCAGACGGACCACAACTGGATAAGACTTCAGAAATGTGGCATCTTGCCACCCCAATCCGCGGCGTTCTGAAAGACCCTGCGCCAACAGCGCTCGACCTTGCGCTTCGCCTCTACCCCACCCCAGCTGTTTGCGGTACCCCGCAAACCGCGGCGGAGGCGCTCATCACCACCGCAGAGACCGACCGAGGGTTCTATGCTGGCACCGTCGGCTATACCGACAAGAACGGCGATGGCGAATACATGGTTGCGATCCGCTGCGCGGAGGTCAACGCCGCGGGCACTCAGGCTCGCGCCTGGGCTGGCGGCGGGCTCGTCGCAGATTCCGTCCCGCAAGATGAGCTCGACGAGACCACAGCCAAACTGCGCACCATCATGCGTGCGCTCGGCCTTTAGCCCCAACTAGGCGCGCGCCACCGGGTTAGTCAGCGAGCCGATACCTGGGATCTCAATCTCAATCACGTCGCCCGGGACCATTTCCGCGGTCCCCGCAGGTGAGCCAGTTGCGATGACATCGCCCGGAAGCAACGTGAATGACTCGCTGACCCACTCGACGATTTCGCCGATCGACTTAATCATCTGGTCCGAGTTGGAATCCTGCTTTGTCGCAGTCTCCCCCTCATGTGTGAGGTGCGCCTTGATCGGCAGCGAATCAAAATTGAAGCGCTCAAGATCTGTCTCAATCCATGGCCCTAGCGGAGCGAAGGTATCCATGCCCTTCGCGCGTGCCCACTGCCCATCGGAGAACTGGAGATCGCGCGAGCTGACGTCGTTAATAATGGTGACACCACGCACTACCGACTTCCACTGGTCCGCTTTCACGTTCTTACACGGCACGCCGATGACGAGTGCAAGCTCTCCCTCGAACTCAACGCGGGTAGCGAACTTGGGGATGCGAATTGGCGCGCCGGGACCGACAACTGCTGTCGGCGGTTTGATGAAAATCGTCGGCGGCAAATCATCCGCGGTCTGTTGAAAGACTTCCTTGACGTGGTCCGCATAGTTGCGGCCGACTGCCACAATTTTCGACGGCAACGTCGGTGCAAGCAGCCTCACCTCTTCAAGCTTCCACTCTTTGCCGGTGAACTCAGGGTCGGTGAATGGCGTACCAGCAATAGCACGCGCGGTCGTCGCCGCTTCATCAATGACAGCGAAGGTCATGCCTTCGGGTGTAGCAATTCGTCCAAAACGCATAGGGACGAGCATACAACCCCGAAGGCTGCTCGCACTTTATTGGTAGCTCACGAACCACGGCCGAGGTTGGACGTCGTTGTATGTCTGCTCCGGGCTAAAGGTTGGGGTGTCCTCGTCGATAAAGTTCTTCCACGCCATGAAGTAATCAGGACTCAAACCTTGACGCAGGACGTTCCAGGTATCAAACTTCTGCTCCGGCACGCCATGACCGTCCGCATGGAGCACCCACGCCAATTCCGGCTGGTCAGTTCGGATATTTTCACGATCCGGGTACATATCCAGCCTGAACTGGTGCAGGATGAGCATCTTTTGTGGCAGTTTGTGCTCTCGAACGAGGGCCGCAAGCCAATCAGCAACAGCATTAATCTCGCCCGAAGTTGCCGACCCGATACGGGACAATGGCTGCTCGCCGGGATTCAGCTTCCACTCGGCATCGAGGGCCAACCCCACGTTCGGCCGAAGCAGGAGCTCTTCGTAGAGGCGGGCCTGGTGAAGGAAATCACCCTGACCGGGTTGGAGGTCGAGCACTGCGTAGCCACCAGCCTCAGTGATCGCATCGATGTATGGTACGAGGTCCTCGATCGCTGTCTCGTTGGAGTAGTCGCCGTCAGCGCCGGGAGATTGCGAAGCCACCGTGACAATAATCTCGAACGCAGGGATCACCGGCTGCCCGTCCAACGGTTGGTACTGTTGCGCATACGATGTTGCTAGCTGCGCCGCTTCAGCGGGAGGCTGCTCCCCCATAACGCCGAGTGCTGGGCCCGACGGGTGCCCGTACAGCGCAATCATGCGCCGTCCGGGAAAGACAAGACCGCCACCTCCAGGTAATTCACCGTGGGTCGCGAGCGTGATCTTGTCCCGGTACATTTCGGTGTTGCCCCATTGCAGTCCAAGGGCGAGCGTGTCTTGCTCCAGCACTGTGCGCATAGCATCTGAGGTGACACGTGGATCCGGGAACTGCAAGACTTCGAGTTCCGCACCTGCCGCCCGCGCGGACACGGCGGCTCCAAGCGACGTCTCCTCCGTCACCAGGACCGGTGGCAGTGTGAGTGCCCCAGGTTGCTGTGGCTGCGTAGCCGCAACTGTGGCGATATCACGCTCAGGGTTGTCGCTTTGCAGCGGCTCCACGCCCGCTTCCTCTGATGGCGTGATGACTTCGGTGGCGCCTAGTCGTTGAATCTCTGCATCAACGGCCTCGTCTGTACCTGGCCAACGCACTAACAAAGGGATGCCACGTTCCAGGGCGATTGCCGCACCAAGCAGTTGCGACTCCCGCTCCTTACCCGCGACAACCACAGCGTCCGACGCTGGATACAACCGCTTCGAAACTTCCGCGCCGGTCCCGTCTGGGTCTTGAATAACCTCGGCACCGGACATCTCCAAGGCTTGCGCGCCCTGCGCTCCTTTTTCGGCGTCGCCAGTTGCGCACGCACTCAAGCTTGCCGTTGCAACACCGAGCGCAACGATGACGCTGCCAACACGATGCCGGGTCGAAGCCATCTTCAATGTCTCCCGCCTTTCCTACACGGAGGTCCTGTTTGAATCTGGCCTCAACCCTACGTGGTTACCTCAGCGCGGCAGCAATCCGGTCGCCAACCTCAGTCGTCACAATGTCAGCCCCTTCGCGGCCCGTCACTTCCTTTTCCACGGCCGCTTCAATTTTCTGGGCATTGTCTTCATCGCCGAGGAAGCGCAGCATCATCGCGACGGAGAGAATCATCGCGCACGGGTCGGCGATCCCCTGACCTGCAATATCCGGTGCAGAACCGTGGACTGGCTCAAACATCGAAGGCGTGACCTTTGCCGCGTTGATATTGCCCGAGCACGCAAGGCCCACACCACCTGCAACTGCGCCGGCCAAGTCAGTCAAAATATCGCCGAACAGGTTATCCGTCACAATGACGTCGTACTGCGAAGGGTCGCTGACCATGTAAATAGTCGCCGCGTCGATGTGGTGGTAGTTCGTGGTCACCTCTGGGAACTCCTGCGCGACCTCGTCGAAGACTCGCTGCCACAAACCACCAGCGTTGACCAGGACGTTCGTCTTGTGCACAAGAGTCAACTTCTTGCGGCGCTGCTGAGCAAGCTCAAAGGCGTAGCGCACGACGCGCTCAACACCGTAATAGGTGTTTTGAGAAACTTCGGAGGCAACCTCATGCTCGGTACCTTCGCGCAGCGTGCCACCATTGCCGGCATAGAGCCCCTCGGTTCCCTCGCGGACAACTACAAAGTCAATGTCACCCGGCCGTGCCAGCGGCGAGGTCACACTCTTGTACAAGCGCGACGGGCGCAGGTTGACATAGTGATCCAGCTTGAAGCGCAGTGGCAACAGGAGCCCGCGCTCAAGCACACCAGCGGGAACCTTTCGCGGGTCCCCGACTGCGCCGAGCAGGATTGCGTCATGTTCACACAGCGCCTCGAGGTCACCGTCGGTGAGTAGCTCGCCGTTACGCAGGTATCGACGCGCGCCAAGGTCAAAATCCGTGGTCTCTACGTCCGAGCGAACAGCATTCAGAACTTTGAGCCCCTCTGCCATCACTTCAGGGCCGATGCCGTCCCCACCAATAACAGCAACCTTCATTTTTGGGATTCCTTTCTCACCAGACGGACAGTGCGTTTAGTGTAACACTGTCCGCCCGTGAGGGAACCGCCTTTAGGAATCCAAATCGAGCTGGATCGAAGTGGCGTCGATAGACTGCGCGATCTGCTCCTCGAGCTGCTCTGGAACTTCCTTATCCACGCGCAGGATGAGCACTGCACCGTCGCCCTTCGTGGTGCGAGTCAGCGCGGCAGCATCGATATTGATATCGTGCGCACCAAGCTGCGAACCCACCTTTCCGAGCGCTCCAGGGACATCGGTGTAGCGGAAGAACAAGTTGCGGCCTTCCGCACGCATGTCTACACCGCGACCATTGATGCGAACGATCTTCTCAACGCCCTCCAGGCTCGTCAGCGCGCCAGTCACCGTAGCGGTCTGCCCTTCTGCCCCAACGGCCTGGACCTCGAGCGCACTGCGGTGCGTCAGTGCTTCAGTCTCTGTCTCGACCGTATAGCTCAATCCGCGGGCCTCAGCGATAGCAGGTGCGTTCACAAACGTCACAGGCTCATCGACGATGCCCGAGAACAGACCGCGCACAGCAGACAGGCCCAGCAGGTTGACTTCCTCCGTGGACAGCTCACCGCGAGCCGTCACCTTCAGCGATACCGGAGCCTCTTCCAGTAGCTTGCCTGCAAGCAGCCCAAGCTTGCGCGACAAGTCGAGCCAACGAGCTACCTCCTCGCCCGCGTTGCCACCAGCAACGTTGACAGCATCAGCGACGAACTCGCCGGCCAGTGCCTTCAACACAGAATCCGCAACGTCAGTACCCGCGCGGTCCTGCGCCTCAGCCGTAGATGCGCCAAGGTGCGGCGTTACGACGACCTCTTCGAGTTCGAACAGCGGCGAATCCGTGCACGGCTCGGTTGCATACACGTCGAAACCTGCACCACGAATGTGGCCAGACTTGATGGCGTCAGCAAGCGCCTGCTCATCAACGAGGCCACCGCGGGCCGCATTGATAATGATCTGTCCCGGCTTGGCCTTAGAAAGCAGCTCCGCATTGAACATGCCTGCAGTTTCTTTCGTCTTTGGCAAGTGGATCGTCACAAAATCTGCACGAGCCATCAGCTCCTCGAGCTCGACGAGCTCGACACCCATCTGCGCTGCACGCGCAGGGTTCGCGTAAGGGTCGTATGCGACGATCGTGGTTTCGAACGCAGACAGACGGTGCGCGAACAGCTGGCCAATGTGCCCGAAGCCGACAATGCCTACGGTCTTGCCGAAGATCTCGGTGCCTTTAAACGCCGAACGCTTCCACTCACCATTACGCAGCGTGGAATCAGCTGCCGGAATCTGGCGAGCGGTAGAAAGCAGCAGTGCGATTGCGTGCTCACAGGCTGAGTGAATATTCGAGGTCGGGGCGTTAGCAACCATCACACCGTGCTCGGTTGCCGCCGGAATATCAACGTTGTCAAGACCAACACCAGCGCGGCCGATAATCTTAAGGTTTGCACCTGCTTCGATCACCTCACGATCGACCGTCGTTGCGGAGCGAACAAGCAGTGCGTCCGCGGCGGGGACTGCCGCGAGCAGCGCCTCACGGTTTGGGCCATCTACCCACTGGACTTCCACCGCGTCGCCAAGTGCGTCAACGGTTGACTGGGAAAGTTTATCGGCGATGAGGACAACAGGTTTCGACATAAGAATGGGGTCTCCTGAGAATCAAACAGAGTGGATACCCCGAACACCTTAATAGGTCAGTTACCGGTTGTCCTGCGGTTAGCCTGATACTTTTCTTCCGCTTGCGAAATCCTGCGCGATAGCTCGTCGCTGGTCCCGAAATCGGTTCCAAGTGCAACGAGCGGGCCGTCCGCTAACCCTGCAAGAGCAAATAGTGTTTCAAAGGATGCTCTCGGGTCCGGCTCATCCACGAAGACAACCTTCGCCCCAAAGCTGCGCGCATTCGCAATCGCGGCAATCGAAGTATTCGCCGTCGCCACAACCAACGGAGCCATATCGGCATCCCTGCGGGAGAGAATCGGGAATGGTCTTGCCTGCGCCCCCTTCATCACGGCAGGGTCCGCCCATGCGGCTCTCAGCCAGGTCGGCTCACGCGAGCGCAACTTCGCCACTTCCTGCGCAGCAGACTCGGGTGAGGATATCAATCGTTCCTCAAACATCAGCGACGTCATCGGGCCTAAAGCTCCCCGCCCACCCGGGTCGCGGTACACACGCATCCGTCCAGTGGTTTGCGCCAGTGGCACATCACCAACCGTAAGCACCGTATAGGTATGTAAACGCTCGGTTTCTTGCAGAATCTCGTTGTGTCGGTTCGGGTCGTAGACCAACATCGGGGCGTGGGCAACAACGGCGATTGAGGCAGCTCGCAGCTGTGCTTCTACTGAAGGATCCGACACCACTAGCGTCTCGGAAGCACGGAAGAAATACTGCAACGATGCAAGCCCCGTCCGGTCTGCTAACACGACAGGATGCTGCTCAAACATCGCTGATACATGGCGCGACTGGTTGACTTTCCTCGCCTCTCCCAGCGGGCCTAATTGTTGCTCTGGCGAGCAAGCAACAAGCAGCGTTGCCGCGCACAACAATGCGAGGCAACGCTGCCGTATCCCAACCTGCTTAATCCTCTTCGCCTTCCGGCTCTTCCTGCTCAACTTCTGGCGCCTCAAACTCAGGATCTTCAGCAGCTGGTGCAGGTTCTGCTTCTGGTTCGGGCTCTTCAGAGAAATCAACCTCTGACTCAAGTGGGCCATCAATATCGCGGATCACGGCCTTATCAAGCGCATACTCGACAATCCCGACGAAACGTTCGCGACGATCCGCCAAGAACTCCGTCCACTGAGAGTTCAGCAAGAAAATTGGCGTCATCTCATGTCCTTCGAGGACTTCATCAAACTCGTCGTCGTCCATGAGCGACTTCGACTGCAGGCGCGGAATGTAGCGCTTCGGCTGATTGTCCTCAATCAGCACATCCGTGCGCTTGCCCATCGGGGTGCGGTTGAGCACCGACTGCGCAACGACTGGGTCAGCGCCAATGTCGTCACAAAACGCAGGAGGGAACACAGTGTTGAAGTACGGCTGCAGCTCCGCAAACGTCTCCCGGTTGAACGGCTTTCCTGTCCTCCAGTCGAGCGCGCCGCGTGCCATCAGCAGTGCGTACAGTCCGCGGTAGACACCGCTTTCCTCCGTCGCCGTAAGCAAACGAGACTCCGAGAACGTGGCGTCGGACACTGTACGTGGCGTCGCGTCAGTCTCTTGCAGCACCCACGGGGTGACCTCGGTAACGTCGAGGCCCGCACGGATCGTCGGTGCGTGCGCACCGTAGAGCTCTCCAAACACCCCCGACCAGTACCAGCGGTTGAGACGGTCCTTCGACTCCTGGCTACGGTCCCACTGCGGATGCTCTGCCAAACGCGCCAAAATCGTAGCCAGTGGCACAATCTGCGAGGTGTACGGGACCTGATCCACGCTGAGAATACAACGCTCAGCCATAAACTCAGCCGCCGCCTTAAACGCATCCGCCATTTCTTGCGCATGCTGGCGGTAGTCATCGAGGGAAAGGTTCAAGATGTCGCCGCGGTGTCCAACAGCGTGTCCATGCCGACTCGTCAGCAAAAGTGACATCGCGCGGAGGAATTCAATGCGCCCAATGTCATCCAAAGCTGGGTACTCGCGCAACTGCTTTTCGACGCCCCGCCAATGCTCAGCAAGCAAAAAGTCAGGATCTTGCGTAGCAAACATGGCCGTCAGCAACTCGAAAACATCCATCTGGACACCCGCCGAGTTTGCGTGGGCGAAGATTTGGCCAACGCCAATCTGCGAGGTCTCCCGGTCAATGCGGATCACTGGAACATCGTAGGCCGGCATCCAGCGCATGACTTCGTTCAGGAAGAGCTTGACCGCGTCGCGCATTTCATGATCCTCGGCATCCGCCGCCATGTCTAAAAGCAGGTCATTGCCCTCTTTCCAGAGCAACAGCGACACCGGCACGACACCGTGCTTCAGCATGTCCTCCCGGTTCCGGATGCCCTCCGGAATATCCGGTCCAAAGTGCGAACGGATCTGGCCTTCTTCGTCAACAGCGAAGACTGCTTCAACCGGCATTGGATCGGCAGAGACGGCCGTCCGCACATCCACAAAGAACTGGCGGTGAATGCGTCGACCAAGGAAGTCTACGGTCGGGACGATGCCGTCGCCCTTAAATGCGTGGTACAGCGAAGTGAGGCGCTGCTGGCCGTCGAGAAGCAACAACCCCGGTTGCGGTTCCTTGACGCTCGGCTCGAGCCCTTCGAGCGGGCGCGGGCGAAATCGCATCGGTGTCCCGCGTGTATCCAACGCGAGGAACGAGCCGATTGGATAGCCGCGCAAGACTGAGGTAACCAGGGTGCGAATGCGGTCAACATCCCAGATATACTCGCGCTGAAAATCGGGTAGCTGCAGCTCTCCGCGCTCAGCCCGCGCGAAGAGATCCTTGAGTGAATAGCTTGGCGTAGTAAAACCCATAAGTCATACTTTAGAACAGAATCAACAAACATTCTCGTGGCCGCGGTGTTCGGGCAGCTCCACCTGGATCGTGGAATGCTCAATCCCCAGCTCACGCAATACTTCTTGGGCGTCGTCGAGAACACGGGCTCCTTGCTCACCAGGGTGCTTAACCACGTGAACCGTCGCCAATACGGACACCCCATCGAGCGACCACAGGTGCAAGTCATGGATATCCACCACACCGGCAATTGCTCGCAGGGCCGGTTCGACGCTCTCAACATCGAATCCCGGAGGGACCTGCTCCAGTAGCACCTGGAGGGAGTGACGGAGCAGCGACCACGCCCGTGGCAACACCAACGCCGCGATCAAGAAGGAAGCGATAACGTCCGGCAGCTGGCTGCCAGTAAAAGCAATCACCGCACCGGCGACGAGCACCGCAACCGAACCGAGCATGTCCACAAGTACGTGCAAAAACGCGCCCTCAACGTTGACGGAGTTTTCCCTTTGGCTATGCAGCACCCACGCAGATACCGCGTTTGCGACCAAGCCAATGAGGGCGATCACCATCATCGGTGCCGTGTCAATCTCAGTAGGTGCAGAGATTCGACGAATGGCCTGCACCACGATCCAGACAGAAATCACAAGCACCGTCAGCGCGTTGGTCGCCGCGGCCAGTACTTCAACGCGCCGATATCCATACGTGGCCTTCATCGAGGCTGCCCGCTTCCCTATCACCACGGCGATCACCGCAATGATCAGTCCAGCAGCGTCCGACAGCATGTGCATGGCATCGGCCATCAGCGCCATCGAACCGGTGAGCCAGCCACCGATCAATTCTGCGAAAAAGACCACGCTGGTGACTCCCAGCGCGATCAGCAGGGCACGCAGTGGCGCGTCGCCGACGTGATCGTGGTCGTGAGTGTGAGCGTGGTCCTGGCTATGCGACATGCCGTAATTCTAATCCACCTTTTAATATCGGTAAAGCGGGCAACTTCGGAAGCAATCAGAACGATTTTTGCTAGCCTGGACCAAAAAGAAAGGAAACACGTGACTCAGCAACCACACGAAACCCCAAACAACCCCCCACTCGAGATACCAGAGGAGCGACGCCACCTTCCCGCTCCATCCGAGCCAACTCCGCAGAACGGCGGTTGGTGGAAGTGGCTCCTTGGCATCCTCGTCTTCCTCCTTCTCGCATGGCTACTGTGGTCCCTGTTCGCCGGCGGCCAAAGTGAAGAAGAATTCAACAACAACCAGCCCAGCGTGACGGCAACTGAAACCGTCGATATCACCACCACGATGACAGAAGACACCACGGAAACGGTTGAGCCTGCTACCGAGACGAACACTGACGCTTCCGAACCGACAGTGCCGGAAGAAGTCACTACCACAGTGAATCTCGACGAAGTCCTTAGCGACGCACCCGAATCCGAGACGGCACCAGCGCAATAGCGCAAAGCACAAACAAAACTGGGAGCGGCCCTTCTGTTGGGTCGCTCCCAGTTTTTACGTTATGAGAAAGCCTAGGCGGTCTCATTCAGCGGGTTCTGCACCCAGCTCATCATCGAGCGCAGTTCCTTGCCGGTCTTCTCAATCGGGTGCGAGGAGACCTTGGCGCGCAGGTCCTCCAGCTCCTTGTTACCGTTCTTCACGTTCTCAACGAGGCGCTTGGTGAAGGTGCCATCCTGGATATCACGCAGCACGTCACGCATGCGGTCCTTAACGCCCTCGTCGATGAGGCGCGGACCAGACAGGTAGCCACCGAACTCTGCGGTATCGGAGATGGAGTAGTTCATGTTCGCCATGCCGCCTTCGTAGATCAGATCCACGATCAGCTTCATCTCGTGCAGGCACTCGAAGTACGCCATTTCTGGCTCGTAACCAGCCTCGACGAGGACATCGAAGCCCGTCATGATGAGATCCTCCAGGCCACCGCACAGAACGGCCTGCTCTCCGAACAGGTCGGTGACGGTTTCAGCTTCGAAGGTCGTCGGGATGACACCGGCACGAGCACCACCGATTGCTGCAGCGTACGAGAGTGCCAGGTCGCGGCCATTGCCCTCCGGGTCCTGCTCGACAGCAATCAGGCACGGCACGCCCTTGCCTTCTGTAAACGTACGACGCACCAAGTGGCCCGGGCCCTTCGGCGCAACCATGCCCACGATGATGTCGTCCGCTGGTTCAATCAGGTTGAAGTGGATGTTCAGGCCGTGACCGAAGAACAGGGCGTCGCCAGCCTTCAGGTTTGGCTCAATATCGTTGCGGAAGATTTCTGCCTGGGAAGTATCCGGTGCCAGCAACATGATGACGTCCGCCCATGCGGAAGCATCAGCGTTGCTCTTGACCTCGAAGCCAGCCTCCTTGGCCTTTTCCGCGCTCTTCGAGCCCTCACGCAGGCCGATCACAACATCGACGCCGGATTCACGCAAGTTCTGCGCGTGCGCGTGGCCCTGCGATCCATAGCCGATTACTGCAACTTTCTTTCCCTGGATGATGGACAGGTCTGCATCCTGGTCGTAAAAAACTTCAATAGCCATGAGTCGGCTCACCTTTCTTTATGCGTATGGAGAAATATATCGGAGTTAATAGCGTCGCGCTTAGGATTGCGATGCCATTGTTTCGGCGCCGCGCGAAAGCGCGACATCACCGGAACTCGCAAGCTCGCGAATTCCGAAAGGCTCGAGTACTTCAAGCAACGCCCGCAGCTTTGCGGGCGTGCCCGTCGCTTCAATCACGAGGGACTCGGGCGAGACGTCGACGACACGTGCGCGGAAGATGTTCGCGGCATCCACGACCTGCGGCCTGTTACTGTTGTCCGCGCTCACCTTGACCAGCATCATCGATCGGGCGACGGTGGCGTCGTCGTCAAGCCTCTGGACTTTAATAACCTGGACGAGCTTGTTGAGCTGCTTCTGGATCTGCCCAACGGAGTACTCGCTCGCATCGACCACGATGGTCAGCCGGTTGATGCCTTCGGTCTCAGTGCTTGCCGACACAAGCGAGACCATGTTGTAGCCACGGCGCGTAAACAGAGCGGATACGCGCGTAATGATGCCATCGACATCCTGCACAAGCACCGACAGCCTATGCCGAGTGATTGTTTGCACTGGTGCCATCTTATTTCGCTCCCTCTGTTTCATCTTCGAGTGTCGTCAACACTTCGTGAATTGCTTCTGGGGTTTCCGCGGCGGATTCCTCCATGTCGAAGAACGGCCGCATCCCGAGCGCGTACTGCATGTCTGAGTTCGAAGCGCCCGCAGCGACCATCGGCCAAACCTGTGCGTCCTCGCCGACGATGAACTCAACTACGACCGGCCGATCATTGATACCGCGCGCCCACTCAATCGCGGGGACGACGTCCTCTTCCTTCGTGACGCGAACAGCCTGCGCCCCGAGTGCCTCAGAGAGCTTCACAAAGTCAGGGACGTATGCCTCTTCCCCACCGAGCTTGGTGTGCGAGTAGTTGCCTTCATAGAACAACGTTTGCCACTGGCGGACCATGCCGAGGTTGCCGTTGTTAATCAGGCAGACCTTGATTGGCAAGCCCTCCATCGCCGCGGTGGTGATCTCCTGGTTCGTCATCTGGAAACAACCATCACCGTCGACGGCCCATACCTCTTTATCGGGCATCGCAGCCTTCGCACCCATAGCGGCTGGCACCGCATACCCCATGGTGCCGGCGCCGCCGGAGCTCAACCAGTGACGAGGTTTATCGAAGTCCAGGAACTGCGCTGACCACATCTGGTGCTGGCCAACGCCGGACGCGTAAATCGCATCCTTTCCGACGGTCTTCGACAGCATCTCGATCACAAACTGCGGAGAAAGCTTCCCATCGTCTTGCTTGTCGTACCCACGCGGGAACCGCTCCTGGAGATCCTGAAGCCGCTCCATCCAGGCGTCTATCTTCGGCGCCGGAGTATTCGGCGAGCCTGTAAACGCTGCAGTGAGCTGAGCAAGCACCTTCTTCGCATCACCGACGATCGGCACATCAACTGGACGAATCTTCCCGATCTCCGCCGGGTCGATGTCAGCGTGAATCGTGTCTGCGTGAGGCGCGAAGGTGTCAACGTCACCGGTCACGCGGTCATCAAACCTGGTTCCGATTGCGATCAGGAGATCCGCTTCCTGCAGGGCACCAACCGCCGGCACGGTGCCGTGCATGCCAGGCATGCCCATGTAGCACGGTTGGTCCTGCGGGAATGCGCCCAACGCCATCAAGGTAGTCACCACTGGGATGCCAGTGGCCTCGACAAGCTCAAGCAGCTCCTTGTTCGCAGCAGACTTGACGACGCCACCACCGATATACAACACCGGCCGCTTCGCCTGCGAGATTCGCTCCGCAGCCTTCATTACCTGTTCGCTGAGCGGCTCGTCAGCGGGAACATACCCAGTCTCGAGCAGTTTCGGCGGCCACGAGAACTCCATGAGCTGTGCCTGAACATCCTTCGGGATGTCCACGAGCACCGGACCCGGACGGCCACTAGATGCGATGTGGAATGCAGTTGCAATCACACTCGGGATCTCGTTGACGTCCGTGACCATGATGTTGTGTTTCGTAATCGGCATAGTGATGCCACGAATGTCCGCCTCTTGGAACGCGTCGGTTCCGATCATTGACGAACCTACCTGGCCGGTGATGGCGACCATCGGCACAGAGTCCAGATAAGCGTCACCGATCGGTGTGACAAGGTTTGTGGCCCCCGGCCCGGAAGTGGCGATGCACACACCGACCTTTCCGGATGCCACCGCGTACCCTTCGGCAGCATGGCCTGCACCTTGCTCATGTCGAACCAGCACGTGCCGCAGCTTCTTCGCTGCAAACAGTGCGTCGTAGAGAGGAAGCACCGCGCCACCGGGGAGGCCAAAGACAATCTCGGTACCTAGCTCCTCAAGACTGCGAACGACAGCGTCGGCACCGGTGATGAGCGGCGCGGTGCGCTCATCACCAGGCTGCGTCGATGCATTCGTCGGGGGCTTGTGTGAAGCAACCACGATGTCGAGCTCCTTAGTGTTTCAATTAACAGCAAATATCGAATCAGATCTAAAACAAAAGCCCCCGACCAAGCCGTGTGGCTGTCGAGGGCGCTTGAGTTCGCGACTGACTAGGCAAGCAGTCCGCTACGGCAAGCGCCGGTGCGGAATAAGAATGACTAGTACACGCGAAATGATCATGCGTTGAATCATACACATTCCACAGGGAAATGTGAGGGATTCGGATTAATATTCAAAAACTATGCCGTTGTCATACATAGCCGAACAGATCTGGCGCTGGTTCGCCGAGACTGGCATCAATCTCGCGCTCCTGCTCACCCTCGCATTTTTAGTACCACGAGCAGGGCGTTTCCTCAACCGTCACGCTGAGCGGCAGGTCAAAGAGTCTGGTGAGACGGACGAATCGAAGGGCCGCCTAGCAATCGTGGGCGTCGGGGTATACATCGCCCAGATGGTTGCCTACTTCTTGATTTTCGTCTTTGCACTGCAACAACTCGGCTTTTCACTCGCCGGTGCCGCGATCCCCGCAACGGTTGTATCGGCAGCCATCGGTTTTGGCGCACAGAATATCATCGCGGATTTCCTGGCGGGTTTCTTCATCCTCAGCGAAAAGCAGTTTGGTGTGGGCGACTACGTCGCATTTCAGGGCAACGGGATTGACGTCTCCGGTGAGGTCATTCAGATTACAATGCGCGCAACTCAAATCCGCACCATCGAGCAATCGACCATCTCTATTCCGAACTCGACGGCACGCATATGCATCAACCAATCCAACTACTGGTCCAGCGCGGTCGTCGTCATTCCTGTCCCACTGCTCGGTTCAACGTCTGCGGAAGAAGCGTTGAAGAGGACCCTCGCCGCGGCGCAGCGCGCGATTGCGCAACCCGACATTGCCGACGCCACCATCGACGAGGTCGAAGTACAACCCGCAGTAGCGGTGAACGCCCCCGCAACTGTCGGAAGCTCATGGACCGTGGATATGCGCGTGATGGTTCGCACTCAACCATTGATGCAGTGGAAGGTGGAGCGCGCAATCCGCATGGCGATCCTCGACGAGTTTTGGAACGAGTACGGCGCGGCAACAACATTCGAGGGCGCACTGGTGCAAGGTTTGGAACAACCGACCAGGCACTTCGATGCGCAAACGCCCACAGAGCGTATTCCAGAGTCCTTTCCTCAGACGCAAAAGCTGCCGGCGACAGACCCAGTGGCCCAAGATCCGGCAGCAGTTGATGACTTGACGCTTACTGATGACGACGCACCTGAACCGAAGCGCGTATTCCGCGGAATTATGCGTATGTCCACAGCGTTCCTCCTCGCGGGGTTCGCCATTTTGCTCATTGTCCGCGGCCTCATGTTGCAACCCGCGGAGGAAAGCAACGCAAATTCCGGTGTTTGGGCGCCACCTGCCCGGCCGGTTGCATCCACGAGCGCCCCCATGCCTGCCACCCAAGAAGAGATCCCCACGTCCGACGTCACCACTACTATTCCAACAGCCACGCCAACCACCGAAGCAACCACGCCTTCATCCACAACGACCGAGTCGGAATCATCTGATTGGACGTCCGAAACATCCACATACGAACGACCGGAACCGGTGGCCACGCCAGCTACTCAGGAAGAGACGGCGACGGACGAAGTGGACGTCGATAAGGAGCAACTCCCGCAGCCGTAACAAGATTGGCTAGCATAACTTGCATGACTGACTCGCCCACCACCTTTCGCCCTAGCAAACAACACGTCATTGCGGTTGTCCTCATGACAGGCATCGCGTTGATCGGAATTTCCTGGGCTCCGCTCATTCTTGGCTGGCTGCTGCTCATTCCGCTCGCGTGGTTGCTCTGGATCTTCACCGCCTCCACCACGATCAGCGAACGTGGCATTGCTCTGCGGTACATGGTGAAGCCAAACGTGACCATCGCCTGGTCTGACCTGGCGGGAATTGCATTTCAGGGTGCGAAGGCGAAGGCCACAACTCTTGACGGGGCATCGCACACCATGCCCGGCGTGACCTTTAATATGCTACCGGAACTTGCAGAAGCTTCCCGGGGCCGAATCACGGACGTCATCACGCAGGCGCAGGAAGCCGCCGACGGAAAATATGAAATCATCAACAAAGACGGCAATAAAGTATTAATGTCGCGAGAAGCCTACGACGAATACGTCAAGGCACACCCTGATCTGCCCGGGCCACGGCCCGAGCCCGCGCCACGTACAAAGGAGTAAGCCGTGATCCCTCTCCGCTCACGAGTCACAACCATTGGCCGCCAAGCTGCAGGCGCACGTGCACTATGGCGAGCAACCGGTACAGAAGAAAATGAGTTCGGCAAGCCGATTGTTGCCATCGTCAACTCATACACGCAGTTCGTTCCTGGCCACGTGCACCTCAAAGAGGTAGGGGAAATTGTTGCGGAAGCTGTACGCGCCGCCGGCGGTGTGCCGAAAGAATTCAACACCATCGCCGTCGACGACGGTATCGCCATGGGTCATTCCGGTATGCTCTACTCCCTGCCCAGCCGCGAGATCATCGCGGATTCGGTGGAGTACATGGTCAACGCCCACACCGTCGACGCAATGGTATGCATCTCCAACTGTGACAAGATCACACCGGGCATGCTGAATGCTTCTTTGCGGCTCAACATCCCTACGGTTTTCGTCTCCGGCGGCCCGATGGAATCAGGCAAGCCAATTAACGTTGGTGGCGTCGAAAAGCCAGCCTCCGACCTTGTTGACGCCATCGCGCTTTCCGCAAACGATGCTGTCTCTGATAACGAACTCGATGCCATCGTCGAAGGCGCCTGCCCTACCTGTGGATCGTGCTCCGGCATGTTCACCGCTAACTCCATGAACTGCCTTACCGAAGCGCTCGGCCTTTCACTGCCTGGCAACGGCACCACTCTGGCCACGCACACAGCGCGCCGTGAGCTGTTCGAAAAAGCTGGCGCCACCATCGTTGACCTGTGCAACCGCTACTACGGAGAGGGCGACACCTCAGTGTTGCCGCGCGAGATCGCAACCGTGCACGCGTTCCGCAACGCAATGGCCCTCGACATGGCCATGGGTGGATCGACGAACACGATTCTGCACATCCTTGCGGCCGCGCAAGAGGGCGAGGTGAACTTCTCACTCGCGGATATCGACGACCTGTCCCACCACATCCCGTGCCTGTCAAAGGTTGCTCCAAACGGCACAGCCCACGTCGAAGATGTCCACCGCGCCGGAGGCATCCCAGCAATTCTCGGCGAGCTCCACCGCGGCGGACTGCTACACGAGGACGTGCACTCAATTGTCTACGACTCCCTCCACGAGTGGCTCAAGGACTGGGATATCCGTGGCACCGGCGTATGTGAAGAAGCCATCGAACTCTTCCACGCCGCGCCGGGTGGCAAGCGAACCACGCAGGCATGCTCGCAGTCAGCGCGGTGGCCGAGCCTGGATACCGATGCCATCCGTGGCGTGATCCACGATGTCGACCACCCGTTTACTTCTGACGGCGGCTTGGTCGTCCTGCGTGGCAACCTTGCTCCGGACGGCGCGATCCTCAAAACTGCAGGTGTTGAAGAAGGTCTCTGGGAGTTCTCGGGACCGGCGCATGTTGTGGACTCGCAAGAGCAGGCGGTGTCGATGATCTTGGCACACGAAGTACTTGAGGGTGAGGTTGTCGTGATCCGCTACGAAGGACCCGCGGGTGGGCCAGGCATGCAGGAGATGCTTCACCCCACTTCCTTCTTGAAAGGTGCCGGACTGGGCACGAAGTGCGCCCTGATTACCGACGGCCGATTCTCCGGCGGCACGTCAGGACTTTCCATCGGACACATCTCACCCGAGGCTGCCCACGGTGGCCTCATCGGCCTGATCGAAAACGGCGATACCGTTTCGATCTCAGTGTCTCGACGCGAGCTCACCCTCGATGTCGACGAAGACGTCCTGGAAAAGCGCCGTGAAGCAATGGAAGCCTCCGAGCACCCGTGGACACCAAATCGTGTCCGCGAAGTGTCGAAGGCTCTCAAGGTGTACGCAAAGATGGCAACGTCCGCCGACAAGGGCGCCGTCCGCCAGCTCGACTAGCGGGCAGTCGTGGTTAGGCGAGCGGGTTTACCCCGGCGCCGAACCACCACAGCGCACCAGCTGCGGCTAACCCAAGGACTGCGAAAATCCAGGAGCTTGCCAGTGGTCGGCGCGCCCACGAGCGGGTCGCGTCGACGCCGTACAGGCCAGGGCCAGCAAACTGCAGCGCGAGCACCACACCGAAAAGCACTGCTGCCAAGACTGTTGCTGGTTCCCACTCGAACACGTTCAGGCCAACTCCGCTCACAACAATGCTGTGTAAAACGGCAAAGCCAGTAACTGCGATGCCCACCATCGCTGCAACTGGCGTCAACAGCCCTAGCAGCAAGAAGACACCTGCGGCGAGCTGCAACGTCGGCAGGATGATAGCCAGGCCGTCGGTAAATGCGTAGCCCTGCGCAGCAAATTCTGCTTCCAGCCCACCGATACCAGCCGAATCGCCTAGACGGAAGAACACCGCAATCGCTTGCAGGATGAGCGCGAGCCCGAAGGTAAGGCGCGCAATCAGCAAGCCAAAGTCGAGCGTACCGCGCTTTGCGTGCTCAACCTTCTCCTCTTCCAGGTCAGAGTCAGCGGCAACATCTGGTTGCGCATAGGTCGTCGGCACCGAATCGAGCGTGTTGTTGGCAACAACCGTTTCGGTCGCCGGTGTGACATCGAAGCCGCCCGGAGCGTCGGCGTTTGGAAACACCTCAGTGGGAGCAGCCTTCCCCGTCATCGAATAGATTCCCTGAGCCGAGTCGCCTCGAGCCGATCCCTGAAACTCAGGAATGCCTTCGAGTCCACTTACATCCTCGGGTGTAGCATCGCGCAAGTTTTTATCAGTCATGCCTAGCAATCTAGAACAAATCTGCCCGATTACGAGGCTGTACGTCGGCGCGCCACAAAACTTCTTGCCATAAAAGACGCCACCTTCGTTCAAACGTAGCCCCGGAAGCTGGGACTCTGAACAAAATTAGGTTGAAATCTGTTGTAGTTACTAACATCTCATCACATGCATCGATTCAGTTGGCTTGATGAACACGACACTGAAATTTGGCTCACTATGTGGGCAATGATCTCGTGGATCCCTGCCCGCCTTGACGAAGCACTCAAGGCCAATGAAAGCATGAATCTGTCTGACTACCTTGCACTGGTAGAGATCGCACAAGCTGACGATCAGAAGATCACGATGAGCCAACTCGCGAAGGCAACACAGATGTCTGCATCACGCTTGTCCCATATCGTCGCACGTTTGGAGAGACGTGGGCTCGTGGCACGAAGCCAAGACTCGACGGACCGCCGCACCAACATCGCCACGCTCACCAAAGACGGCGTCGAGTTCATCGTGCGGTCCACGCCTGGTTACCTTCAGAAGCTGCGCGAGCTCGTATTCGATTCCATTACGCCGGAAGAGGCCGACCAACTCAACCGAATCATGAAGAAGATCGTCGCCAAGGCAGGACCAGACCATTAGGGCACGAGCCTAGCCAAGGTAACAGTTCCATAACGCTTTGGCGTGCATCCCATTCTTTTTGACGCCAGCTTCTCTCTCCACACGTCTCCGCACCTCCCCCGTCTGATCACCTGGCAACTTCTCCCTTACTACCAGGCGGTTTATTCGATAGTCGCAACCCACGCCCACCAAGGCCGAACGCTTATCAGCGCCACCCCCAGAGCCTTTAACACTACTGTTCCGTCCGTTTTGTGGTGTGCGCTGGAGAAATGCCTTTGATACCATCAACTCCCGTTCGGTGGACGTTGCAATAACGCCACCGCTAAGTTTTTATATCGATTTCTACATA
Organism: Corynebacterium sp. UMB10321; assembly: GCF_030228725.1. Classification (NCBI taxonomy): domain Bacteria; kingdom Bacillati; phylum Actinomycetota; class Actinomycetes; order Mycobacteriales; family Corynebacteriaceae; genus Corynebacterium; species Corynebacterium sp. UMB10321. Next base: position 80,507 of record NZ_JASOZC010000005.1, on the reverse strand, counting down.
TTCAATAGGGACAAAATTTTATGCGTAAATCTATCCGTGTGGCACTCGCGTTCGTAGGGTTGCTCGTCGGAGCTGGCTTCGCATCCGGCCAGGAAGTGATTCAGTACTTCCTCGCGTACGGCTACTGGGGCCTTGTCGGCTCGATTGTTGCTGGCATCATTATCGTCGTCGTTGGCTCGACGCTCTTCCAGTTGGGTTCTTTCTACCTCGCTGACGACCACAGCGCCGTCTTTAAGAACGTATCAAAGCCACTTGTATCGAAATTTATGGACGTCGCCACGATGTTCACCCTTTTTGCGATCGGCTTCGTCATGGTCGCCGGTGCAGGCTCGAACCTTGACCAACAGTTCGGGCTCCCAACTTGGGTGGGCGCGGCCATCATGACCGTCCTGCTTGTCCTTTCGGGGTTCCTGGACGTCGACAAGCTCACGAACGTCATTTCCATCATCACGCCATTTCTTATCGTCGCGGTGATCGTGGCGCTGATGATCACGCTGGTGCACATGCCAGACAACATCAGCCAGATCAACGAGCTCTCCATGCAGAACGCACCTGCTACAGGTGTGGGCAACAACTGGTTGCTCTCTGCAGTCAACTACGCAACGCTTTGCATCATCATGGCTGTTTCGATGATCCTCGTCATTGCGGGCTCGCAGCTCAACCCTCGCGAAGCTGGCATTGGCGGATTGCTTGGCGGGTTCATCTTTGCAACCCTACTGGTCATCCTGAATTTCATCATTTTCATGAACATGGAAGGCGTCTACGGCGCCGACTTCCCACTGCTCATGGTGTTTGACAACATGCACCCAGCGGTCGGCTTCGTCGTCTCGCTGCTGATCTACTTGATGATCTACAACACCGCGGTAGGCATGTTCTACGCCATGGCGCGGCGTCTCGCTCATGGCCGCCAGGAAAAGTTTCGACTCATCTACTTCATCGTGGTGGGCATTGGCTTCGCGCTGTCTTTCATCGGTTTCTCGGCCCTCGTTGGTTGGGTCTACCCTGTCGTTGGCTATCTCGGACTTGTGCTCTCGATCGTCATGCTTATTTCCTGGTTCAAGGACCGCGGACGTATCGCGGCAGAGACCAAACGACGTGAGCGCCTCGCAGAGCTCGCAGAAACCGCGCTGGACCCAGCAGAAAGCGAACTGTCCGCGAAGGAGCGCGAAGAGGTCGAAGATCTGGTCACCGAGTCCCACGTTGGTGACACACACCTGTGGCAATCCGTCCAGGAGGAAGTCGCTGCGGATCTCCACGCTGATCCAGAGAATGAGTTCTCGCTCGACGACGCACCGGCACTCGACCCCGACTCCGAGGAGTACGACGGTGCACCTGGTGACACCGACTCACACGACGACCCAATCGACTGGGAGGCCTACTCAGAGATGTACGAAACTGGCACGTTCCCAGCCGTCACCGACGAGGACGTCAAGAACGCATCGAAGGGCAAATAGATCCGTTTCGTTGCAGTACATGGAGGAGCCCCCGCACCGGTTCGAATCGGCGCGGGGGCTCCTTTATGCGATGTAGCTTAGGACAGCTTCTTCGCGATCAGCTTGTTCACCTGACCAGGATCAGCCTTGCCCTGCGTTGCCTTCATCACGGCACCGACAATCGCGCCGGTTACCTTCTTGTTGCCGGCTCGGTACTTCTCAACGATGTCCGGGTTGGCAGCCAACGCGTCGTCGACAGCCTTTTCGATAGCGCCATCATCACGCACCACCTCGAGGCCACGAGCAGCGACAACCTCATCAACATGGCCCTCGCCAGCAATCACGCCGTCGATAGCCTGGCGACCCAGCTTGGTCGTCAGCTTGCCTTCTTTCACCAACTCGACCACACGAGCAACGTCCTTTGGCGTCACTCCAACTGCGTCAAGGTCCTTGCCGAGCTCGTTTGCCTTGCTCTGAATGTACGACACCCACCAAGCACGCGCCTCGTCAGGAGTCGTACCTTCCTCGACTGTATCCACAACCAGATCCAACGCGCCAGCGTTCACCAAATCGCGGAACTCCTTCTCAGGCAACTGCCACTCTTCCTGGATTCGAGCCCGGCGCACCCACGGAAGCTCCGGAAGCGTCTTGCGGATCTCCTCCACCCACTCAGGCTTCGCAATTACTGGGGGCAGGTCTGGGTCGTTGAAGTAGCGGTACTCAGAGGCCTCTTCTTTTGGACGCCCCTTCGACGTCGAGCCATCCTTCTCCTGGTAGTGGCGGGTCTCCTGCACAATCTCTTCGCCGTTGACGAGCGCCTGTGCCTGACGCATCATCTCGAAGCGGACGGCCTGCTCAACCGACTTCAAGGAGTTGATGTTCTTCGTCTCCGTACGGGTACCGAACTTCTCCTGACCGATCGGGCGCAGCGAAACGTTCGCGTCACAGCGCATCGACCCCTGGTCCATGCGTGCATCAGAGACACCGAGAGCCTTCACAAGCTCGCGGAGCGCGCCAACGTACGCACGAGCGACCTCGGGAGCACGCTCCCCTGCACCGATAATCGGCTTCGTCACGATCTCAATGAGCGGAACACCAGCGCGGTTACAGTCAACCAACGAGGCCGTCGCACCCGTGATGCGCCCCGAGGCAGACCCGAGGTGCGTCAGCTTACCGGTGTCTTCTTCCATATGCGCGCGCTCGATTTCAACGCGGTACTCAGTACCGTCATCGAGCAGGACGTCCAGGTAGCCGTCGTACGCGATCGGCTCGTCGTACTGCGAAATCTGGTAGTTCTTCGGCTGATCCGGGTAAAAGTAGTTCTTACGCGCGAAGCGCGAGCTTTCCGCAATCTTGCAGTTCAGCGCAAGGCCGATCTTGATTGCCCACTCAACGCCCTTTGCATTAACGACGGGCAATGCGCCAGGCAACCCAAGCGACACAGGGTCGACGTTGGTGTTTGGCGCCGCACCGAAGTGGGCTGAAGATGTCGAGAACATCTTGGTCTCGGTTGCTAACTCAACGTGTACCTCCAACCCCATAACCGGGTCGAATTTTTCCAGTACTTCGTCGTAATCCATCAGGTCGTACGCAGTCATAGTGCTCTAGTGTAGTGCTCTCCTAGTTCTCCGTGTCGCTTGGCGCGCCCATAGCACGTTTCCGCTGGTCTACGGAGCGACAGATGAACGCAAATACCGCACCGGAAAGGTTGTGCCACACAGAAAACACTGCCGCTGGAAGTGCCGCGACTGGGTTCATGTACTGTGCGGCAAGCGTGGCGGCTAGGCCGGAGTTCTGCATCCCAACCTCGACAGCCATTGTTCGAGAAGCGGTTTCCGGCTGACGCGTGACCTTTCCAGTCAGGTAGCCCAGCAGGTACCCCAGGATGTTGTGGATTGCTACACACAGCAGCACCAAGAGACCAGCCTCTGCAAGTTTCTCACGGGAGCCCTGCACGACAATCGCCACGATCATCGAGATCGCAATCACAGAGACCCACGGCAGCGCAGGCAAGATGGCGTCAACAAGCTGAGGCAGCACGAGGCGCACGACGAGACCGAGCACGATTGGAACGATGACCATCTTGACGATCGACAGCGCCATTGCTGCTGCACTCACTGGCATGTGCTGGCCTGCCAGCCACAGAGTCAACAGCGGCGTCATGATTGGTGCAAGCAGCGTCGATATCGACGTCATAGTGACCGACAAAGCTACGTCACCACGGGAAAGGTAGCTAACGACGTTGGATGACGTACCACCTGGTGCGCATCCAACCAAGATCACACCTGCCGCGATTTCAGACGGCAGACCGAGCACCACAGTGATAGCTACTGCAATAGCAGGCATGATGACGAACTGCGCAACCACACCGATGAGTACCGGGAGCGGACGCGAAAAAACGAGACGAAAATCAACTGGACGCAAGGTAAGCCCCATGCCGAACATCACAATGCCCAGGAGCCACGTAGTCCAACCAGAAATTGGGGCGACCGCGCCAGGTGCTGCTGCACCAAGCGCGAAGCCAATCAGTACTAGCACTGGGAAGCCCAGCGTTGCGAGGTATGCAGCGCGGTCCTGGGCATTCCCGCTAGATGGTTCTCTTTTCTCATCTACCGAAACAGTCATAGGTCACACTATAGACACACAAAAGGAGCGCCCGCGCCAGTTTCCGCAAAAATCTTTTGCACTGGCGCGGGCGCTCCACCCAAAAATTTCTTATCCAAACATGCTTCGTGCAGTCTTGTACCGGTGTTCCGGAACCGTCTTCAGGTGTGCCACTGCGGACTCGAGCGGCACGAGATCGATATCCTCACCGTGCAGGGCTACACAGGTATCAAAGTTGCCTTCGTGTGCGGCACGGGCTGCGTGCACGCCGTAACGAGTGGCAAGCACTCGGTCATACGCCGTTGGCGTACCACCGCGCTGGATGTGCCCCAGCACCGTAGTTCGGACATCGTAACCGAGGCGGCGCTTAATCTCGTCAGCGATGATCTGCCCCATCCCGTTGAAGGTCTTGTGACCGAACTCGTCTTCCTCACCGAGGCCTGCATCCATCGTGCCCTCTTTCGGGATAGCGCCTTCGGCGACAACGATGATGCCGTACTTCTCTCCCATCTGGAAGCGGCGCTCCATTGCCTTGCAAATATCTGCAATGTCGAATGGGTCCTCAGGGATGACCGTGTAGTGTGCACCACCTGCCATACCGGCATGGAGTGCGATCCAGCCGACGTGGCGGCCCATCACTTCGACAATCAGGATGCGGTTGTGTGATTCTGCAGTCGTATGCAGGCGGTCAATCGCGTCGGTAGCAACCGATACTGCGGTGTCAAAGCCGAACGTGTAGTCAGTCGCGGCGACGTCGTTGTCAATGGTCTTTGGAACGCCGACAACTGGAATGCCATTATCGGACAACCACTTGGCACCCTTGAGGGTACCTTCGCCGCCAATGGCGATCAGGGCGTCGATACCGGCGTCATCCATATTCGCCTTAATAGTGTCGATACCGGCTTTGAACTTGTCGGGGTGCAAACGGCCGGTCCCCAGGATGGTGCCGCCGCGCAGCAAAATCGAATCGATAAACGCATCGTCGTACAGGTCAATCCTGCGGTCTTCCATCAGCCCGACCCAGCCATCGAGGTACCCGACAACTGTCGAGCCATATTCCGCGCTGGCAGTTCGGACGATTCCGCGAATGACGGCGTTCAGCCCTGGGCAGTCGCCGCCGGAGGTAAGAGTGGCAAGTCGCATACACACAACCCTAGCGCTTTCAAGGCAAAAGGGCTTATTCCGCATGCCCAAAAATCTGATTTCCGCTGGTCACAGGCGTCAAATTGATGCTCCCATTCACACACAAATCCACAACATAGACGATTAAGGTGTTATCAAAATGAAAACGACCCCGCGGCAGTAACCTGCGGGGTCGTGGTGGATATGCCAGATAAGAAAGCTAGCGTCCAGCCTCAAACGCCGCACCAACACGGTACAGGCGCTCGTCTTCAAAAGCAGGAGCAATAATCTGCAAGCCAACGGGAAGACCAGTATCGCTTGCCGTCCCCGCCGGGACGCTCATGCCCGGGAGGCCTGCCAGGTTCAACGGCAAGGTGAAGAGGTCAAAGTTGTACATTGCCAACGGATCGTCGACTTTCTCCCCGATCTTGAACGCAGTCTGAGGAACGGCCGGGCCAGCGATGACATCCACCTTCTCAAACGCCCGACGGAAATCCTGCGCGATGAGGGTACGCACACGCTGCGCCTGCAGGTAGTAGGCGTCGTAATAACCAACAGACAACGCATACGTGCCGAGGATGATGCGACGCTTCACCTCCGGGCCGAAGCCGTCACCACGGGACGACGCCATCACATCTTCCGCAGAGTGCTTGCCGTCGTCACCCGTGCGCAGACCATAGCGCATACCGTCAAAGCGCGCGAGGTTCGACGAAACCTCGGACATCTGGATGATGTAGTACGCGCCCATGACGTCGTCGAAGCTCGGGCAGTCCACTTCGACGATCTCTGCGCCCTGACGTTCGAACTGTGCAAAGGCGGCGTCGATACGCTCAGTGACGCCTGGCTGGGTACCTGGGCGCGAGAACTGCTTCACGCGTCCGATCTTCACGCCAGACAGATCGCCCGAAGCGCCCTGTTCAGCGGCAGCTGCGAGCTCCTGTACCGGAGTGTCAACGCTTGTGGCGTCGAACTCGTCGTGGCCGCCAATAATCTCGTGCAGCAACGCCGTGTCGAGGACGTTGTTCGCACACGGTCCAACCTGATCCAGCGACGACGCACAAGCGATCACACCGTAGCGGGAAACACCGCCGTACGTCGGCTTCACACCGACGGTGCCTGTCAGCGATGCCGGCTGACGAATAGAGCCACCGGTATCAGTGCCAATACCAATTGGTGCCTGGCCAGAGGCAAGTGCAGCAGCGGTACCACCGCCAGATCCACCCGGAACACGCTCGAGGTCATGCGGGTTACGGGTGACCTGATAGGCGGAGTTCTCAGTGGAGGAACCCATCGCAAACTCGTCGAGGTTCGTCTTGCCCAGAATTGGGATACCGGCCTCGCGCAACTTGCGGACTACCGTAGCGTCGTACGGGCTGCGGTATCCCTCAAGCATCTTCGATGCAGCGGTGGTCGGAGCATCCGTCGTCACCAGCAAATCCTTCAGTGCCAGAGGTACACCAGCCAGCTTTGAAGCCGGTGGCTTACCAGCAGCGACCTGGGCATCCACCTCGTCTGCCGCAGCGAGAGCCTCCTCGGCGCCGACATGTAGGAATGCCCCGAGCTCGTTATCAGTCTCCGCAATGCGGTCCAGGAATGCCTGGGTAACCTCGCGCGACGTCAGCTCGCCGGATTGGATTTTCTGTGCAAGCACGTGAGCTGGAAGCGACACAATGCCTTCAGATGGAAGCGTGTACTCAGTCATGCCTACTCACTTTCTCCAAGGATCTGTGGAACTACGAAGCGCTCTTCATCAACTTCAGGGGCCTGGTCAAGGGCCTGCGCCTGCGTCAACGTCTTCTTCTCGACGTCCGGCCTCATGCCAGCGTCAATCGAGTGGGGGTGGCTCATCGGCTCCACCCCATCAGTGTCGACCTGTTGCACCTTCGAAACAGCGTCAACAATGGTGTCGAGCTGCTGGGCGATCTGGTCAAGCTCATCCTCCTGCAACGCAATTCGCGCGAGGCGTGCGATGCGGGAGACCTCATCGCGTGAAATCTCAGCCAATGTGAAGTCCAATCTTTACCGTAGGTTAGCCACTAAAACGTGTTCATTCTACGTTATCCCCAGAACCCGCATCGCACTAGGCAACACCACACCATCGCCCCATCCCTTTTCGCCTCATTTTTACAATTGCATGCATATATTCATGTAATTGGCAGCATGCTGTCCGTATGCAGTGCTATAAAAGAGCCTATGTCTTACCTCGTACGAGTGACCTTGCCCGACCTACCCGGCAGTCTTGGCGAACTCGCGGAAGCCTTCGGCGTAATCGACGCAAATATTCAGTCCGTCGACATCGTCGAGACTGATCCAAGCGGTACCGTCACTGACGACATTGTTGTCAGCTTGCCCACCGGAACGATGGTCGACGCACTCATTACAGCAGCTTCAGCCATCGACGGCGTTGAAGTTGATTCGATCCGCCCGTTCACTGGGCGCGTTGACCGCAGTGGGCACATCCGGATGCTGGCGAAAATCGCCGAGCTTGCAAACAATCCGAAGCAGGCACTCGACGAGTTAACCGTGATGATCCCCCAGGCAATGACCTCTTCCTGGGCCGTGGTGCTGAAGCACACCCCCGAAGGACTCGACCGCCTGTGCGCCTCCCAGGCTGCACCAGAAGATGACCAATCCCACCCAATCATGCCACCGCTCGAGCATGCGCGGGTGCTCGTTCCGGACAACGACGCGTGGACACCAGAGTCGTGGTGGCAACTCGATACCGCGCTTGCCATCACTCCCCTCGGCGCCTCCGAGTACATTCTCGTTGTCGGTCGCATCGGCGGCCCTGATTTCCTTGCATCAGAGGTAGCTCAGATCGGAGACTTGGGAACCATCATCGGTTCGATAATTTCCTAGTCTTCAACTCCTTCTGGCCCCTGTTCGAGCAGGCGGGTGAACTCTTCCTCGTTGAGAATCCTGAGGCCGAGCTCACGCGCCTTTTGCTCTTTTGAACCGGCATTTTCGCCGACGACCACAAAGTCCGTCTTCTTTGACACAGACCCCGATGCCTTACCACCACGCGACACGATCGCCTCTTTCGCGCCATCACGCGTGTATTCCTCGAGCGTGCCCGTCACCACCACGGTGATCCCCTCAAGGGTTTGCGGAGCAACGTCGGCGGCATCAACTTCCATCGTCACGCCAGCAGCTGTCCACTTTTCGACGATCTCGCGGTGCCAGTCAACGCGGAACCACTCTTGGAACGATTCCGCAATGATGGCGCCTACTCCGTCTGTTTGCGCAAGGTCCTCCAGTGGGGCGTCGACAAGCGCTTCCATGTTGCCGTAACGGGAGGCGAGCGCACGAGCTGCGGTCGGACCGACGTGTCGAATCGAAAGCGCGACGAGGACTCTCCAGAAATCGGCATTTTTCGCAGTGTCGAGGTTCTCCAGTAGCTTGCGGCCAGAGGCATTTACCGCACCTTTCTTCGTGGTGTAGACCTGTGACTTCTTGAGGTCTTCCTCTGTGAGATCAAACAGGTCGCCCTCGTCTTGGATCACACCAGTGTCAATCATGTCCTGCGCGCCCTTTTCGCCCAGCGCCTCAATGTCAAAGGCGCCGCGACTGGCGAGGTACTTCAGACGTTGCGCCAGCTGGGCCGGGCATGAACGCGTATTCGGGCAGCGCCAGTCCGCATCCCCTTCCTTCGCAGGCGCCAACGTTGCCCCGCAACTTGGGCACTCCGCGGGGAACACGAACTCCCGCTCCTCTCCAGTGCGAAGATCTGCGACGGGACCCAACACCTCAGGGATAATCTCGCCAGCTTTACGCACTACGACCGTGTCACCAATGAGGACGCCCTTGCGGCGGACCTCGGTCGGATTGTGCAACGTCGCCATGGCGACAGTCGTACCAGACACGAAAACCGGCTCCATTACCGCGTACGGTGTTACTCGGCCAGTTCGCCCAACGGAAACCTCAATATCGAGCAGTTTCGTCGTGACCTCCTCCGGCGGGTACTTGTACGCGATCGCCCACCGTGGCGCCCGCGACGTCGCTCCTAGTTGGCGCTGTTCCTCAACCGCATCGACTTTTACAACGAGCCCATCCATCTCGTGGATCGCGTCGTGGCGGTGCTGTTCCCAATAGCGAACGGCATCCACCACCGCATCAGCAGTTGCTGCGCGCTTTGTGTATTCAGACACTGGCAGCCCCCAGGCTGCCATCTGCTCGTAGGCTTCGTGCTGGGTCTTCGGGGCAAACCCCTCGCGCGCACCGATGCCGTGGCAAATCATCCGCAGTTTGCGCTTTTTCACATCCTCGGGATCCTTTTGACGCAAGCCTCCGGCAGCCGCGTTGCGCGGATTCGCGAACGGTTTCCCGCCCTCTTCGATGCGAGCAGCGTTGAGATCTGGGAAGTCCTCGGGCCGGATAAAAACTTCCCCTCGCACCTCGACTAGCGCCGGGGCATCGCCCTGCAGCTGGTGCGGAATATCTTCAATGACCTTTGCATTGGCCGTAATGTCCTCGCCCACGCGCCCGTCACCACGCGTAGCAGCGCGAACCAGCTCGCCGTTTTCATACACGAGGTCGATCGAAAGCCCGTCGATCTTGAGCTCTGTCAGATACGGGCCCGGCGCCTTTGCCAGCCAGTCTCGTAGCTCTGCCTCCGAGAAAACATTATCTAGGCTCATCATCCGCTCGAGGTGCTCGACATCGTCGAACGCACCGCCGGTCGGCGCACCGACCTGCATCGTCGGTGAGTCCGGAACAGCGAGCTCGGGGTGCTCTTCCTCAAGTCGCACCAAGCGCTGGAAAAGCTCATCAAACTCGGCGTCACTAATAACGGGTTGGCTGTTGTAGTACAGATCCCGATGGTGACGAACTTGGCTGGCAATCTCATCCCAGAGTCGACGCACATCGACGTCATTAGCAGGCAATTCGTTCACATTTTCGTTCATAACGTGCAAGTCTAGCGTCTCTGTCCGACACGGTTAGTAAGGTAATGTGCATGGCTTTCTTCGACGCATCCCGCATGATGTCCTTCGACCTCGAGACGACTTCTGTGAACCCACGCACTGCTCGTATTGTGACGTCCTCCCTTGTCACGATCGACGGTGCGCAGGCGAACGCGCACGAGGCGCTCGCGGACCCAGGGGTTGAGATACCCGCAGAGGCTGCCGCGGTCCACGGCATCACCACGGAGTACGCCCGCGCGCACGGCCGCCCGCACGATGAGGTCTTGCAAGAAACAGTTGACATGATTAAGCGCGGTTGGGAGGACGGCCTCACTCTCATCGTTTTTAACGCGCCGTATGACCTTTCTGTGCTGCGACAGCTCACCGGAGACTTCACTGTAACCGGCCCGGTTTTCGACCCTCTCGTCATCGACCGGGCGAAGGACCGCTACAGGAAGGGGAAACGCAACCTCGGCGCTCTGTGCGAGCTGTACGGAGTGAAGCTCGACAACGCTCACGATGCGACGGCTGATGCGACCGCCGCTGCGCGCCTTGCGTGGAAGCAGGTCCGCTCCACCTACCCTGAACTCGCCCAGATGAGCACGGACGAGTTGATGGAGTTTCAGGCCGTGGAGTACTACAAACTCCAAACAGAGTTGCGGGAGTTCTTCGAGTCGAAGGGGCGTGATGTCTCAAACCTCACGACGTCGTGGCCGATGATCGGGGATGCGAGTTAGCGCAGCCCTTCCGCCATTTCAGCGGCTTCACGGTAGTTCGCAGCGGCCTGTTTCAACGTATCCGCGGGTCGTGCCCACACGTCGAAGCTGCAGGCCCCAGGGTCGGTTTGGAGTTCGTCGAGCACGTTCCACACATCCCTTGGCCGCATGGGTGCAAGCGCGAAGCGGCTGCCGCGATCGAGCAGTTGCGCAAAGCGGTCTTTTTCGGCGGTTGATTGTAGGTCCGCAAGGTCTACGGTCTGCCAAGGGACGTTGATCATCATTGGCGCGTGGAGTAGGTACTTACCAAAGCCTGCGAGGCGCTCCTCCGGTTCTGGGTATGCCGGGATGCGTTCGGCATCAGTCGCACCACGCAGTGAGCCTCTCATCACGGCGTCGAGGCTTGGCTCGTCGATTTGCAGCACTGTCGGAGCTAATCGACGCCCCACATCTTCTCGATGATCGTCAATAGCCTGTGCAAGCGCCTCGGTCACATCCCGCAGCGCACCAGTGTCCGTGATCATGCGGTGTCCATTGCGCATCTCAATTTCTGCTGCAAGTGTCCAAGGACCGACAACCTGGACTTTGATCGCATCGAGCTTGCCGGCCCACAGCGATTCCAGGACATCCAGGTCGCGATCCATCTGGTCACGCACCGCCCGGTGCTGGGTGCCAACGCGCCATCCGCGCGGGCCGCGGTCGATGGGAATGTCGAGCAGCGCGGCCGTTCGCCCAATCAGGTCACTCCCGATCCCACGCTCTGGCAGCTGTGGAATGTGTGGCAGCGGTGATTCTGAAAGCACAACGTCCGCGGCAGTGACGAGGTCTGTGCCGGGCAACTCCCCGAGGCCGAACGCCGTCATGGTTGCACGCTCGAAGTCCCACAAATCGTGCCGGACCCCAGCACCACGTCACCGCGCCCGTCCGGGTCAGGCAAGTACAACACGGCAGCCTGCCCTCGCGCGACTCCCTCCAGGGGCGTCTCCAACTCGAGATGCATGCTGTCGCCCTCAACGCGTGCGTGGCAGGCGACGACCCCGCCGTGCGCACGGATCTGTACATTGGCCGCGAACTCACCTTGCATCGCCGGATGCAATACTTTCAGGCGGTCTGCGTCGATCTGCCATACCTTGAGCGCCTCGCGGGGGCCGACAGTAACCGTGCCCGTGGTGGCGTCGACATCGGTGACGTAGCGCGGCTTTCCGTCCTGGGCTGGCACGCGAAGGTTGAGTCCACGGCGCTGTCCGATGGTGTACTGGAACGCGCCGTCGTGCTCTTTGAGCTCGGTGCCGTCCTGATCGCGCACGATTCCTGGGCGCATACCGATGGACCTACCCAAAAATGCCTGGGTGTTGCCGTCCGGGATAAAGCAAATATCGTAGGAGTCCGGCTTCTGCGCGGTAGCGAACCCGAACGCTGCCGCCTCCTCACGAATCTGAGGTTTTTCCGTATCGCCGACTGGGAAGATGCACTTGTCAAGCTCATCACGCGTCAGCACTCCCAACACATAAGACTGGTCTTTCAGCGGGTCCACCGAGCGCCGCAGGTTCCCGTCTTCGTCGATAGTTGCGTAATGCCCGGTTGCAATGGCGTCGAAACCAAGTGCAATTGCGCGTTCGAGCAGGGCCGCAAACTTGATTTTCTCGTTGCATCGCAGGCATGGATTCGGGGTCTCACCATGTTCGTACGACCACACGAAATTATCAATAACCTCGGCTTTAAAGCGATCGGAAAAGTCCCACACATAAAATGGAATCCCGAGTTTGTCGCACACACGTCGAGCGTCCGCAGAATCCTCCAGCGAGCAACACCCGCGTGCCGACTCTCTGGTGGCCTGCGGGTCCTGTGAGAGCGCCAGATGCACTCCCACAACGTCGTGGCCAGCCTGGACAAGGCGTGCTGCGGCCACCGAGCTGTCCACGCCTCCACTCATCGCCACTAAAACTCGCATGTGGCGGAAGTGTACCCGCGAGTAGAAGGAGAAGGAAAGCGCCCGGCGAATCATACCGTGGCATGACGACAGCCCTGCGCAGGTCGATTAGGTTATGGATATGCCTCCCTTTACTGCCCGCATGCCGGTCCGCATTCGTGACGCAAGCATCGCTTTTGTCCTCGGCGTGTGTGCTTCGCTTGGTGTCCTGAGTGCCACGAGATCTGCATGGGCGGTCGTACCTCTCCTGCTGTGGGCTATCGTCGCCCCTTTTTCCCGCTGGCGATGGCCAACTGCAACTGTGCTCACCGCATTCGTCCTATTGGGGATGCGTGCATTCAGCACGAACCTCACGGTAGCGGTGATTGTCGTTGGGGTCTTCACTGCCTACATCATCCGTCGCAATGTTCGCCCAGTTCTTCGCGACTTCGCTGCCATTGCGCTCGTTACAGGAGACCTCGTGGCACTCTCACTCGTATCGCCCGTGCCTCGGAGCATGCCCTTTGAGCAGCAGCTTCCCTACCTCGCGTGGAGCGCCACGTTGCTAGTGGCGGCTGGACTCTTCGGCGAGCTACGCAGGCGGACCGAAGAAGCCGCAACCCGCGAGCTCGAGCAGGCGCTGCGGCAGCAACGGATCGAGCTTCAACAGGCTATGTCTGAGCAACGCGCGTTCCTTGCCCGCGAGATCCACGACGTGGTTACCCATTCGCTCACTGTGATTGTTGCGCAGGCCGATGGCGGACGCTACGGCGGGGACTGCGACAAAGCCCTTCGAGTAATCGGAGAGGTCGGACGGGAATCCCTGGCGCAAATGCGCGAAGTGGTCGCGCTACTTCGTGCGCCCGAGTCGCGGTCGGTGGAACCTTCACCAGTGTCTCTAGATTTCGAAGAGCTGGTTCGTACGAGTCGACTCGGCGGCCTGGATATCACTTACTCGCAAACGGGATCTGCACCAGAGCAGCTACCACTTGCTACGTCCCTTGCGGCCAGACGCGTGGTCCAGGAGGCTCTCACGAATGCGCTCAAACACGGCGACGGCGCTGCTTTGCTTGATGTGACGTGGGAGGAAAAACAAGTGGTAATCCGTGTGAACAATGGATTCGATGGCACTGCAGCAAGCCTTGTCAATGGCCACGGCTTGCGTGGGATGCGGGAGCGCGCCGCTCTTATCGGGGCAACTTTGCAGGCAGGCCCCACCCCCACCAACAGCGGGCGTGCAGAGTGGGTCACGCAAGTGCGAATCCCCTACGTTGAGCAAGGTCTCGCCGGAGTGATACACCCCGACACGCTGGAGCATGCATGAGCACAATTCGCTTAGGGATCGTCGACGACCAGGCACTCTTCCTCCACGGTATCCAGCTCGTCATCGACTCCCAGACAGATTTGGGCGTCGATTGGCTGGCCTCGAACGGCGCTGAGGCACTCGAGCAACAGGCATCCCACCCGGTCGATGTAGTGCTGATGGATGTGCAAATGCCCATCCTCGACGGCATTGCCGCGACGGCCGAGTACGCCAGCCGTTTCCCGCAAACCAAGGTCATTATCCTCACCACGTTCGATGACGAGGATTACGTCGTGGACGCACTGCGGGCCGGCGCCAGTGGGTTCTTGCTCAAGGACACACAACCCGAGGAACTTCTCGACGCCATCCGTACCGTCGCTGCTGGCGATGCCGTCATCTCTCCGCGCGCCACCAAACGCATCATTGCTCGGATCTCTCACAGCACGCGCCAAGCCGCACACGCCGACGAGGAGCTTTCAATTTCTGCGACTGACCGCATGGCGCTTGGCGAGCTCACTGCCCGCGAGCGCGAAGTACTCATCGCAATCGGTCGTGGCTGGTCAAACTCGGAGATCTCTGAGCGCATGTTCATTTCCATGCCAACGGTGAAGACGCATGTCGGGAGGATCTTGTCCAAGACCCAGTCGCGCGACCGCGTGCATGCGGCGCTCTTCGCCTATCGCACGGGCCTTGTCGATCGTTCCGATCTCCTCGATGGCTAAGCACCATCATCCCCCGGTATGACTTGCAAGATCGTACCAAGCTCCGACGCTTTCGGAGCCTCACTTGGCGATAGTGAACACCATGAACTCACCAATCATTACTACGAAGGGCCTGACGAAGGTCTACGGTGCGCACACAGTCGTCGACAAGCTTTCGCTTGAGGTTCCGCAGGGCGCCGTGCACGGGCTCCTGGGGCCGAACGGCTCCGGCAAATCAACCACAATGAAAATGTTGCTCGGCCTGACCACACCAACTGCCGGGGAGATCACCGTGCTGGGGCAGCCGATGACCCGCTCAACACGCGGCGAGGTACTCGCTAGCATCGGCTCACTCATCGAGTCGCCAGCGGCATACCCGCACCTCACCGGTGCGGAGAACATGAAGATTGTGACGCGTCTATTCAAAGCCGATTCTGCAAACGCGCAGCGCGCGGTACGACTTGTTCGCTTGGAAAAGCACATGGACAAACAGGTCAAGAACTATTCGCTCGGCATGAAGCAACGCCTCGGCATCGCAATCGCGCTCGTACGCGACCCTCAATTGCTCATCCTCGATGAACCAACCAACGGCCTCGACCCTGCAGGTATCGAAGAAATCCGCGAGCTTATCATCAGTCTCGCACGCGACGAAGGCCGTACTGTCCTCGTTTCAAGTCACTTGCTCTCCGAAATGGAGAAGATGGCCACCAGCTTCAGCATTATCAACCAAGGCAAGCTCATATTTCAAGGCTCGAAGCAGCAGCTTTTCGACGCCCACCTCCCCGACGTCTACGTCCAAACCCCACAGGCAGCCGTTGCCACCGAAGTTCTACGAGACTTGCAACCACGCATCGTTTCCGGGGGCGTGGCACTACCCGGACTTACCGAGGAGGCCGTTGCTACTGCATGCGCGCAGCTCGTCCATCACGGAGTCCCGATCTACCAGGTTCTGCGAAAGCACCGCAGCCTGGAAGAAATTTTTATTGGGATGACAGGACGCAAGGGGCTTAGCGCATGAGCATCGAATTCTTGAAGCTGCGTCGTACGCACATCTCGCTACTGGGCGGCGTGCTCTCCCTGGGCATCGTACTGTTCGCTTGTATGAGCTTGTTCTCAGACGGCCAAATCGACGCGTTCACCGCTGCCCCGGAGGCAGCATGGTCGGGCCAACTGATTGCGGTTGCGATGTCGCTCGCATTTCTCACCCCACTGCAATTGGCGCTCATTGCCAGTCGCGCCGTCGATAACGAGCATGCAAGTGGCGGGTGGCTGCTCAACGCGGTTGCTGGCGTCCGCAAGGGCTCGCTGCTGCGACGAAAGTTCCGAGTAGTGGCGCCTCTCATCGTCACGCTCAAGCTGATGGAGTTCACGGCGTGCATCGCGCTACCAGTATTGCTGGGTGCGCCGCTGCCTAGCGGAAGCACAGCTGGAGCCTGGGCAGTGTACGGAGTTGCAGCCGTTGTCACTAGCCTAGCGATCACCAGCGCCATGTTCGTGCTCGCAGCGGTCACTGAATCGCAAGTAGGAGTGCTGGCATTTGGCGTGGCGGGAGGCTTCCTCGGCATCACCTCGCTGCTTTCCCCTGTGTGGCTCGCTGAGATGAACCCCTTCGGCTATTTTGCAGTCCTACTCCCATACACCTTCGCTAACGAAGGCGCAGTTCCTACGCAACCAGGTTGGGCTTCGTGGTGTGTCTACGTCGTGTTGCTCGCTACAGGGTTCGTTGCAATAACGCGAATACTCGACAGGAAAGAAATCTAATCATGGACATGATCGTTAACGAGTTTTGTAAACTTCGGCGCACTTACATCACAATCGTTGCCGTCGCCATCCCACTCGTCTCCGTCGTCTTCGGTGCTGGCAACTACGCCGCCAACTCTGAGACTTTGGAATCCGGGTGGACGAGCTATTGGTCCCAGGCGACGCTATTTTACGGCATGCTTTTCATGGTGGCGGGTATTTCGATTCTCGCGTCCTCCACGTGGCGCGTTGAGCACCGTGGCGGCAACTGGAACACGTTGCTTACCTCGTCCAGATCGGCGGCGAGTCTGGTCACCGCAAAACTTGCTGTACTCATCGCGATGACCTCAATTATGCAGTGCGTGTTCATCGTCTTGAGCACTATCGGTGGTTGGGTCGCTGGCCTATCAGGCATGCCGCCGATGGCCCTACTCGCATCGTCCTTACTCGCTGTGGTTCCTGCGATGGCAGTGGCCGCGTGGCAAAGCTTCGCTTCAATGCTGGTCCGCAACTTTGCCATGCCAGTCGCCCTTGGCGTGGTGGCCAGCCTCGTCGCTTTTGGTGCAATTGCTGCCGGCGCCACAGTAGCGCAGTTTCTGCTTCCTCCCGTCGGCGTGGCCACGATGCTGTGGATGGGCGGTAACGCAGTCGCGGGCTCGGGTATCCTCGAGTGGAGTGCGGTGTCCGGCGTCCTCGCAAGCACCCTGCTGCTTACTGCCACAGCGTGGCTTGCGTCCGTCGTGTACCTGCACCATGTCGACGTGAAGGCGTAAGGTACTGTCACTGTGCATGGCAGCAAAAAGTGAATTCCATGAAATCGATACCGGCGTTGCGGAGGTTCTCCACGAACCGGACGGCTCCATGGTGCTCCTCGTCAACGGCGTGCCGAGCTCCCACATCGTCCCCGGCGACCCAGAACGGCTGGACTTCGAATACATGAGGTGGATCGCTGATTTTCTGAACGACCAACAGCTTGTCGACGTCCCCCTTTGGCCCAAACCACGCCTAACCCACCTCGGTGGCGCTGCCTGCACACTGCCCCGCTGCTTTGCTTCTAAGTGGAACGGCTCGCGCAACACTGTCGTGGAAATTGACATGTCACTTGCCGAGCTCGCCCGCGAACTTTTCGATATCCCCCGTTCACCCGTCGTTAAAATACGAGTCGGTGACGCCCGCGAAGTCACCGACAGCTTCAAACCCAACACCCGCGACATCATCATTCGCGATGTCTTCTCATCAGCGATCACTCCACGAAACCTGACCACGGTGGAGTTCTTCGAGCAAGCGCGGAAATCACTCAGCCCGTCAGGAATATATGTGGCAAACTGCGGCAGCCACGCGGATCTCAAACAAGCGAAGGAAGAACTGGCTGGCATGCTCGAAGTGTGGCCACACGTTGCCGCAATCGCGGACCCACCAATGCTGAAAGGCCGCCGCTACGGCAACATCGTCCTCATCGCCGCAAACACACCAATCGAGGCCAGCCCTTCGCTAAACCGTGAACTGCTCAAAGGCGCCGTGCCTGCGCAGTTCAAGCACGAAAAATGGGCCCGTAGCCTTGCTACGAGCCCTCGCTACGACGCGCCTACCGACGTCTAGTGCGCAGCGTTATCCAACAGGATCAGCAGGTCACCAACCTGGTAATCACCAATCATCATGTTACGCAGGTCATCCACGGGCAGTTCGCCCTGAGAAGCCAGGCGCTGGACAAGGCCAGCGATGTTGTTCGCGTCCTTAATATCAAAGCCGAATTTCGCAGCCTCCGACGCAACCTGTGATGCACCCAGGGCACCGGCGGCCAACGCGAGGATCGCGACGACCAGCGCCGTGCTGTTCTGTTCCAGAACCTCAAGCTGATCGGAGTCCGGCACCTGGAACGTCTCAAGGACGCCACCTGCGGAACCGAGATTGCCAGCGGCGAAACCGCCGAACTGTGCACCGGTGCCGTTAAACAAGTTCATATCGACAGTCGCCGGAATACCAGCGACCCGGCCGGAGTCGCTACGCTGCCAGAACGTCAACTTGTCCCAGCCACCGACCGGACGTGGCGGCTGGTTCTGGTATGCGGCAAGCCACAGCGGGTAGCTAGTAAACGCGTTGGTGTTGTTCATCCGCTCGTACCAGAAATAACGGTAGGTATAGAGCATCGGCCGCTTGCCCGATGCACGCTCCAACTCAGTGAGGAAGATCTGCGTCCACGCCGCGAGCTGTGTTGGACCAAGCCCCTCATCGACCTCAAGGTCAAGAACTGGTGGCAGCTGCTGCGCAGGGCCAGCGTTAATGACGTTTGCGAAGTGGCGAGCCTGCGCAATAGGGTCCATCCCCGGTCGCGCATAGTGATATGCACCGACCTTCAAACCTGCATCTGCAGCAGCTTTGACATCTTCTTCGTAAAACGAGTTCTTGTACGTCGTTCCCTCAGTCGCCTTGACGAACGCAAAGTGCTGCCCACCGACCGTTCCTGCCATCTTCCAGTTGATTGGCGCACCACCAGGGCGCTGGTGATCAGCCACATCAACGCCAGAGATCAGACCAGGGATTGATTGAGCATCCGCATGAGGACTCAACGATTGAGGTGCAAAAACAGTAAGCGCAAGGGCAAGCGTCGCGGCCACAAAAGCCGCGGTTGCAGAGCGAAGTCTAGGGGCTACATACATACGCGACACTCTAGTGCACACCAGTCACACCATTCACACGCGACACACACAAATCATCAGACGCTTCAGTACTATCTGCCTGTATGTTGGCTGGGCACCACATTCCCACCACACGCAGACACGACCAGCAAGTTCTCGTCACGACGGGCGGCAAAACCCGGATTCTGGTGCACCCCCTCATGCCACTCGAAAATAGTTCGTGCTGCCGGGGAACAATCCCACACCCCAGCCCGACACACAATAGAAAAACGGAGCCCTCGGCACCGGGAACACTCCCGGCACCACAGGCCCCACAGAACAACTAGCTAGAAGTGCAGACCACCAGACATCGCCGCGGCAACACCACCACCAATTAACAGCAGCAGCACCACAATCGGAGCAACAATCGCCGCAATATTCGTCTCACCCTCCGCCTGGATACGATCCTTGCTTGCCGCATCCTGACGATCATCCTGCACACTCGCCGCTGGGCGCTGCGCCGTCGTCAACTGCTGCGAAGACTCATGCTTACCAGCCTTCGCCGTCGTCGGGGCAGTCTGTGTATTCTGCTGCGGTTTACGAGGCGCACCAGCCATCGCATCACCATCAACATCAGCATCCATGACCGCGGCAACATCAAACCGGCCAGCAAACGCCTGCGAACCATCCTCATTGACCACACGCACATCCAACGGCAACGACGACGTCTTGACCACACCCACCGTCACCGGCAACTCCACCGTCGCCTCTCCTTGACCAGCAACCGTGACAACCTGCTCGGCCTTCCCAGACGGGTAGATCACCTCAAGGCGCATCCGGGCTGCATCCAACCCAGGATTTGCAACCTTCAAGCTCACCGTATTCTCACCACGGTGAAGCTGCGGGGAATCAGCAACAGCAACCTTGACAGAACCCTGCGCATCTTCTGCCGCCTGCATCGCTTCCTGCTGGGCAGCCAATGCCTTGGCATCAACCTTGCCACCGGCAGCACCGATCGTGGAGTTGTAATCCTTACCAATCTTGCCGGTGTTAATCATCAAGTTGTCCCAGTCAGCTGGCACACGGTAGTCACCTTTGTAGCAGTCCACACCTGGCTGGTTGCACACCTCCGGCAGTGGGCCACCGGAGACGGCTTCTTCATCCGAGTAGTTAAAGTGGGTGAACTGGTAGAGGTAGTTCATCACCGAGTAGTAGTTCGGCAGGTAATCCGACTGCGGGACCTCGTTGGCGAACTTCATCGAACCATTATGATTCAACCCCAAGGTGTGGCCCAGCTCGTGCATGATCGTGTTACGCAGCTGATCATCGCTGCGCATACGCTCATGCTTGGCAACATAAAACGAGTTATCCGCAACCAAAGCCAAGCCGGTACCCCAGTGGCCACGCTGCATCTGATCGCCAATAACACCAACCCGGAAGACTGCCGCACGCGCACCCAAAATGGTATCGATATTATCGACCAGCTTCATACCCGGGATGGTGCCCTCAAAGTAGTACGGGGCATAGGCTTCAGTCTGCCCACCATGACGCGTCGGATAGTTTGCAATGTTGGTGTAGGTATCACCGGCATCGATGTGCAGGTTGACCCCGTACTGATCGAAGCGGTCCACCAGCTGCTGCAAAATATCGCGGTGTGGGCGGTAGCTTGCCACCGACAGCTGCGCACACATGGCAGCATCCGCACCAGGTGTGTCGCACCCGGCCTGCTGCCACTGCGAATTCATCCAATTAAGCTGCAGGAACAAATCCGGTCGCTCTGGATCAGCACCCCACTCGTTCAGTGGCATGGCCGTACCGTCGCTTAGGGTAACCCCTTCGCGTTCCCAAACATCCGGCAGACCGTCACCATCAGAATCAACAGCACTGTCTTGGGTTGTAACCTCCATGTGCATGGCAGCAGTCAACGTGTTGCCTGCATCAATGCGCTCAAACCAACGCCCACGCTGGAAGCTTGCCCCTGCTGGATCCACAAACCCAACCTCACCGGCAGCCGTGGTGCGCTGGAACGCATCGGCTACACCAGACGAGGTTGCATTATCGAACGACACCGCAGTCTCATAGCCAAGCTGTGCCGGGGCAACAACAAACTTCCCATCATCATAGGAGCCGGAAAGCCCGACCTGGGAGTTAATCTGATTCGTCAGATCCGCCTGCACAAACGCCGAGGAATCCTTGTTGTTGGTCACCCGCACAATGACATCGACACGGTTGCCATCAAAGCGGTATTCACGCTCGACCGACACACCAGCGCCCTGGTCTTCACCGCGGTAGATGACCACCTGGGTGTTACCATCACGGTGCGTATCCACGTTAAGGCCAGACTCTAAATCCACTAGCGCACCATCGGCACGCAGGTCCACATACAGTGAGGACTCCTGGCTGCCAGCAATGGAGCGGGCATCCGTAAACTTCAACGTCGAAATACGACCCGGCTGTGTTACCGAGTTGTGAAAGACCGCACCCGGCCCGTCAGCGGTCACTGTGACCGACGAGTCAGCAACAGCCATCTCCGCGTGAGCAACCTGTGCACCATTAGCCGCAACGGCCAACACACACGCTGCTACGCATACCTTCCGTGCAATGCTGTTCATCATCGTTGTCACAATCCTTATACCTTCCATCACGCACCACCCAACCGGTGGAACATGAAACCCTTCGTTGTTCTGCCCCCAAGTTTATGCACCGCAACTATACATGGCTAATCAGCCCACAACGCCCCAACCAAACAGGCAAAAACACGCCTACAAAACCCGGATTGTTCAACACATCTAGCCCTACAACCTGCACACATAGCTTAAAAAACACTCAGGAACCATCGCAGCAAACCCAACATGTTCAACAAACCCACCGACACCTGTCGATGGGTGTTCAACAATCAACCCACCCGTATATTATGCGCTCTAGTGCAACAGTGGGTAAGAGAATACTTAACAAATCGGGATTACCAGGCACGACATGTGTCATTCGGCACGTGTCGCCGACGCTGTTAATGCACAACCTTTTTATACCTAAAACCTTTCGTGGTCTGGTGTAGCCAAACTTAGGCCCTATGGATGCGTTAGGCAGACCTTTTCGTGATCGTTGAACAGTTACTACCCCCGTGTTTTACCCCCGTTGGGTTGGGTCGAAAGTATGAAAGGCCCGAACCAGCATGATGCTTGTACTGGTTCGGGCCCGGCAAACAACGCCAACACATCGACGTTAACTCGCCCACTATCGCGTGAGATCTACATGTTCCCCGCCGCTCGCGCCTTCGCAACTACATCAGCGATGTTCTGGACAAAGTAGTCGACGTCCTCACGTGTGTTCGTTCGCCCCAGCGAAATTCGTAGCGCGCCCAAGCCGAGCGCTTCCTCCACGCCCATCGCCTCAAGCACATGACTCATTCGGGTCACACCACTTGCGCATGTAGACCCAGTTGATACAGCGATGCCCAACGAGTCGAGCAGCATCAGCATCGCGTCCCCGTGGGCACCGCGGAACATGAAGTGGGCATGCCCCTCCACAGCTGGCTCCTGGGTTGTTACCACCACGTCCGGGACCTCACGCTGTACACCTGCCACGAGTGCATCGCGAAGTTCCTTCACGCGTTCGCGTTCACGATCCATCTCAGAGCATGCTTCCGCCAGTGCTACAGCTGTTGCAGCGGCAGAGGCCACGTCTACCGTCCCTGGTCGCAGTCCACGTTCCTGGCCGCCACCGTGAATCGATGCGGTCGGCGCCGGCGAGCGTTTCGCTAGCAGTAGGCCGGTTCCGCGTGGCCCACCAAACTTATGTGCGCTCGCTGCCAATGTGGTAGCACCGAGGTCGTGGAAGTGAACGGGGACCTTTCCAACGGCCTGCACAGCATCCACATGAACAGGAGTGTTCTGAAGCGCAGCTCTGCGAACAACCTCCTTCACTGGCTGGAGTGCGCCAGTCTCATTGTTTGCCCACATCACTGCGGCCACAGCTGCCGGAGTGTCAAGCGCCTCGAGGTCCGACAGGTGGCCGTCGTCGCCTACCGGGAGCCAATCCACGTGCTGTGCTCCTAGTGCCTTGACAGTCTCGAGCACTGCCGAGTGCTCAACCGGTGAACACACCACCCGGTCCCCTTGCTTGCCACGCATGGCTTCGTAGAGACCGCGGACCGCGATGTTGTCTGCCTCGGTGCCCGAGCCTGTGAAAATCACTTCAACCGGGTCCGCGCCAAGCAACTCCGCGACTTGTTCTCTTGCATCGGCAAGCACCGCGTTGGCTTGGCGTCCCGCTGCGTGTTGCGCACCGGGATTCAACGCACCTGCGTGTTCAACCCAGGCATCGATTGCTACCTGACGCATCGGAGTAGTTGCAGCGTGATCGAGATACTTCATGCGCACTACCCTACGCGCTGATGCTCCCTTGCCTCACAAATGTATGCAGTCGGGCTGTTGCCTGTTCGCGCAATAAGTACCGCCATCTGTCGGTGCCCTTTCAGCTTCATCTTCTTCCGAAGCTGGTCCGGGTTGACGTCTACCCCGCGTACGAGGATCTCAAGCGCCCCCGCTTGATAGTTGGCCAGTGCTGCCTTAAGACGCTTGAACGGCACAGCCTCTAAGAAACGGAAGCCACTCGTTGCTGAGGGAAGCTCATCACCCGTAAGAAATGCAATGTGCGGGTCCACCATCCACAAGCTGTGCCGGTGCGCCCAGTGGCGAACTAGCCCGGCGCGGATGATCGCTCCGTCGGGCTCGATCATCCAAGTACCTGGTTCGGCGACAGTGGTGTCGTCAGGCTCGTCCGACCTCACTATCTCTCGCGAACCGTCCGCGCGCAGCACCACCGCTTCGCGAATGCCGGATCCGAAACCTTCTGTGTACAGGCAGGTTTCTTTGACGCCGCCATCGAGAGAGACGACGCTGACGAGCCCGCTCCACTCGCTGTAGTCGATTCCGGGTGCACACTTTACTGCGAGTTCTCTGCCACGATGTGCTTCCACGAGGTCTGGCAGGGGTGGTAGGAGTTTTGCTGGGTCGGTGATTCGTCGGCCGTTGGCGCGTCGTGCTGGGTCAGCCACGATGACATCGGCGCGGCTAATGGGTTGCAGTGCATCGGCTTGGCAGAGGAGCACGTTGGCGTCGGCAAGGTTTGCTTGAGCCATCGCAAGCCGTACGCGATCGAGATCGGAGCCTATCCAAGAGAGCTGTTGTTTTCTTATCGACGCCCCTTCGCTTCCCACTGAACAGGTCACGTCGTGGACCGTGGCTGCTCCGAAATCCTTGATCAGCTGCGCTCTGTATTCGGCAACGAGCTGTGGCGTTGCTTGTTGCGCGGCGTCGCTATCGGTAAGCCAATGTTCGGGCATCTTCCCACGGGCGCTGCGCTGCGCAGCGAGTAACTCCGAAACGACACGGGCATGATCGCCGAATTCCTTTTCCAGTACGGCTCTGTCGCGAATTAGCGTACTTGGAATGAGTTCGAGGTCCGGTCCAAGCGCCAGAATCTTTTGCAGGTTGTCCCGTAGGAACCCAACCTCGTCCAAAGTAAAACTCATTTGGGCGTCCCGATCCTATCTGTCGGGTGCTGGTGGAAAAACTCGTGGTAGCGCGGATCATCGGCGGGGTCTCCGATGATCGGGCGCATGTCGGCGTTGCGTGCAAGTTTGACCGCATCCTCGAAGGTGTCGCAGGAGCACAGCTGTTGGAGTTGCCCCCATGTTGATGGCACGAAGCGAACGAGCCCGGCGCGCCATCCTTCCATGAGTAGCTTCGGGGAGAACCAGTTTGCGTCGTCTGCCTCGCCGGTTTCCGCGTCTGGTTCTTGTCCGATGGGTGCTTTTGCGAGGAAGCTGAAGGTGTCGAACCAGTTACCTCGGTGCGAGCAACCTACCCAGCGTGCAAATGGGATGAGGAGGTCGCTGCAGACGTTGAGTTCATTGGCCTGCAGCATGTCCGTAAGCGAGATCTCGTGCGAGACGAGTTTGAGCCGTTGGTCGTGGAAAGGACGTGCGTCGCCGAGTAGGGTTCCTTCGTCGTCAACGGCGAGCAGTGTTCCGGTTTCTTCGAACAATTCGCGAACAGCGGCAAACAGCAGGGCATGTGCCTTGTATTTGGTGACGCCGAGCCTTCGTGCAACAGAGACTGCCGACTTGCCAATCCACAGGTCTCCGTCATTCCAGGCGCGGGGTGGGAAGTCGCGACTATCGACGCCACCTCCGGGAAAAACTGTCATGCCTGGGTAGTTTTTCATGCTCATGACTCGTTCTTGCATCCACACCTTGATTCCGTCGGGAGTGTCGCGGATGAGGATGACGGTGGCAGACAGGCGTGACCCGTTGAACCCACTGGTTTCTGTTGCGTCGACGGCGTCTGTTGCGTCGACAGAAAATGCGCCGGTTTTGCGGTACACGGTGCTCCACCTCCTCGCGTGGTGTTATGCGCGGTGCGCACCACTTCGTGCGCTTCGTGCACGGCGTGCATAGAACCGGCCGTCGTCGTGCTGCACTTCGATTGGCTGATGATACGCCTTAGAGACGTTTTCACTGGTCAATACGTCTTCGATAAGACCTTGGGCGATCACTGTTCCTTCGTCGAGCAGCAAGGCATGTGTAAAACCATATGGGATTTCTTCCAGATGGTGGGTGATCATCACCATAGCTGGCGCATCGGGGTCGAGTGCGAGGTCGCCGAGGTATGCGATGAGGTCCTCGCGTCCGCCGAGATCCATACCTGCCGCCGGTTCGTCCATGATGAGCAGTTCTGGGTCGATCATGACCGCGCGGGCGATGAGGACGCGCTTCTTTTCTCCATCTGAGAGCGTTCCCCACGTGCGGTCGATAAGGTGCATAGCCCCGACCTGTTCCAGGACTTCGAGTGCTTGCTCGTAGTCGACGTCCTCGTACTGCTCGCGCCAACGCCCGACGACCGCGTAGCCTGCGGAGACGACGACGTCGCCAACTTTTTCACTTGGCGGAATCATCGAAGCAATCGCTGAGGACGTCAATCCGATTGCCGCGCGAAGGTCACGCATATCTGTTTTACCGATGCGCTCTCCGAGTACGAATGCGACGCCGCGCGATGGGAACTCTTGGGCAGCCGCCATTCGGATCAGTGTGGTCTTGCCGGCGCCATTTGGGCCGACGATGACCCAACGTTCGTCGAGCTCCACCTGCCAGTCGATAGGGCCAACAAGCGTGTTGCCTCCGCGAATAAACTCGACTCCTCGGAAGTCGATAAGCAGATCTGGATCAGTGGTTGGTTCGTTCACGGCTACCATTCTGGCTTCTTTCTACTTCGGCGTCTTGGTGGATAGAAAAACAAGCGACTGAGTTCTCAGTGTAACCATATCGTTGTATGAGAATCGCCACGGATGAAAGCGAACCCTTATGTCGATATTTAACGCGAGAGTTAGCTAGTCTGAGAGAAGAAAGAGCACACCTATAGGTGTGTCCGACTTCCATCGGCCACATGTGAGGACAAAAACGACATGGTTGCACGCTTTGGTATCGACGACGTACGCCCTCAAGTTTCCGGGCGAACTCTTCCGGCAAAGGCGGTGGTAGGTGAGGTTGTGCCAGTCTCTGCCCTGGTGTGGAGAGAAGGCCACGACGCTATCGCTGCAAGCTTGGTTATTACGGATCCGAATGGAGAACAGTACTCCATTCACATGCAGCAAGAACCGTACCGCCCGGACTACACCCATGCGGTGTTTGTCCCCGATGCTCAGGGGCTGTGGCGCTACCGCGTTGATGCGTGGAGTGACGTCATGGCGACGTGGCGCAACGCCGTCACAAAGAAGCTGGAGGCCGGGCAGACTACCGAAGAAATGGCGAACGACATCGCCCACGGCATCCACCTTTTTGAAGCCGCAATTGCGCAGACTCCGGCCCCAGACCGCGAGGTGCTCGAACGGGCCGCTGCGGCGCTTGATAATCCCGCGCTGCCACTGGCTGAACGAATTCTCGCCGGCATTTCTGACGAAGTACTCGAAGTACTCAATGCTTTTCCGCTTCGGGAGCTCGTCACCCATGGGCCTATTTGCGATATCTACGTAGAACGACGCGATGCGCTGGTGAACTCGTGGTACGAGCTCTTCCCGCGTTCCACCGGCGGTTGGGACGATGAAGGCAACCCGGTTCACGGTACCTGGGCTACCACTGCGAAGGCGCTCGATCGCGTTGCTGCAATGGGCTTTGACACGGTCTACTTCCCTCCTATCCACCCAATCGGTGAGATCAACCGGAAGGGCAAAGACAACACACTTGTCGCCGAGGAGGGTGATGTCGGCTCCCCGTGGGCGATCGGTTCACGAGACGGTGGGCACGATGCCTTCCACCCGCAGCTCGGTGGTGAGAAAGAGTTTTGCGCGATGCTTGACCATGCGCACGAACTCGGATTGGAGGTAGCGCTGGATTTGGCCTTGCAGGCTGCGCCGGATCACCCTTGGGCGAGCGAGCACCCCGACTTCTTCACCATCTTGGAAGACGGCACGATTGCTTACGCCGAGAACCCGCCGAAGAAGTACCAGGATATCTACCCGATCAACTTCGATAACAACCCGGAGAAGGTCTACGAGGAGATTTACCGGGTTGTCATGTACTGGGTAGACCTGGGCATCCGAACGTTCCGTGTGGACAATCCGCACACGAAGCCGGTGAACTTCTGGCACTGGTTGATCACCCGCGTCCACGAGACGCACCCCGACGTCATCTTCTTGGCCGAAGCGTTTACCCGCCCACCAGTGATGTACGGGCTGTCGAAGGCAGGGTTCTCCCAGTCCTACACTCACTTCACCTGGAAAGTATCTAAGAGTGACCTCATCGACTTCGCTGAGCACATGGTCGACGTCGCGGATGTCTCGCGCCCGAACCTCTTCGTGAACACGCCTGACATCTTGCACGCCTCGCTGCAGTACGGAGGTCCAGCCGCGTTCGCAATTCGCGCCACGCTTGCCGCCACAATGAGCCCATTGTGGGGCGTATATTCCGGCTTTGAGCTCTTCGAAGGCGAAGCCGTCGCAGAAGGTAGCGAAGAGTACAACCACTCCGAGAAGTATGAACTGCGCCCACGCGACTTCCAGACAGCCCTCGATAACGGGCAGTCTCTAGAGCCTTACATCACTTCGCTGAACCGCTTCCGCAAGGCGCAGCCTGCGCTGCAGCAGCTACGTCAAATTCGCTTCCATCACGTGGACAACGACCAGATCCTCGCGTACTCGAAGGTCGATGCGATCTCTGGCAACGCGGTCCTCGTCGTCGTTAATCTCGACCCTTGGAACGCGCAGGAAGGCACGCTGTACCTCGACGCGCCGGCAGTTGGTCTCGAATATGGTGCGCAGTTTGCCGTCCATGACTTGGTAACTGACGCGTACTACGACTGGGGATCAGAAAACTACGTGCGCCTCGCACCGGAAGTCAACGTCGCTCACATTCTCAAGCTGCCTGATGTTGCGCCACAGAAGAGAGAAGCGCTCGCTTTCCGGCAAATTTCAGATCACGACTACCGCCCATAACAACCGCGACCAAACAGACGCTAGAAAGATCATTATGTCTGCAAATTCAGTCAACCCAGCACTGCTGATCCCGGCTCACGACCGGCACCGCCTCCTCGAATGCAAGCACCACGCACCGCACGACTTCTACGGATGGCACGCGGCACCCGAGGGCTCCCTCATTCGCACCCGATTCCTCGGCGCAACGAACGTCGAGTTACTCATCCACGATGAGATCCGGCAAATGCAGTCCCTTGGCGACGATATTTGGGCGATCGGCTTGACCGACACCACTGCGCCCGACTATCGCTTCAAGGTTCACTATCCCGAGGGCGACCCGGTGACCGTCGCCGACGCATATCACTTTCTGCCTACACTCGGCACGCTCGACCTGCACCTGATTAGCGAAGGCCGCCACGAGCGTCTCTGGGAGGTGCTCGGCGCCAACGTCCGTACCTACGAGACGACGCTCGGCACCGTCACTGGTACCTCGTTCGCTGTGTGGGCACCGAATGCACAGGGCGTGGCCGTCGTCGGTGACTTCTGTGCATGGAACCCAAACCAGTACCCGATGCGCGTCCTCGGTTCGACTGGAGTGTGGGAGATCTTCATCCCGGGCATTGAGGCAGGCACCACGTACAAATTTGCAGTACAGACGTCCGACGGCCGTCGCATCGACAAGGCCGACCCTCTGGCGAAGCAAACGCTGACACCTCCAGAGACCGTCTCCGTGGTTGCCGCCCCTTCCGAGTTCAAGTGGACAGATGAGGATTGGGCGCAAAAGCGCAGCGAAGCAGACCCGACCAACTCCCCAATGAGCGTCTACGAGTGCCACGTCGGCTCATGGAAGAAGGGCGCAACCTTCCAGACGATGCGCGACGAGCTCGTACCGTACCTCATGGAAAACGGCTTCACCCATGTCGAGTTCCTCCCGGTAGCCGAGCATCCATTCGGTGGCTCTTGGGGCTACCAGGTCACGGGGTACTACGCCCCAACCGCCCGTTGGGGGACTCCAGATGACTTCCGCGCACTCGTCAACGACCTACACGCAGCAGGCATCGGGGTCATCGTCGACTGGGTCCCCGCACACTTCCCAAAGGATGACTGGGCGCTCGCCCGCTTCGACGGCACCGCGTTGTACGAGCACCCCGACTGGCGCCGTGGCGAGCAAAAAGACTGGGGCACCTACGTCTTTGACTTCGGACGCAACGAAGTTCGCAACTTCTTGGTCGCAAACGCTCTGTACTGGTGCGAAGAGTTCCACATTGATGGCCTCCGCGTCGACGCCGTCGCGTCAATGCTCTACCTTGACTACTCCCGCCAACCCGGCGAATGGCTTCCAAATCAGTTCGGTGGGCGCGAGAACTGGGACGCTGTCCAGTTCCTGCAAGAGATGAACGCAACGGTTCACCGCAACCACCCAGGCATCGTGACCATCGCGGAGGAGTCTACTGCTTGGCCAGGCGTGACCGCTATGACGGAAAACGACGGCCTCGGTTTCTCCCTGAAGTGGAACATGGGCTGGATGAATGACACACTCGAGTACTTCTCCCTCGACCCGATTCACCGCTCATACCACCACAACGAAATCACGTTCTCCCTCGTGTACGCGTTTTCCGAGCAATATGTCCTGCCGTTTAGCCACGACGAAGTAGTCCACGGCAAGGGCTCGCTTTGGCAGCGCATGCCAGGCGACGACTGGAACAAGGCCGCCGGCCTTCGCACGCTCTTCGGCTATATGTTCTCCCACCCAGGCAAGCAGCTCCTCTTCATGGGCTGTGACTGGGGCCAGACCACCGAGTGGGACGAAGCGAACTCAATCAACTGGGACAATATTTCTGACGGCTGGGGCCACGAGTACCACCGCGGTATCCAGCAACTAGTTCGCGACCTCAACCGAGTGTACGTCGACACCCCTGCGTTGTACGCGCAGGACAACGTGCCTGCCGGATTCCAGTGGGTCAAGGGCGACGACTCACAGCACAACATCCTCGCCTACCTCCGGTGGGATACCGAGGGCAACCCTGTGCTGGCCGTCATCAACATGTCCGGAACTTCCCAGCCAAATTACCGGATCGGCCTGCCGGTCGCCGGTGAGTGGGAGCTACTCATCAACACGGACGCAGGCGTCTACGGCGGTGCCAACAACGACCTGCCACACACTGTGCACAGCGACGATGTTCAGTGGGATCACTTCCCTCACTCGATCGAGCTGCACGTACCAGCAATGAGCGCACAGCTGTACAAGCTGAGCCGCTAGAACGCTAGAGCCCGGGCCTCAGGAGTTCCTGCAGGTCCGGGCTTTTGCATGTCACGCTAGAACAGCGCACTCGCAAGCTTCGTACGAGCGGCGAGCACACGCGGGTCGCCGGCGTCGAAAAGCCCGAAGAGCTCGAGCAGTCGCTCCTTCGCCTCTGGAGACTGCTTGATCAAGCCCAACAGACGGTCGAATGCTTTCTCAGGCGCACCGGACACGAGCTCAGCATCAGCAGCCACCATCTGTTTCGCGACATCGTCAGGGTGCTCCGCAGCATCAGCAATAGGATCAACCGACAAGTTCGCAGGGTCAAGCCGCTTGACGACGGCCACCGTCGCCTTCGCCTGCGCAACCTCCTTGTTACCAGGCTCCTCGCTCAGCATCGCATCGTAGATAGCCGTAGCCTGATCGAAATCACCTGCCTGCATCGCACGAGCTGCCTCTTCCAAACGCGGGTCCTCTGCTGGGGCAGCATCCTCAACGGGCTCCTCGTCTAGGCCCTGCAACTGCCTGCCAACGTTGCTCACCAATGCCTCGAGCCAAGGCTTCAATTCTTCCTCCGACTGATCCCCCTCGAAGCTCGTCAGTGGGCGCCCAGCAGCGAGCGCGAGCGTGGTCGGAACCATCCGTACGCCAAGCGCCTGCGCGATCTGCGGAGTGGCATCAGCATCAACGTATGCGTACGCGAATCCTCGCTGACCGGTAGCCAACTTGGTCAACGTCGCCCGTAGCGACTCGGAATCAGCTGAACGCGCACTACCGACGTGAACGACAACCGGAATCTGCATTGAGCGCTGCAGTACCTTGGCTTCCAAATCTGCCTCAGTAACCGTAAATACTGGGACAAACCCCTCGCGCTTCATTTCCTCGCGGGCCTCCGCTTGCTTCGCTACCTGAGCTAAATCAACGGCCCCTGCCGTAAATTGTGGTCCTGTCACGTCCTAGTTCTCCTCAAGATGCTTGTTCAAAGACTCCATCTTCTGGTGGAGCATATCTGTAAACCCACGGCGGATATCCGCTTTAATCACCAGCGAAACACGCGGAGACACTTCCTCCACCGCCTGCGTCGCACGCTTAATAACGTCCATGACTTCGTCCCATTCACCCTCAACCGTGGTGAACATGGCTGTCGTCTCATTCGGCAGCCCCGATTCACGAACTACTTTCACGGCGCGTGCCACGGCCTGCGACATCTCCGCGTTCGGCGTGTCAGTGACGGCTGGTGCTACTGAAAATGCTGCAATCATGCCTCATACCCTACCGCCTCGACCAACAATGTTTATGCCAGTGACGGCGATCATCCGCCCCGCGCCCCACTTCCTTCGGCCACGCAACGACATGGGCTACTCCTGGAGGAATGTTCTGATTACATCCCGGGCACACGTAGAACTTCCGCGCTGCGGAAGAACCAATCTGACGCACTTTGTAGATCTCACCATGCGTCCACCGCGGCCCTTCCATTTCTTGGGTGCCGATAAACGTGGACCCATCCCGCGGGAGTATATAGCTCGGCTGGATGTTTTGACGCCGATTTTTTCGCGGCACTGCTACATCGCTCCTCTAAAACAGGCGCAGCTCATCTGATTCGATTCCACGCAGGTCGTCATAGTCCAGCACAATACAGCGAAAACCACGATCTTCCGCGAGCGTGCGGGCCTGAGGCTTAATCTCCTGCGCAGCGAACACACCCTGTACTGGACGAAGTACGCTATCGCGGTTAAGCAGTTCAACATACCTGCTGAGCTGCTCGACGCCGTCGATCCCTCCCCGGCGTTTCACCTCAACGGCAACTGTCTTGCCGTCTGCGTCCTTGGCGAGCAAGTCGACTGGGCCAATCGCCGTCGGATACTCACGGCGGACGAGCGTAAACCCATCGCCGAGCGTAGAAATATGCTCAGCCAACAGCTCCTGTAGGTGCGCTTCCACCCCGTCCTTCACAAGACCTGGATCTTCACCGAGCTCCACGTTGGTATCAGACACGATCTCCTCGACCGTTATGCGAAGCTGTTCGCCTTTTGGGTTCTCCACGATCCACAACTCGTCCCCCGTGTCTTCCCCATCAATATCCACGACGGCTTGTTCACGTATCGTGCACGGCGGTGTCATCCAGTTCAGTGGTTTATAAGCACGGTCGTCTGCGTGGATCGACACAGACCCGTCAGCTTTCATCAAAATAAGGCGAAGCGCAGACGGCAAATGCGCATCGAGACGACCAACATAATCTACTGAACAGCGAGCAATGACAAGACGCATGGATACTAGGCTACCGGTCGTATCATTCTGTACGGAATTATCCCGCTAGTAGCGCTGATCGCGGCCGCGGTCACGCAGCGCACGCCGACGCAGCGCCTCGTAATCAACCTTTTCCTGCCGCTCATCAGGTGCAGACTCAATCCATGAAATCAACGCCATCTGCGCGCGCTTCTGGCCCGCGAATTCAATATCGCCATCGGCACCGTGCAGCAGTACGGCTTCCTTAATCCCTGGCATGAACGACTGCTCTTCTTGACTCAGCGCTCGCATTCCCTCGAAGCTGGTCTGGGTGCGCTCAATGCACATGTCGTACTGGAATGACAAGGACCGCAGTTTATAAAAACGGAGCTCCTCCGCGTGATAGATTAGCACACCGTGGCGCCAACCGTGGACCCCGGTGGCCGGGAGTTGTCGGAACAGGCCTATCGCGCCGGAGTTGCGGAACATTAAAAAGCGCCACACGCACACAGTAATAACAAAGAACACAAAGAACAATGCGACGTACAGTAAAACGATCACATTGCACCTCTGCTTCGTTCAAACCGACCTTGATGAAAGTATGCGCTTCATTTTAGCGACCTTCGCTGCCAGTGCAAGCAACGAAGAAACGGAAAGCCCCGCTGCCAAAACAGCGGGGCTTTACAAGGTTGAGCGTGGCGCTCTACCTTCCTCCTACGCGGTGACCGCGTTAGCGAGATTCACTGCGACGGACGGCAGCAAGCTCGGCCTCTGCACGAGACTTCGCGAGTGCGTCATCAATGTTCTGAAGCTCTGCCTGAGCTTCATCACGATTCACTTCGTGGGCGAAGATGGCGTAATCCGCAAGAATGGTCACTTTGTCACCTTGCACGGAAAGGAACCCACCCTGGACGGCGGCGACGATGCGCTCGCCGTCGATTGGGCGGATGGTCACGACGCCATTGTCCTTGAGCTGACCAAGGATGGGTTCGTGGCCAGGCAGAATGCCGATCTCACCTTCGGTAGTCTGAGCAGTCACGATGCTTGCTGGACCCTTCCAGAGCAAACGGTCTACCGAGACTAATTGAGCGGTAAGTTCAGCCATTATTGCCTCCTAGCCCTGCAGCTTCTTGTAGGCAGCCTCAACGTCATCCAAGCCACCCAGGCCGTTGAATGCCTGCTCTGGGTATGCATCGAATTCACCGTTGCACAGCTTCTCGAAGGCGTCGATAGTCTCCTCGAGAGGTACGTAGGAGCCCTCGTCGCCGGTGAACTTCTTAGCGACGAAGAAGTTCTGGCCCAGGAAGCGCTCGATCTTACGAGCACGCATAACCGTGACCTTATCCTCTTCAGAAAGCTCGTCCATACCGAGAATTGCGATGATGTCCTGCAGTTCCTTGTTCTTCTGCAGAATACCGATAACTCGCTGTGCAACCTCGTAGTGACGCTCGCCAACGATACCTGGCTCAAGGATGCGCGAGGTCGAGGTCAGCGGATCCACTGCTGGGTAAATACCCTTGGAAGCAATGGAACGCGAAAGCTCGGTCGTCGCGTCCAGGTGAGCGAAGGTCGTGGCCGGAGCCGGGTCGGTGTAGTCGTCAGCCGGAACATAAACTGCCTGCAGCGACGTAATCGAACGGCCCTTGGTCGAGGTAATGCGTTCCTGGAGAACACCCATCTCGTCTGCCAGCGTTGGCTGGTAGCCCACGGCCGATGGCATACGACCCAGCAGGGTCGAAACCTCAGAACCAGCCTGGGTGAAACGGAAGATGTTATCGATGAACAGGAGCACGTCCTGGTTCTGAACATCGCGGAAGTACTCCGCCATGGTCAGGCCGGACAGCGCGACACGCATACGAACCCCTGGCGGCTCATCCATCTGGCCGAAAACAAGGGCCGTATCTGGAAGAACGCCCATGTCCTCCATCTCGAGGAAGAGGTCCGTACCCTCACGGGTACGTTCGCCGACACCGGCGAACACAGAGGTACCGGAGAACTCGCGTGCAATACGCGTAATCATCTCCTGGATGAGAACTGTCTTACCGACACCAGCACCACCGAAGAGGCCAATCTTGCCACCCTTCACGTAAGGGGTAAGCAGGTCGATGACCTTAATGCCGGTCTCAAGGATCTCGGTCTTACCTTCCAAGTCCTTGAACGCTGGTGGCTCGCGGTGGATGCCCCAACGCTCACCACCGACGCCGACAGATGGGTCGTCCAAGCACTGACCAAGCGCGTTAAACACGTGGCCCTTGACCTGGTCGCCAACCGGAACGGAGATCGGATTGCCGGAGTCGCGTACCTGTGCGCCACGGACCAGACCGTCGGTTGGTGCCATGGCGATCGTGCGGACGAGGCTGTCACCCAAGAACTGGGCCACCTCAAGCACGATGGTGCGGGACATTTCGCCGAGGTCGATGTCAACCTCAAGCGCGTTGTACAAAGCGGGCAGCTCGCCACGCGGGAACTCCACGTCGACGACTGCGCCGATGACGCGCACGACGCGGCCATTCTCAGACCCTGCCGGGTTCTGAGCGAAATCGGACTCATTCTGAGCCTGACCCGTTGGCTCCTCGCCGAGCTCGTCGTAAGAGTGAGCAGTAGTCATGATTTAGTCACTTTCTCCACTACCAGACAGCGCGCCAGCGCCGCCGATAATCTCGGTGATTTCCTGGGTAATTTTTGCCTGACGGGCTTGGTTAGCCTCACGGGACAAGTTGTTCGCCAATTCGGTCGCATTGTCCGTAGCGTTCTTCATCGCCGTACGGCGTGAAGCGGACTCCGCTGCAGATGCCTCCAAGAAAATCGAGTACAGCGAGCGAGAAACATACGCCGGAAGCAGTTCGTCCATCAGCGTATCCGCATCAGGTTCGAAATCCATGTCCGGTTGCACATCCCCACTTGTGGTGAGCATGTCTTCCTGCTCGTACTCGTAATCCTCAAGCACCGGCTCAATTGGGAGCAACTGGTGCACCCTGGCTTCTTGTGTCAACATCGACACAAATTCTGTGTACACCACGTGAACCTGGTCGAAGCCACGAACCTCCTGACCCTCAGGGCCATGCAGGCCCTCGCGCCACTTAGCGGTCCCTTCAGAGCTCGCCATGAAGCCGTCGATCAGGTGACGACGAACGTCGTGGGTCGCTTCCCACGAAGGCTTCTGGGACCAACCGGTCCAAGAGCCTTCGACCTCCATATCGCGGAAACGGTAGTGGGTTACGCCCTTACCGCCCGTGATGTAGCGGACGACTTCGTAGCCAGCTTCCTCAAGCATGCGCTCGAGCTCTGCTGCCTTCTTCAACACGTTGTGGTTATACCCGCCGGCCATACCGCGGTCTGATGTGACCACGAGGACTGCTGCGACTCGACCATTCTCACGCTCACGGAGCATGGGGTGATCGAGGGAGCTCGCAGCTGCGAGGCGTTCCATGACGTCTTTCAGCTCGTCGGCATACGGCTTTGCCGCTTCGACGCGCTGCTGTGCCTTGGTGATCTGCGAAGTCGCGATCAGCTCCTGGGCTTTAGTGATTTTCTTCGTGGAGTTTACAGACCTAATACGGTCACGTAGTTCGCGAAGTGTTGCCATGGTTTACTCTCCTCCCTTCCTATATGTAGACGTTTACGTCTTGTTCCAAGAACTACTTCTTGGAACGGCCGACGTTAAGGGTATTTTTCTTGACCTCACGCTTGTCCAGCGGATCCGCCTCTGGCTCGCGCACGATGTGCTCACCGGTGGAGGACTGGAACGAGCGAGCGAAGTCATCATTGACGCGCAGCAGCGTCTGCTTGCTCGTATCGTCGAGCGCAGCGCCACCGGAGATCTGTTCGTAGACTTCCGGAGCGACGGAGCGAATGTGCTCCTGCAGCTCGAACTCGTAGCGACGCACGTCTTCGACGGGAACGACGTCAAAGGCGCCTTCGTTTGCAAGCCAGATAGATACGATCTGGAACTCAACAGGCTGCGGAGCGTTCTCCGACTGCTTGAGGAGCTCTACGAGACGCTGACCGCGCTCGAGCTGGCGCTTCGAAGCTGCATCGAGGTCGGACGCGAACGCAGCGAACGCTTCCAGGTCACGGTATGCAGCAAGGTCGAGACGCAGGTTACCTGCAACCTTCTTCATACCCTTAGTCTGCGCAGCGCCACCGACACGGGACACGGAGATACCCACGTCAATAGCTGGGCGAACACCCTGGTTGAAGAGGTCGGACTGGAGGAAGACCTGGCCGTCTGTAATCGAGATGACGTTGGTAGGAATGAACGCACCCACGTCGTTAGCCTTCGTCTCGATGATCGGCAGTGCGGTCAACGAGCCTGCACCCAGCTCATCGTTGAGCTTCGCAGCACGCTCCAGCAGACGAGAGTGCAGGTAGAACACGTCACCTGGGTATGCCTCGCGGCCTGGTGGACGACGCAGCAACAGCGAGATGGCGCGGTATGCCTCTGCCTGCTTGGTCAAGTCATCGTAAATCACCAGCACGTGCTTGCCCTGGTACATCCAGTGCTGGCCCAGTGCTGCACCGGAGAACGGTGCGAGCCACTTGAAGCCTGCGGAGTCGGATGCAGGAGCAGCCACGATCGTGGTGTACTCAAGCGCACCATGCTGCTCAAGGGTTGCACGAACACCGGCGATCGTGGAGCCCTTCTGGCCGACTGCGACGTAAATACAACGAACCTGCTTCGACGGGTCACCGGTTTCCCAGAAGTGCTTCTGGTTCAGGATGGTGTCGATGCAGACTGCGGTCTTACCAGTCTTACGGTCACCAATGACGAGCTGACGCTGACCACGACCAATCGGGGTCATGGCGTCAATAGCCTTGATACCGGTCTGCATTGGTTCCTCAACCGGCTGGCGGTCGAGAACGCCTGCAGCCTGCAGCTCAAGCGCGCGCTCTTCGTTGGATTCAATTGGACCAAGGCCGTCAATTGGCTGGCCCAGTGGGTTAATAACGCGGCCGAGGAATTCCTCCCCAACCGGGATGGACAGAACTTCGCCTGTCCGCTTTACTTGGTCGCCCTCGGTGAGGGTCTCGAAATTACCCAGAACCACGACACCGATCGAATCGGTCTCAAGGTTCTGTGCGACGCCAATGACGCCGTTCGGAAACTCGAGCAGCTCATTCGTCATGCATCCTGGCAGCCCGGAAACCTGGGCAATACCATCTGCAGCCGAAGTCACCACGCCGACCTCCTCACGGGAGGCCTCCGCGGAGTAGCTCGAGGTGTAGTTCGCTATCGCGCTACGGATCTCATCGGAGGAGATCGTCAGCTCCGCCATGTTCTTCCTGCTCTCGGTAGTTTGTTCCAGCATTATCTCTTACTAAAGGGTCGCGTTGGCGAGAAGGTCGGTGCGCATGCGGTTCAACTTACCGCGCGTCGACCCGTCAATCAGTTCATCGCCGACTCGGATGGTCAGTCCACCGAGGAGGCTGGGGTCAACCTCAGAATGGATCGCCATCTCTCGACCGTAAATGTTCTCAAGTTTCTGTGCCAGTGCATCGCGCTGCGCCTCAGAGAGCGCCTGTGCGGTGACCACACGTGCCACGGCCTTCCCACGCAACGCGGCGACGTCAGCTGCCAGAGCTGCGAGATCGTCTACCGGGTGGTGTTCTGGACGGCCAATGACCTGCAAAGCTAGCGCTTCAGTAACCGTGGTGACCTTGCCGTAAATGACATTCGCAAGCAGACCGCGCTTCTGTGCGGCTGTAGCGGTTCGGTCGGAGAGAAGCTGAGTAAGCTTCCGCTCCTTCTCAAGCAAGGTGGAGAGTTGGTACAGCTCGTTTTCGACCTGCTCCAACTGCCCTTGAGCCTCCGCGCCCTTCATCAGCGCGCGTCGACCTAGGTTGATCAAGCCTGCACGGAATTCGCGCGGGTTTGACCACTCTTCGGAAGCTGCTGCAGCAAGGATCTGTGCCGTAGGCTCTGCTACCTTGGCACCGAAAACATCGTCGATGATCCCGCGACGCTGCGCGGCATCAAGCGAGTTATCAGCGACAGCGATGCGCAGTGCACGCTCGGCGTCCAGCTGATCCACGGTCAGGAACAATTCCGTACCAAGCTGCAATGCAACAGCAACGGTATCCCCTGCCCCTTGAATCAGTTGATCAAGCTGCTCAGAAACTTTTGTTTGTGCTTCGCGACTAGCTGCCTTCATTTCGCCTACTTCCTCGTAGAAACGTTGTCGAGTTCGGCGAGGAAAGCATCAATCGTGTTCGAGCGGCGGGTATCATCCGAAAGCTCGGTACCCAGCAGACGCTCTGCAAGACTGATGGAGTTCTGACCCATCTCGTTGCGCAGTTCAGCGACGACCTGCTCGCGGGAAGCCAGAAGCTGCTTTTCGCCTGCTTCAACAATTCGACGAGACTCTTCCTCAGCGCGCTCACGAAGTTCTGCCTGAATCTCCTTGCCCTTTGCCCGGGCAGCTTCACGGATCTCAGCAGCTTCGGCACGTGCCTCAGCGAGTTCAGCGTTGTTCTTTTCTAGAGCAGCCTTAGCCTCGGCCTGGGCAACCTGAGCACGCTCAATGCCGCCCTTGATTCGGTCTTCGCGCTCCGCCAGTACTTCCTGGAACTTCGGAAGGACAAACTTCCAGAAGAGCAAGAACACGATGACGAAGACAACGGTCGACCAAACCACGTCGTACATGGCAGGCAGGAGAATGGACGGCTCCGTCTCAAGCGGAAGCTTCTCTCCCTCTGCCAACACGAAAATATCGTTGACGTTAGTCATTGGTTGCTCCTGATCTAAAAAGTGTACGTGGAATTCGTGAGTTCTTTTTAGAACAGGAAGCCTGCAACGAGGCCAATCAGGGCAAGTGCCTCAACGAAGGCGATACCCAGGAACATGGTGGTACGCAGCTGGCCGGCCATCTCTGGCTGACGTGCCATACCCTCAACGGTCTTACCGACCAGCATGCCGATGCCGATACCAGGGCCGATGGTAGCGAGGCCGTAGCCGATGGTGCCGAGACCGGTGTATTCGGTAGCGGCTGCTGCCTGAGCAAGAATGATGTCGTTCATGTGAAAGTCGTTCCCTTTCTTGGTGTTTGCTTGCAACGCTTCCTGCAAACAAACGAGTGACAATTTGTATGGGGTTTATTCAGTTTGACCAGTAGGTTGCGCTTTGTTAGTGCGCGTCTGCATGCAGCGACAGTTCGATGTACACCGCAGTCAACAGAGCGAAGATGTACGCCTGCAGGAAGATAATGATCAACTCATACAGGGTGAACAGCAACGCCGCGATCAGGGTCAGCCCTGACACACTCGTCCAGGCCGAGATCTGCCAGAAGAAGAAGTTCGTAGCAGAGTACAGCAGAACGAGAATGATGTGGCCAGCCAGGAAGTTCGCCATAAGACGAAGTGCCAGCGTGACCGGACGCAGAATGAACGTCGAGAAGAACTCGATCGGCACAACAAGGAAGTGCAAGAAGAACGGCAACCCAGGAATCACGGTCGAGTGCTTGAAGAAGGCAACGCCGTAGCGCTGCACGCCCGCGTAGATCATCGCGATGTAGGCGACAACGGCCAGCACAATCGGCATACCGATACGTGCGTTTGGCGAGATGTTGAGGCCAGGGATGATCGTGGCGACATTCATGAACAGGATCGTGAAGAAGATTGTCGCGATTACCGGCAAGAAGCGCCGGCCCTCTTTCTTCCCCAGCGTGTCTTCGGCGATGTGGATGCGGACGAAATCCACGCCCAGCTCACCGATATTCTGCAGACCCTTAGGAACCAGTTTTGGCTTCCTAAAAGCAATAACAAAGAGGACCACCAGTACTGCCGCCATGAACAGGCGAACCAGCATGATACGGTCCAGCGCGAACCAGCCATTGGCGAAATCTTCACCAATAAACTGGTCGAACGTGTGCCCCGGGAAAAATTCTGGACCCAATTGGGGTGCGTGGAATGTACCCTTCATGGCCAAAGTTGTAACGCTCAGCGTTCTCTCCCGTTCTCGGGCCGCACTTAACGTGCGGTGCGATGGACGTCTCCAACAAGCTGTCTCCGTGGCGGACTCCGTCGCACATCTTCTACCACGGGACAGGGGATGTATTTTCGTGCTTCTTCCAGCGAAAAATAAGGAAGCAGCAAACCTTAACTAACCCGCCCGATACTTTAACAGGTCACAGCGTATTTTCACGCTTTAGGGGGTCTTCCAAAGCTTCTTCTGCGCATTTTTCGGTTATACGCCATTAAATATGGCTGGTACTGGCGTTTTCACCTAAGATGTTACTTCCCCCACACCCGTTCCAAAAAGGGGTAGACACCCACAAATTCGGTAGGAATTCCCCTACATTCCGACATAGAAAAGCGTTGCCACCCCAAGGCGAGGGGGTAGCAACGCAAATGTCTGTATGTCTTAAGGCTTCTGAATATATGCCGTTCGTACGCTCAGTACCCCCATAGCTTCGGCGCCTAACGCAACAACAAGTGCCGCGATCGTAGTTACACCGAATGCTGTCGAGTCGTAAAACGTTGCGTTCCGAAGCCCGAGCAAGATAAGCACGATGACGACCATCTTGATGAGCCAACCGCCGAGGACGACAGCCATCGTGGTTGTAGGGGTGGAATTAGACGTCGCAAGAACACTGATAGCGGTCAACAGCACAAAGCCACCACCAATACCGACCCCCATCAATACAGCCCAAAGACCTGGCGCGCCGCTCACGGCTCCCCATGCCATCAGCGAGATGATAAGCAGCGCCAGCAATGCCAACGTTCCAAAGCGCAGTGCACGCAGCAGCGGCCGCCGTTGGTCCTCATACTGCTCAGTGTCTGACACTTCCAGGTTCGGCGTCACAGGGTTCTTTGGAGTATCCACGATTGGACATCCTACACAGATACAGGGCCAATCTTGCCTTTCAGCCATGGAATGAGCGTCGCAACAAAGGCCACCACCAACGAAAGGACGGTAAAAGCTACAGCAAATCGGGTGGGGACGATCGAAAAGCTCACCGCACCGAGGGCTACTGCAGAAATCCACATATAGAGGACCAAAACAGTGCGTCTGTGTGTATGCCCGAGGCGAAGCAGTCGGTGGTGAATATGTCCGGCGTCTGCCTCCCACGGTCGCTGTCCACGAATCACCCGTCGAATAACCGCCCAAATCAGGTCAAGCAACGGCAAGGCAATTGCAGCAAGCACAACGATGATTGGGCTCACTAATGCCACCATGTCCGCAGCCCCATAGAGTGACATGTTGATCTTGCCCGACGCTGACGTCGACGCGGCTGCCAGCAGCAATCCAATAAGCATCGCGCCTGAGTCCCCCATGAAAATTCGGGCAGGCTCGAAATTATGCGGCAAGAACCCGGCACAAATTCCGACGAGAATCGAGCAAATGATCGCCGGCGGGTAGGCCGAAACAGCACCACCCTGGTCGTGGAGCACAGTGAGGGAGAAGAGAAGGATAGCTCCCCCGGCGATCATCCCCAGGCCAGCAGCGAGTCCGTCAATGCCATCAACAAAGTTCACAGCGTTGATAATCAACACAGTGAAGAACGCGGACAACAACATACCCTGCACTTGATCGAGGATTAGCGTGGTCCCCTCCCCAAACGGGACGTAAAAGACGGTAAAGACCAGTCCAAGAAAGCTCATGAGGCCAGCTACCAAGAGTTGTCCGCACAGCTTTACGACGGCCCCAAGCTCGTAGAGGTCGTCGATAATTCCAAGAATCACGATGCCGCTCGCACCAGCGAAGACTGCCGTCATCTCGGGCGTCACCGGTGCGAACCCACGTGTGAGC
Organism: Corynebacterium sp. UMB10321; assembly: GCF_030228725.1. NCBI lineage: Bacteria > Bacillati > Actinomycetota > Actinomycetes > Mycobacteriales > Corynebacteriaceae > Corynebacterium > Corynebacterium sp. UMB10321. The sequence goes on along the minus strand of NZ_JASOZC010000005.1, from coordinate 37,779 downwards.
GCCGGGAGCTGCTGCGCAAGAAAAAGGGCGCACACGAGCCCTGTAAACATGGCAAGGCCACCGACAGAAGGCGTCGGCTGGGTATGCACATCGCGTTTGCGGATCTCTGCCACCCTGCCCGTCCGAACGAGCGCTGTGCGCACCACGCCTGTGAGCAGGTAGGTGATCGCTGCGGCAACAAGCAGAACCAAGCCCAATTCACGCAGCGGGACTCCGGCGCCGCCCATCTACTTCCTCCGCAACTGCTCTGGGTCAAGTTTTAGGACTTGAGCAATGCGTTCCGTGCTGATAGCTCCCTCTCGCAGGATGACTGGGCTAGGGCCAGAAATATCGATAATCGTTGACGGGGTGCCAACTTCGGCGGGCCCACCCTCGAGATACACGCCGACTGCCTCCCCGAACTGCTGGCGTGCAGCAGCCGCGTTGAGCGCTGGTGGATTGCCCGTCAGGTTCGCCGACGAGACCGCCATCGGGCCAGTTCGCTGCAGAAGTTCAAGCGCCAGGGGTTGATTCGGCATCCGCAACAACACGGTGCCACGAGTATCGCCGAGATTCCAGGGAAGGCTCGGGGCTTCCGGAACGACGATCGAAAGCCCTCCCGGCCAAAACGCTTCAACGAGAGTTTTAGCGGTGTCCGTGAACTCCCGCACCAGCCCCTGGATAGTAGTCCAAGACCCTACCAACACTGGCACTGGCATATCGGGGCCCCGCCGCTTCGTTGCCAGCAGTGTCGCCACCGCCTGGTTATTAAATGCGTCGGCGCCGATGCCGTAGACGGTGTCAGTAGGAAGGACGATGCAACGCCCCTCTTTCACTGCGGCTTCTGCTGCCTGCAGTCCTTGTTCGCGTTCTTCTGGTTCGAGGCACTGGAAAACCCTACTCGCCATAATGCTCCTCGTCTCCTTTGTTCAGTACCGGACTAGCTTACTCGCTCCGCTTCCGGGCACAGACAAAGCGTTGCTTTCCGGTGAGGTCCGCTAACCGCTCCACTCGTTCGAACGTGCCGGATGCTGTAACGGCGTCGACAGTCAGGTCAGAAGTTGCGTCATCATGTTCAACTGCAAATACTCCGCCCGGTTTCAGCAGCGCCGCAGCCACCGGCACCAGGCCACGTATCGCATCCATACCGTCGTCTCCGGAAAAGACTGCCTCCGGTGGGTCTACGTAGACCTCTGGGTCCAGACCGTCGGTATTGGGAACGTACGGCGGGTTGCTTACCACCATGTCTACGGTGCCATGCAGCGTAGACAACAAGTTGTGATCAGTCATGTCCCCTTCGACGATCCGGACGTTCAAGCCGAGTTCATCGCGATTTCGTTGGGCATGCTCGCGAGCAGCTTCGGACCGCTCCACCGCGATCACTTCGGCGCACGGTACCGCATTCGCGATGTAGAGCGCGAGCGCGCCCGAACCAGTGCCCAGATCCACGACAGTGGGCGCCTGCGAAGTGGCGGACTGCTGCAATGTCTTCACTGCCCAATCGGCTAGGACCTCGGTCTCCGGCCGCGGGATAAACACGCCCGGTCCGACACGCAGCGTCAAAGGCCCAAACGGCGCGGCTCCAACGATGTGCTGGAGTGGTTCGCGCGATGCCCGGCGTTGAACCGCTGCTTCAAACGCTGTTTCAAACTCCTGGTCAACGTCGAGGAACAGCACGTTCATCGGGGTGTCGTCGAGAAGCCAGGCAGCGATCAACCTCGCGTCGACTGCTGGCGTGGCAACGCCCGCGGCCGCAAGCATCTGCGCGCCACGGGCGATGACCTGTTGAGCGGGTTGTTTACTCGGCTTCAAGTCGTTCCTGCCGCTCGTGTGTCTGCAACGCCATAATCAGATCGTCCATGTTGCCATCGAGCACCGTGTCAAGGTTGTTCGCCTTGTAGTTGATGCGGTGATCCGAAATACGGTTTTCGGGCCAGTTATAGGTCCGAATGCGCTCGGAGCGGTCCATAGTCCGCACCTGGGAAGCGCGTCCCTCGGCGGCTTCGGCCTCGGCCTTCTCGCGCTCGAGCTGGTCAAGGCGAGCTTGCAACACCTGCATTGCGCGGGCGCGGTTCTGAATCTGCGAGCGCTCGTTCTGACAGGTCACCACGATATTCGTCGGCAGGTGGGTAATACGCACGGCGGAGTCAGTGGTGTTCACACCCTGGCCGCCCTTGCCGGAGGATCGGTAGACATCAACGCGAATGTCTTTCTCATCAATATTTACCGACGCCACTTCGTCCGGCTCCGGGAACACATATACACCCGCGGCCGACGTCTGAATGCGGCCCTGCGACTCGGTGACTGGCACGCGCTGCACACGGTGTACGCCACCCTCAAATTTCAGCTTGGACCATGCACCGTCACGTGACGGCGTCTTCGCCTTCACCGCGACGGTCATATCCTTTACGCCGCCAAGGTCCGACTCAGACAAGTCGAGTACTTCCCAGGTCAAGCCGTGCTTCTCGCAGTACTTTTGGTACATGCGGGCGAGGTCGCCAGCGAAGAGGGCCGCCTCTTCACCGCCAGCACCGGCCTTGAGCTCCATGATGATGTCATCACCATCGTGCTCGTCGCGAGGTGCGAGCAGGTCCGCGAGTTCCTCCTCAAGCGCGACGATCTCTTTCGCAAGGCGTTCAGCTTCTTCGGCGAACTCTTTGTCTTCGTACGCCATCTCAGCCGCAGCTTCGTGATCTTCCCTCGCCTGGTTCAGCGCGTCGTTGACCTTGATGATCGGCTGCAGTTCGGCGTAGCGCTTTGAAAGCTTCCGGAATTTATCCTGGTCGCCCGCAATATCTGGGTCGCCCATCTGGGCCTGAATGCCCTCGTATTCGGCGACGTAGTCGTCGACGAGCGAAACTTCGCCAGCCATTAGATGTACTCCTCTGCGTCTTGATCGGCCACCATTGGTGCCGAGTTGGCAACGCCCATCAGGAACTCGCCGTTGCTCTTCGTCTTCTTCAACTGCTTGATCAGCATGTCGATGGACTGCTGCGGGTCAAGTGCCGACAGGATTCGACGCAACTTGTGCATCACGCGCGCTTCATCCGGCCCCATAAGCAGGTCATCCTTGCGGGTACCAGACGGGTTGACGTCGACAGCTGGGAAGACCCGGCGTTCCGCGATCTTACGATCAAGCTTCAGCTCGGCGTTACCGGTGCCCTTGAACTCCTCAAAGATGACGGTGTCACCAGCGGAGCCCGTCTCCACCATCGCCGTAGCGATGATCGTAAGCGAGCCACCCTCCTCGATGTTGCGCGCAGCACCCAGGAAACGCTTCGGCGGGTACAGTGCGTTGGAATCAACACCACCGGACAGGATACGGCCCGATGCCGGCGAAGAGTTGTTGTACGCGCGACCCAGACGCGTGATCGAGTCGAGGAGGACAACAACGTCTTGCCCCATCTCAACGAGGCGCTTGGCGCGTTCAATCGCGAGCTCCGCGACAGCGGTGTGCTCTGACGGCGGGCGGTCGAAGGTGGAGGCGATAACCTCACCCTTCACACTGCGCTGCATGTCCGTGACTTCCTCAGGACGCTCGTCAACGAGAACGACCATCAGGTAGCACTCTGGGTTGTTCTTCGCGATTGCGTTCGCGATGTTCTGCAGAATTGTCGTCTTACCAGCCTTTGGAGGGGAGACGATCAGTGCACGCTGACCCTTACCAATCGGCATGACCAGGTCGATCACTCGCGTGGTCAGGATGTTTGGCTCTGTCTCCAGGCGCAGACGCTTATTCGGATACAGCGGGGTCAGCTTGTGGAATTGCTTGCGCTGCTTAGCGTCCTCTGGCGTCATGCCGTTCACGGAATCGACACGGACCAACTGGTTGTAGCGCTGGCGGTTGCGGCCAGAGCCATGCTGGTGACCCTGCCCGTTCGCGCGCACCTGACCGATGACCGCATCGCCGGAGCGCAACCCATTCGCCCGAACGAGGCGGTTGTTCACGTACACATCTGCGCTGCTCTGACGGTAACCAGTGGTGCGGATAAATGCAGCATTGTTGTCAATGACGTCGACGATGCCGGCTACTTCCTGCAGCTCTTCTGGTGGGATGTTCTGGTTATCCTGCTGGTCACGGTTGTTGTCACGGCCGCGGCGTCCACGACGGCCACGGCGTCCACGACGGCCTCCCCCGTCTTCGTCATGGTCGCGGTTGTTACGACCGCCGCGGTCATTGCGTTGGTTGCGGCCGCGGCCGCCGTTGCCGTCGTTGTTGTTTTCAGACTTCTCGTCGGCCGAGCCGTTATCGTGCTTTTCGGGCTTATCGTTCTTCTCGTCGTTCGAGTGCTTCTGTTCTGCGTCGGCATCGTGGGACTCATGATTGTGTCGCGCACGGTTTCGGCGAGCACGGCGTGCCGCAGATCGGGACTCATAGCGCCCCTCGTGCTGCCCGGACTGCTGCTCTTTGCCCTTTTCCTCTTTGCCCGTCTTGTCGCCTTGTTCCTCACTATTTTCAGCGGGATCTGCGGCCTTGCGGGTGGCGCGGCGACGGTTGTCGCTGTGAGTTTCCTCTTCTACTGCCTTCGCAGGTTCTACTGCCTTCGCAGGAGCCTTTCCAGGCACGGTGCCAGTAGTAATTGCTTGGATAAGCTCGCCCTTCCGCAGACCGGAGACACCTTTGAGGCCTTTTTCTGCAGCAAGTTTGCGCAGTTCAGGAATCTTCAGCGCTTGAAGGTCAGTTCCTGCTGCGTTTCCCGTATCTGTCACGGATGTCCTTTCGTCACTTCGCCAGCAAAGAGAGTGAACACTGATTCGAAGCTTTCGTGTGCATTGTGTCGTTTCGTTCACTGTGCGCTGCAACTTCGTTAGCAGTAACTGAATTGCCTGCGCGCTCCCCCATGGTCAGTGAAAACCATGTAATAAAACTACGCCACTGCACGTAGATTGCAAAAAGGGGAAGCGGATCGATGAGGTTGGCTGCGCAGCAAAGTTCGTGCGATGCGCATGATCCGCCTCGTATTGTATCGCATGATTGAATTGCGCGTGCTTCATTCGCGCTAAAGTGGTGCCCATGCTTTCAACGATGCAGGAAGTGCCGTTTTCCGTCGGTCGCATTTTGGAGTATGGGCGCACCGCTCACGCCTCGACGAAGTGTACGACGTGGGGGCCCACGGGCGCCGAAGAGTGCACGTTTGCGGACATTGGCGCGCGGGCCAGCGCTTTTGCCAACGCTGCGGAAAACTTGCTGGGCATTGACGGGGACCAGCGCGTGGCTACGTTCATGTTTAACTGCTCCGAGCATATTGAGGTGATGTTTGGTACCGCCGCGAAAGGCGCCGTCTTCACCCCACTGAATATTCAGTTGATGCCGGATCAGATTGCCTATGTGGTGAACCATTCAGAGGCGAAGGTCATTGTGGCTGATCCGCGGCTAGCTGAAAAGCTTGGCCGAGTGATGGAGATGTGCCCGCTGGTTGAGCACATTGTCTTTATTGGCGCTCTGCTCAGCGACGACGTCCTTGGGTTGTCGTTCGGAGCTGCCAAGGTGCATAGCTACGAGCAGCTTCTCGACGGCCAAGCAACACGGTACTCGTGGCCGGAACTGCCAGAAAACACTGCAGCCGCACTGGTGTATTCGACAGCAACGACTGGCGCGCCAAAAGGCGTGGCGTATTCGCACCGCTCTCTTTGGCTCGAGGCGATGACGCTTCGCTCAACGGATTCACTAGCGATTACGCACGGCGAGTCTTTCCTGTGCTGCATCCCCATCTATCACGTGTTGAGCTGGGGCGTACCGTTCGCAGCGTACGTCACCGGCGCACCGATGGTACTACCAGGTGCCGACGTTTCCGCACCGACGCTTGCAACGATTATTGCCTCGACGCACCCACGCGTAGCGCACGGCGTACCGACGCTGTGGATCCAGCTAATGGTGCACTATCTGCATACGCCGCCTGAGCGCATGAGTTTGCAGGAGATCTTCGTCGGAGGCTCTCCTGCCCCGCCTGCACTGATCAAGGTGTGGGAGGAACGCTACGGTGTCGACGTCGTCCACGTGTGGGGCATGACGGAAACGTCTACTGTCGGCACGGTGGCACGCCCGCCATCAGGCGCTTCAGGCGAAGCTCGCCAGGCGTATCGTGTGTCCCAGGGACGGTTTGTGCCATGGCTGGAATACCGCGTGGTCAACGATGGAGAGGTGATGGCATCAACTGACCTTTCACAAGGCGAGATGCAGGTGCGAGGAAATTTGGTTGCCAACGGCTACTACCACTCGCCAACCCAAGAAAAGGGCGAGTTGGCCTCGACGTTCCGGGGCAAAGAGATTAATGACGCCCGCCACCACTTCACTGAAGACGGCTGGCTGCGCACTGGTGATGTCGGAACAGTCACCGCCGATGGCTACATGACGTTGTACGACCGTGCACGCGACGTTATCCGATCTGGTGGCGAATGGATCTATTCCGCGCAGGTGGAAAACCTCATCATGGAAGCCGAAGATGTCATCGAGTGCGCTGTGATCGGCTTCCCCGACCGCCAGTGGGGCGAGCGCCCACTGGCTATTACCGTGCTTTTGGACGATATCCCGCGCACCGCGGAAACAGCGGAGCGGCTGCGAAAGAACCTCGCCGATGTGTTACCAACATGGATGGCACCTGAGTATTGGACGTTCGTCGATGTGATCGACAAGACTTCGGTGGGCAAGTTTGACAAGAAGGACCTAAGGAAACACCTCGCCAAGGGCGACTATGAGATTATCGCGCTGCCTGGCCCGGGTAACCGCGGAAGGAAGGCACAAACACCCGAGCAATAAATACGGGTTTTTCACTGCTAATTCTTGACCTGGCGTATTTCGTACTTATTATTGACAGCACTATGCCCATTCACCTTCCTCTTGCATCGCCGTTAGCGTCCCGCGCAGCTTCCGACGGTCCACTCGCACCAAACGCCAGCTTGGACCCAGGTGAGCAGCCCGCCCCGCGCACGCTCGACGATCGTTTTGGGCGTACGGCACGAGACCTCCGGGTCAGCCTTACCGACCGCTGCAACCTGCGCTGCACGTACTGCATGCCTGCAGAGGGCCTTGAATGGATGCCAACTGAAGAGGCACTCACCGACGAGGAGACGATCCGGCTGATCCGCCTGGCTGTGGAGCACCTCGGCATCCGCCAGGTGCGTTTCACAGGGGGCGAGCCACTCCTGCGGCGCTCGTTGGAACGCATCATCAGTGAGACGAAGACCATGCGCACCGACGAGGGCGTCGCACCCTCAACTGCGGTCACCACGAATGCCCTGGGCCTTGCGCGCCGGGCGCAGGGGCTTGCCGACGCCGGCCTCGACAGAGTGAATGTGTCGCTCGATACCACGGATCGGGGGCTCTACGCACAGCTCACCCGCAGAGACCGCATTGACGACGTGTTTGCGGGCATCGACGCCGCAGTGGAAGTAGGCCTTCAGCCGGTGAAGGTCAACGCGGTAGTGATGCCGGGCATCAACGAAGACGGTGTCACAGACCTAGTGCGCTTTGCGCTGGAACGCGGGCTGCAGCTGCGCTTTATCGAACAAATGCCGCTGGGCCCACGCGAGCAGTGGAAGCGCACCGACATGGTGACGGCGCATGATTTGGTTGAGCGTCTCCGCCACGATTTCACGCTTGCACCTGCCGTCGAGCCACGGGGTTCTGCACCCGCTGCCCTATGGGATGTCACAGACGGTACTCGCAGCGGCAAGCTTGGGATTATCGCGTCTGTGACACACCCTTTCTGTGGCGCCTGCGACCGAACCCGCCTCACGACTGACGGCTCCATCCGGTCCTGCCTGTTCTCGAAAGCGGCCGACGAGGTCTCGCTCCGCGACGTCATGCGTGGGGGTGCCTCCGACGCTGAGCTCGCGGACCTCTGGTCGAAAGCCATGTGGCTGAAGAAGCCCGGACACGGCATTGATGACGAGGGCTTCCTGCAGCCGGAGCGCCTCATGAGCGAAATCGGTGGTTAAGAACTAATGAACACTCTCCCTTCTGTCAACGAACATTTGGCCCGTGTCCTGGCTGCGGCGCGGCCCCGTATTAAGCGCGATGTCCCATTAGGTGACTGCGTAGGCCAAGTACTCGCAGCCGACGTCGTGGCACGGTTCCCAGTGCCACCTTTTTCAAACTCCGCGGTCGACGGCTTCGTAGCCCACGAGTCGGATCTATTCGGTGACGGGCCGTGGGTACTGCCTGTAGCTGGTGAGATCCCGGCCGGACATGACGCAATCGATTGTCCAGCTGGCCACGCAGTCCGAATCATGACTGGCGCACCGATGCCGCAACAGGACGGTCTTCATGTCGTCCCCGTCGAGCAGACGAATATCCCTCGAGGTCCTTATCCTCTCCCTGACGAGGTCCAGATTACTTCTGTTGACCTTGGCCGTTCCCACATCCGACATGCTGGTGAGAATGTCGGCGTCGGTGAAGTCGTTGCGCGAGAGGGAACACGGATTGATGCTGGCACACTCGCCGCACTTGTCGCCACTGGTGTCCGCACTGTGGACGTTTTCGAACGCCCGACCGTCGCAGTCGTCTCTACTGGCGACGAGCTCGTTGCCTGGCCCGGCGACATTCGCGGCGCGCAAATTCCCGATTCAAACCTGCCAATGGTGGCGACGCTTCTGCGCGAAAGCGGCTACGCCAAGGTATTCACGATGCACGCTGATGACGATACGCAATCGACCGAGGTCTTACTCCAGCAGGCCGCGCAGCAGGCAGACATCGTGGTCACTACCGGCGGAGTCAGCGCTGGAGCGTACGACGTAGTCCGCACTGTCACAGCCTCCTCACCAGATATGTGGTTCGGCCATGTCGCCCAGCGCCCGGGAAGTCCGCAGGGCGTTGGACGTTGGTCTGAAGCTGCATTTATTTGCCTGCCCGGAAATCCAGTTGCGGCGTTCGTCTCGTGCGCGCTGTACGCGATCCCGTTACTGCGCGCGAGTGCCGGGGACCACACGCGTTGCAGCATGGACGAGCGAACAATGGTGGAAGCGGACGTCGATACGCACTTCCCCGCCCCGCGTGCTGATCGTCATGTATTCGTACCTGTGCGCCTGCACACCGAACACGGTGCTGTCCGCGCTGAAGCCTTTGCCGGCGGACATGGCGGCTCCGGATTCGTGGCTTCCCTACCTGCAGTGGACGGAATCGCGGTCCTTGCCCCTGGAACCGACGCCCCCACTCGCATCCCAGTGATGCTGTTTTAAAGAAAGAAAGACTCAACATGAAATTTACCCATCTCAATGCTGTTGGCCAGGCCTACATGGTTGACGTTACGGAGAAGCAGCCAACCGTTCGGAATGCAACCGCGCAAGGTGAAGTCGCTTGCTCGCCTGAGGTGATGAAGGCACTGCGTGAAGGCACCGTGCCGAAAGGCGACGTGTTAGCCGTTGCACGCGTCGCAGGCATTTCGGCTGCGAAGCGCGTGCCGGACTTGCTGCCACTCGCCCACACGATTGGCGTACACGGTTGCGCGGTAGACGTGGAGTTGCGCGAAGACCACGTTTTCATCGAGGCCACCGTTCGCACGGCGGACCGCACCGGTGTCGAGATGGAGGCGCTGACCGCTGTCAGCGTTGCGGCACTTGCCATCGTGGACATGGTCAAGGGTGTCGACCGTTCGGCATATGTGCGCCGGATGGGGATCGTGGCCAAGTCTGGTGGCCGCTCTGGCGACTGGTCGCGCGAGCTTCCCGAGACATAGCGTGCGAGGCGTGCGAAGCGTGCAACACAAGTGGGAGGATGTTGGCGTCATTGTGCTCGCTGGGGGACGCTCGACACGAATGGGCGCCGATAAGGCCCAGGTGAAAGTGAATGGCACCCGCCTCGTTGATGCGGTCTGTTCCCTCATCCCGGATGGGGTGCCGCGCATCGTTGTGAGCCCACAGCCGCTCGGAGTGCCCACAGTGAGTGAGGATCCGCCATTCGGGGGTCCCGTCGCGGGGATTGCTGCGGGACTCTCACGTATCGACGCCCCCTTCGTCGCCGTCGTCTCCGTCGACGCACCGCGCTCTCCTGAACTGACCCCGGTACTTGCGAGGCCCGTCCACGGCGGCGCGGACGTGGCGGTCGTCGAAGCTGCTGATGGCTACCTGCAACCGCTATGTGCGGTGTGGAACCGTGCCTCTTTGATGGCGGCGCTCGATACTGTCGGCACGCGCGACATTCCCGCGAAGCGCCTCTTCGACGCGGTGAAATCCGTAGTCCGCGTCCAGGGCACAGGCGCTGAGCGCGACTACGATACGCGCGAGGAACTTGACTCGCTCGGGAACGTGGAGTTCCCTTCTACCGAATAGCTCCTGCTTAGCGAACCCATTCTGTCAGGCTCGGCCAAAGCACGAGGATCACACCAAGGGTGTCGCTCACACCACCCCGTGAACTCGGGGTATTGACGATGAGGCTCGCGCCGGGTTCACGCGACGTAAGTCCAATCACGCCCCGACACAGCCCAGCACGTGGGGAGTGTTCCAGCCCCGCGATGAGTACTTGCGTTTCGATGCCGTGGAGCCGTGTACTGATGAACTCCTCGGTGACTTCGGGGGTGAGATTGCGTGGTCCGAGTCCCGTACCGCCACAGGTGAGAATGAGTGAATTTCCACCTTCCACCGCTTGTGCCATTGCATTCCGGAGCGCTTCATCACCTTCTGGAATGATGACGGGTTGTGCGACCTGAAATCCAGCTTCAGTGAGCAACCGGGTGGCTGCGGGGGATGCTTTGTCTTTTCGCTCACCCCCGAAAACCCGGTCCGAAACGACGATAACGACCGCTGTGGGGGCCGTAGTTGTTTCCATGAAGTGTTCCTTCCCTGCACAAACACCAGCATCTGTACAAATCACCGAATTACGACACACATATGTTGCGTAATAATACACGGCTTTTCTCGTGGATAAGTTGATAGTAGCAGTTCACTGCCACTATCCTTAATAGTAGTTTCGGGTATTTCTAACATTTTTATCCACCCGGACCACATAGACCTTTATCGTATTTTTGAAGAGGATTTCACCCCATGTCCAAGCTCGACACCTCCCAACGGGTACTCACCGGTTGGGACACTGAAGATCCAGAAAAGTGGGACGCCGGAATCGCATGGCGCACACTTTGGATCACCACAATTTCGATGTTCTTCGGGTTCGTCACCTGGTACATCGTTGCGGCGGTCGCGCCGCGCCTCAATGAGATCGGGTTCGACCTCACTGCTGCACAGCTTTACTGGCTGACTGCAGTCCCAGGACTGGCGGCTGGTATCTTCCGCCTGATTTGGATGTTCTTGCCACCAGTTCTTGGTACCCGAAAGCTCATTACGCTTTCGACAGCACTCTTCCTCATCCCACTGGTCGGCTGGTATTTTGCGGTCCAGAGTCCTGAGACTTCATTCGCGACGCTCATGATCCTGTCCTTTATGACAGGTATCGGCAGCGGTATCTTCTCAGGCTTTATGCCGTCGACGGGGTACTTCTTCCCGAAGGCAAAGTCCGGTACGGCGCTCGGCCTCCAGGCAGGCCTGGGCAACCTCGGCATGTCGTTCGTACTGTTGCTGGCGCCTTGGCTCATCGGCATCACGATGATCGGCACGATCGAGGCTTCGGATGGTTCAGGTACCGCGATCAACGTGCATAACGTTCCGGCCTTCTTCGTCCCTTGGGTCATCATCATGGTCATCGTGTCCTGGCTGATGCTGAAGGACGTTCCGGTGAAGGCAAACTTCCGCCAGCAGATCGATATTTTCGGAAACAAGAATACTTGGATCCTCACCATCATTTACGTGATGACGTTCGGCGCCGTCTCCGGATTCGGCGCTCAGCTCGCGCTCTTGATGAAGAACTCCTTCGGCGACAACGCGACGAAGCTGCTCGGTTGGGCATTCATGTACGCCCTGCTCGGGGCCCTGGTTCGCGCACTGTGGGGCCCACTGTGCGACAAGTACGGCGGCGCAATCTGGACGTTCGTCGCTGGTGTTGGCATGACGGTCACCACTGCAATTGCCGCAATTTTCCTTGCCCGTGGTGGTGACGCCGCGGCACCGTTCTTTTACACCATGCTGGCCATGTCTGTCTTCGCTGGCATCGGCAACGCTGGCACATTCAAGCAGATGCCAATGATTCTGCCGAAGCGCCAGGCAGGCGGTGTTATCGGGTTCAGCGGCGCGATCGGAGCATTCGGACCGTTCATCGTTGGTGTGCTGCTCACGCTGATGAGCGCACCAACGTTCTTCTGGGGCTGCGTAGTCTACTTCACCTTCGCTACGGCACTCGCATGGATCTACTACGCCCGCCCGAACGCACCGTTCCCTGGCTAACAGCCATTTCATTCACGACCCCGTTTTCTCACTTTCATTCAAGGAGATTGTGAACCATGACTGATGCGACACAGTCCAACCCGCTGTTTAAACTTGGTGGGTTCGTTCGCAAAGGCGACGTCACGCCTTCCGGCCAGCAAATTTTCCTCGAAGGTGGCCGCCAAGCCGACGTGTTCTACCGCAACCGTTGGTCCTTCGACAAGATGGTGCGCTCCACACACGGTGTGAACTGCACCGGTTCCTGTTCCTGGAAGGTCTACGTCAAAGATGGCGTCATCACCTGGGAATCCCAGGCCGTTGACTACCCCACCACTGGCCCTGACTTCCCAGAGTACGAACCTCGAGGGTGCCCACGTGGCGCATCCTTTTCCTGGTACACCTACTCGCCTACGCGCATCCGCTACCCGTACGTGCGCAGCGCATTGCTGGAGATGTACCGCCACGAAAAGAAGCAGCACGACGGCGACCCGGTACTCGCCTGGCGTGCGATCCAGGAAGACCCAGTCAAGCGTCGCGCCTACGTCGGTGCCCGCGGCAAGGGTGGCCTGGTGCGCGTTGCTTACGAAGAAGCCGTCGAGATCGCCGCTGCAGCACACGTTTACACCATCAAGCAGTGGGGCCCGGACCGCATTGCAGGTTTCACGGTGATTCCTGCGATGAGCCAGGTCTCGTACTCTGCTGGTACCCGTTTCTTGGGGCTGATCGGTGGCGCGATGCTGTCCTTCTACGACTGGTATGCGGACCTTCCCCCTGCCTCCCCGCAGACATTCGGCGATCAGACTGACGTGCCAGAGTCCGGTGACTGGTTCAACTCTTCTTACCTGATGATGTGGGGCTCGAACATCCCGGTGACCCGCACCCCGGACTCCCACTTCATGACCGAGGTGCGCTACAAGGGCACCAAGATCGTCGTGGTCTCCCCGGACTACAACGATGCCGCGAAGTTCGCCGACGAGTGGATGCGCATGTCGCCCGGTACCGACGGCGCACTCGCCTTCGCAATGGGCCACGTCATTTTGAGCAAGTTCCACGTAGCGCAGCAGCCGCAGTACTTCATGGACTACATGCTCAAGTACACGGATGCACCGTTCCTGGTGGAGCTCGATCAGCTCGAGGACGGCACGTTCGCTCCCGGAAAGTTCCTTACTGCAGACAAGCTTGAGGACGCCACCCTGGCCAATAGCGATAACGCCCAGTACCGCCTGCTCAACATTGAAGCCGACGGCACCGTTGTCGACCCTGGCGGTACCATCGCAGACCACTACAAGACCGATCCCGGTAAGTGGAATCTCCGCCATGACAACGCCAACCCTGTGATGTCGATGGCGGACACCGACTCCTACGGCACCGCCGAAGTGTGCTTCCCACGCTTCGATATGGACGCTTCTCGCGAGGCTTTGGACTCGGACGGCCCGATCGGCGCTGGTGTCTACCGCCGCGGTGTCCCAGTCCGCGAGGTCGGAGGCCGCACCGTTACCACCGTGTACGACATCATGCTGGCACACTACGGCGTGAACCGTCCGTCGCTGCAGCTGCCAGGCTCCTGGCCGGCTGACTTTAACGACGCCTCCGAGGTCGGCACGCCAGCATGGGCAGAAGAGCTGTCCAATGTTCCTGTTGCGCAGATCGAACGAATCGCCACCGAGTTTGCACAAAACGCGTTGGACTCGAAGGGCCGTTCCCAAATCATCATGGGCGCGGGCGTGAACCACTACGTCCACGCGGACTCTATCTACCGCACTTTCCTTGCGCTGACTTCCATGTGTGGCACCCAGGGTGTCAACGGCGGCGGTTGGGCGCACTACGTGGGCCAGGAGAAGCTGCGTCCTCAGTCGGGTTGGAGCCAGTACGCGTTCGCGAATGACTGGAACCGTCCACCACGGCACATGATCACCACCGGTTTCTACTACCTGACTACGTCCCAGTGGCGTTACGACAACTCGAAGGCCTCAAGGATGGCCTCGCCGCTGGCACGTAAGGGCGCGTCGGAAGATAAGTACCTGTCGGAGACACTGGTCGAGGCCATGAAACGTGGTTGGATGCCGTCGTACCCGCAGTTCAACCGCAACCCACTGCTGCTTGCTGAACAGGCGAAGGAAGCGGGCATGGATGTGAAGGACTACGTCGTCGACCAGTTGGAGTCGGGCCAGATGGAGTTCGCTGCGGAGGATCCGGATGCTCCGGAGAACTGGCCTCGTATTCTGCTGAACTGGCGTACGAACCTGATGGGTTCTTCGGCGAAGGGTACCGAGTACTTCCTGCGCCACATGTTGGGGGTTGATTCGGATGTCTCCGCGGAGGAGCTGGCCGAGGGTGAGCGCCCGAAGTCGATTCGCTGGCGCGAAGAAGCACCGATGGGCAAGCTCGATCTGATGATGACTACGGACTTCCGTAACACCTCCACCACCCTGGTATCTGACATCGTCTTCCCTGCGGCTACGTGGTATGAGAAGAACGACTTGTCCACGACGGATATGCACCCGTTCATCCACACCTTTAACGCTGCCATCAACCCGCCGTGGGAGGCTCGAAGCGACTGGGAGATCTTCCGCGATATGTCCGACGCTGTTTCCCGCATGGCCGGCAAGTGGCTGGGAGTGCAGACGGACGTCGTCACCGCGCCTATCTCCCACGACGCACCGGATGAGATCAACCCGAACATGGCGAACGGCGTGGTGCCCGATGTCAAGGAAGTCGGCATGGTTCCGGGCCAAACGATGGCAAAGCTGGTTCCAGTTGAGCGTGATTACACCAAGATCTTCGAGAAGTGGATGTCTTTCGGCCCACTGACCGAGAAGGCTGGCACGAACGTACACGGCACGCCGTTTAACGTCGAAAAGCAGGTTGGTGAGCTCTTCGGTATGAACGGTGTCGCTGAGACTGCTTCAGCAGGCGACCGCCCAGCGTTGAACTCTGCGGTGAAGGCCGCGCAGGCGATCCTGCACCTGTCCGGTGTATCCAACGGCGAAGTCGCACGCAACGGCTTCGAAAACCTGGGCAAGATGCTCGGCTCGGACACGAGCGAGTTCTGGGAAGGCACCGAGGACGCCCAGATCGTGTGGGACAAGGTCAAGGAACGCCCGCAAGAGGTCATCACCTCGCCGGAGTGGTCCGGTGACAAGCGCGATGGACGTCGCTACACCGCATTCTCCTTGAACTTGGCAATGGACAAGCCATGGAACACGCTTTCCGGTCGTATGCACTACTTCATTGACCACGACTGGTTCATCGACTACGGCGAGCAACTCCCGGTGTTCAAGCCACCGCTGGACCGCATGCGTCTCAACGGCGAGACCGGCCCGGGCGAGATTCTCAAGGGCGAGGACGGCAATCCAGAGATCACGGTGCGCTACCTCACCCCGCACAATAAGTGGTCGATTCACTCGCAATACTTCGACAACCTGCATGTCCTGTCCATCTCCCGCGGTGGCCAGGTCGTCTGGATGTCGGACACGGACGCGCAGAAGATCGGCGTCAAGGACAACGAGTGGGTGGAGCTCTACAACCGCAACGGTGTTGTCTCAGCCCGTGCTGTGGTCACGCACCGTATTCCTGAAGGAACGGTCATTATGAACCACGCGCAGGAACGCACCGTGGGCACACCACTGAACGAGCGTTCCGGCCGACGTGGCGGCACGCACAACTCGCTGACACGCATCACCATTAAGCCACTGCATGTGGCTGGTGGCTACGGTCACTTGACCTACGGATTCAACTACATTGGCCCAACCGGCAACAACCGCGACGAGGTTACCCGCATCCGTCGTCGCTCCCAGGAGGTGCAGTACTAATGCGAGTTATGGCGCAAATTGCCATGGTCATGAACTTGGACAAGTGCATCGGATGCCATACGTGTTCGGTGACCTGTAAGCAGGCATGGACCAACCGTGAAGGCACGGAGTACATCTGGTTCAACAACGTTGAAACCCGTCCCGGCGTGGGCTACCCACGCTCGTGGGAGGACCAGGACAAGTGGAAGGGCGGCTGGAAGCTTGACGGCAGCGGCAAGCTCAAGCCACGTCAGGGTGGGCGCATCAAGCGCCTGGCTACCATCTTCCACAACCCGAACATGCCGACGATCGAGGACTACTACGAGCCGTGGACCTATGAGTACGAGAAGCTCATTAGCGCCCCGGCTGGGCAGAAGACGCAGCCGACTGCGCGTCCGAAGTCGCAGATCACCGGCAAGCCAATCGACACAATCTCCTGGTCTTCGAACTGGGATGACAACCTTGGTGGCTCGACTGCGACCATGGACGAGGACCGCGTCCTGGAGAAGATGAACCTGGAGGTCAAGAAGGAAATTGAAGAGTCCTTCATGTTCTACCTTCCGCGCATCTGCGAGCACTGCCTGAACCCAACGTGTGTGTCTTCCTGCCCGTCGGGCGCGATGTACAAGCGCACGGAGGACGGCATCGTCCTGGTCGACCAGGACAGCTGCCGTGGCTGGCGCATGTGCGTCTCGGGCTGCCCTTACAAGAAGGTGTACTTCAACCACAAGACAGGCAAGGCCGAAAAGTGTACGTTGTGCTACCCGCGTATTGAGGTTGGCCAGCCGACGGTGTGCTCGGAAACCTGCGTGGGCCGCCTGCGCTACCTTGGTGTGCTGCTCTACGACGCGGACCGTGTTGCCGAAGCGGCGTCGACACCCGATGAGAAGGATCTGTTTGAGGCGCAGAAGTCGCTCTTCCTCGACCCCCGCGACCCTGAGGTCGTCCGGGCTGCGACCGAAGAGGGCATCCCTCACTCTTGGATCGAGGCTGCGCAGAACTCCCCGATCTACGATCTGATCTTCACGTACGGTGTGGCGCTGCCGCTACACCCAGAGTTCCGCACACTGCCGATGGTGTGGTACATCCCGTCGCTGTCGCCGATCGTCGATCAGGTGACCAAGACTGGCGCTGACGGCGAAGACCACAAGGTACTGCTCAGCGCGATCTCCAACATGCGTATCCCACTCGAGTACCAGGCTGGCCTGTTCACTGCAGGTGACACCGTCCCAGTCGAGCTTTCGCTGCGTAGGCTCGCCGCGATGCGTTCCTACATGCGCGACATCAACCTAGGCCAGCCGACGAACGAGGCGATTGCGAGCGCAGTCGGTATGACTGGCAAAGACCTGGAAGCGATGTATCGCCTGCTGGCGATCGCCAAGTACGACGACCGCTATGTCATCCCGACCACCTCGCCGGAGACCCCGCGTGGTGTTTCCTCGCTGGATCCGTTTGGTGGCGTCGATCCTGCCAGTGGCGACCTGATGGCCAACCTGGGCATGGGTGCGCCGAGCGCCTGCCACGAAGAGGCCGACAACGCGCAGCCTGGCAAGGTGTCCCTCATGTCGTGGACCGGCGACCGTCCTGACGCGATGTTCCCTACCGCGTTGAAGACTCGCGAGCCGAAGACTGCAAGCGAGAACTACCGCCCTGCTGCTCCGGAAGCATCGACTCCAACGCCGAACCCGGTCGAGGAAGGACCGAGTGCTGACGGCAACGTCGCGCGACGCGAGGGTGAGCAGTAATGAGCACCCGAACCCAAATCGGGGTTGTACCCGAGGAACTAGTGGCACCAGTGGCGTGTGATACGCAGCAGCGTCAGATCGCAGCGATGGCGCTCAGCCTCACGTTGCGGTACCCAGAAGAGGAGTTCTTCTCCACGTTGGAGACCGTCGAGGAACAGCTCGGGCTGCTTCCAGGCCCTATTGCTGCGGAAATCGCGGAGTTCATCGGCAGGGCACGTAGCCTCGGACTTCTGCCACTCCAGGAGCACTACGTCGAGACCTTCGACCAGCGGCGTCGCTGCGCGCTGCACCTCTCCTACTACTCGGTTGGTGATACCCGCCAGCGCGGTGCCGCGATCTTGGCGTTTCGTCAACAGTTGGAAGGTCTAGGGATGGAAGAGATCTCGGAGGAGCTGCCGGACCACCTTTGCGTCGTCCTGGAAGCGCTTGCGTTCGCTGACTCCGACTCCCAACAGCACGCGTTAGAGATGATTGCCGCGCACCGAGACGGCCTCGAGGTGCTGCGTCACGCTCTGGTCGGACTGGGTAGCCCGTACGCTCACTTGCTCACGGCTGTGTGCATGTTGCTGCCCAGCATCGACGAGGAAACTATCGCTCGCTACATCAACCTGATTCGCCAGGGCCCTCCTGCGGAGATGGTCGGTATTGAAACTACTCCCCTGCCGTTTCCAACGGCATCTCCCAACCACAGTTAAAGGACTGAACTCACTATGACTGGTATTGAAGAATTCCTGTGGGTGGCCTTTCCCTGGTTGGCCATCGCTGCGTTTGTCATCGGCATTATCTGGCGCTGGCGCTATGACCAGATGGGCTGGACTACCCACTCGTCACAGATTTACGAATCGAAGTTGCTGCGGCTCTCCTCGCCACTGTTCCACTGGGGCATGGTCTTCGTGGTCATTGGCCACCTCATGGGTCTAGCGATTCCGAAGACTTGGACCCGAGGCATGGGTATCAGCGACCATGCCTACCACCTCATCGCAACGATTCCTGGCACGATTGCGGGTATCGCCGTGGTGTTGGGGTTGCTTGGCTTGCTCTACCGTCGTGTGGTCAACCGTTCGGTGTTCTTATCGACGGCCACCTCCGACAAGTTCATGTATGTGTTCCTGACAATCGCAATCTGCTCCGGCTTTATCGCGACCGTCTCGACGCAGGTCTTCGGTGTGCCCGGCGGCTACGATTACCGCGAAACGATTTCACCGTGGCTGCGCCAGCTGCTGATTTTCAACCCAATGCCGGACCTGATGGTGCAGGCTCCGTGGCAGTTTAAGGTCCACGTGCTTGCTGGCTTCACCTTGATCGCCTGCTGGCCGTTTACCCGACTTGTCCACGCGTTCTCGGCTCCGGTCGGCTACTCCACTAGGCCGTACGTGGTCTACCGCTCGCGCGGTGAAGAGGTCCAGGGCCGCCGCTCTGAGGCCCAGTGGGAGCCGATCCGCTCGAACGGACGTCAATTGAAGCGCTAGTGCTTCAACCCGCTCGCCAGTGCTGCCCCCGGAGCTCTTCTTCCGGGGGCATTCTTCGTGTCTACCCCTTTTTTAAGATAATTTATATTCATATTCAAACCACTACTCGAAGGAGTTCTCATGCGCTCTACTCGCCTTGCCACATTGTTCGTGGCTGCCCTGGCCGCGACCGGTCTGACCGCCTGCGCCGGTGGCACCGATTCCGAAAGCGCCGCCTCAAAAGCACCGACCGCTGAGGCACCCAGCGACCTCATCGTGATGGGCGCGGCTTCCACGCGCGTACTCAACGAGGACCTTTCGGAAATGTCGGAGAACAACCTCGAGTTCGTCAACGCCGGCTCCTCTGACCTGGTGCAGCAACTGAAGGAGGGCGCACCTGGTGACGTGTTGATCACAGCTGACCAGAAGAACATGGACAAGGCTGTCGAAGCGGGCGTCGCAAAAGACCCGAAGGTAGTGGCGACGAACTCGATGGTGCTCGTGGTGCCGAAGGGCAACCCAGCGGACATCAAGAGTGTCGAAGACGTACAGAAGGACGGCGTGAACTTGGTCGTCTGTGACGCCCAGGTTCCTTGCGGCTCCGTGACCAACGAGCTCGTGACGGCGAACAACCTCACCATCAATCCGGTGTCCCTGGAACACAGCGTGTCTGACACCTTGGGCAAGGTTGTCTCGGGCGAGGCTGACGCAGGCTTTGTGTACCGCACCGATGCTGCTGCCGCTGGCGATGCTGTGGAGGTCCTCGATATCCCTCACGCTGACGAGAAGCCGAACTCCCTCGTCGCCGCTGTAACCACCAACACCACCGACGAGGCTGCCGCGCAGAATCTCTTCGAACTGCTTGCAAGCCCAGAAATGGCCGTGGTGTGGGAGAAGTACGGCTTCACCCCTGCTGCGCAACAGTAACCACCGGGTAGAGTCCGTATTCATGCAGCAATCAACGCTTCGCCAGGCCCCACGCCAGACACCAATGTTGGTGTGGGGCCTGGCGCTTCTTGCACTCGCCGCCATTGTGCTGCCGATCCTGGCGCTTGGTGCACGTGTGCCATGGGACCAGCTCGGTGAGATCCTTGCCTCCGCATCGACACAGCAGTTGCTCCGCGTCACGCTGCGCTCCGCTGTCCTGGCGTGCGTCATCACACTCCTGCTGGGCACACCGCTTGCGCTATGGATGCAACACTTGCGACGAGGTGCAGGCCTTGCGCGAGTACTCGTGCTACTTCCGCTAGCGATGCCGCCGGTCGTCGGTGGTTTAGCGCTCAGCGCGTTTCTCGGACGCCGAGGCTTGGCTGCGCCGCTGTTGGACGCGCTGCATATTCAGTTCGCGTTCGCGTTTCCGGGTGTCGTCGCTGCACATGTGTTCATTGCGCTGCCGTTCGTTGTCATCACACTTGACGCGGCGCTGCGGCAACTCGATCCGGAGATTACATACTCGGCCGCGGGCGTGGGGCTGAGCCCCTCGACGATTACTCGCAAGATAATCCTGCCTGCAATCGCGCCCTCACTCGTCTCTGCGGGCGGGCTGGCGTTTGCGCGCTCGCTCGGCGAGTTCGGCACCACGTTGACCTTCGCCGGCTCTATGCCTGGCACAACGCGCACCATGCCGTTGGGCATCTATATTGCCCGCGAAGTAGATCAGGACGTCGCGTATGGGCTATCAGCCATCCTCATCGCACTGGCGGTGCTCACACTTGCCGCATCGACGCTACCGACGGTCTTCCTCTCGCGTACGCGCTCCCGTGAAGTCGCTCGCGCCACCCACGAGGTGGACACGGAACGGCTGCGCCTACTGACAAGCCCCGAGGACGGGGGCGTACCCGTCGTCATCGGTGAAACAACGTTCCCTGCGAACGCCACGACGGCGCTCATTGGCTTGAACGGCTCGGGGAAGACCACTCTGGTCGGCAGGATTGCAGGGCGCCTCGGCGGTTTGCGCACCTTGATCGGCGACCGCGTGGTTGATGCGGGCACGTCGTCGAGCAAGCTTGTCCCGGCGCACAAACGCGGAGTTGTGTTGCTTACCCAGAACCCCGGTCTGCCACCTACGTCGACCCCACTGAAGGCTGTCGCGATGGTCACTGGCAGCAAACAGCGCGCACTTGAGCTGCTGACCTCAGCGGGGCTGCGCGACCTTGTCGACGTCCCCGTCCGCGCCCTCTCTGGCGGTCAAGCATCGCAGGTGTCGCTAGTACGAGCGCTCGCCCCGCGCCCCCGCGTGCTAATTCTTGACGAGCCACTCGCTGCGATCGACGTGAACTCTGCGCATCACTGGCGCCAGGTACTGCGGGCTACGGCGCACGACCGCACCACGATCGTGATTACGCACAACCCATTGGACGTGGCCAACCTTGCGGAATACGTTGCGGTAATGGACCGAGGCAACGTCATCAGCCTGCGGCCGACGGCCGAGGAGCTCAAAGTTCCGGCGACGCAGTTTTCTGCACGGCTCGCTGGCGTGAACTGGTTGCCCGCTAGCGTGAACTGGATTCCAGCGCACATGGTGGGTGCCGCGCACCAAGGTTCCGTTGCGTGCGTGGCAACCACAGTCGGTGAGCTCACCGGTGTCGCCTCAGAGCAGTGCGAACAGCATGAGCATGCCGTCGTAGTCTTCGCACCGCAGGACGTCTCGCTACACGTCCCAGCCGGAGCAGCGCCGGGAGATTACAACTCACTGGAGGCCACCGTGGCCACAGTCGATGTCAGTACCTCGGGTGGCCTCACTGTGGAGCTCGACGTCCACGGTGCGGTTGTGGCGCTCCCGGTCCAGCGTCAGGAGGCACTCGATGCGGGCATTGAGCCCGGCGCATCTGTAACGTGCTACGTCAAAACGGATGACATCGCCATCTACCCAAAGCCGACGGATTAGCCCCCGGCGAACGGTGGCAACACATCAACGCGCTCAGCGGACTCGAGCGAGTCAGTCTGCTGGGCACGTTTTCCGTCGATCAGGAAGGTGCAGCGCGCCAGGATGTCTGCGAGCGTTTGGCCTGCGTCGGTGGTGCCGTTGTGGCGCGAAGCGGCGTCGGTAAGCAGTTCCTGCAGTGTGGCAAAGTTCCCAACTTCTTCCTGTGCGACGCCGGTGGCCGCGCGTGCGGCGGCAAAGTAGTGAATTTGCATGTCGTCCATGGTAGCGAACTGGTGGTGGCGCGTAGAGTAGGCGCCATGACACGAACTACTGAGGAGCACCTGAGTGCGGTGCGCGAGGCCGTCGGCCCTCGGCTTTCGGAGCGCATCAGCGTCGTTGAAGCTGGCAAGCAGCAGCGTGTGCTCGCGGCCGATGTTGTTGCCGTGCGCGAGCAACCGACCTTCGATAACTCGCAAATGGACGGGTACGCGTTGACGCAGGTGAAAGCGCACACGGCGACGATCGGCCCGACGATTGCCGCAGGCGCTGACCCCGACGAACTGTATCCAGAAGGCCTGCAGGGCGTTGTGGCGCCGATCATGACCGGCGCGAAGCTTCCTCGTGGCACGGTAGCAGTCGTCCCAGTTGAGCGTTGCACCCCGCCGACGTTCGGGGCAACTGGTGAACCTGTCAAGATCCCTGAGGTCAAGCGTGGTCAGTTCATGCGCCTTGCGGGCAGCGATATCCAGCCCGGGGCTTGCATTGCGCATCGCGGTGATGGAGTGACACCGGCGCTTGTTGGCGCCGCGATCAGCCAGGGAATCGAGACCGTTGAGGTCGAGCGCACTGCGCGCATCTTAGTGATCACGGGTGGCGCTGAGGTCTCCCCGAGCGACCAGGCCACAGGCCCCGCGACAATTCCGGACTCGAACGGTCCGATGCTTGAGGCGCTAGCCGCGCGCCATGGCATCGAGGTTGTAGCGCGCCTACTGACCAACGACGATCCTGAGGCACTCGAGCGAGAGGTCGCAGCAGCAATCGAGGAGCACCAACCCGATGCGATTGTGACTTCGGGTGGGATTAGCCACGGCAAGTTCGAGGTCATCCGTCAGGTGTTTACGGATGGCTGGTACGGACATGTCGCTCAACAGCCCGGCGGGCCACAAGGCATCTCTGCGTTTCACGGTGTGCCTGTACTGAGCCTGCCAGGCAACCCGATCTCCACCATCGTGTCATTCGTCCTCTACGTCGCACCAGTGTTGGGTCGCGCGCCAGCTCCTGTACGCGTAGCTATAGATACAGATGTCGTTGGAATCGCCGACAAGGATCAGTTCCTGCGTGGTGAAATTCGAGAGGGCCTTGCGCATCCGTACCACGGTATAAGCTCGCACCTGCTTACCCAGGGTGCCACCGCGACCTGCCTGATCCGCATTCCCGCCGCGGCTACGGTTCCCGCGGGTACACCAGTCATGGTCTATCCGCTGTAGATTGTGCCTATGAATACCAATCAACGCACGGCACGGGTTATCGTGGCTTCTACGCGAGCAGCCGCTGGTGTCTACGAGGACAAGTCAGGTCCGATCGCGGTCAGGTTCCTGCGGGAAGCGGGGTTCGACACCCCAGACGCCACCATCGTGGCCGATGCCGACCTTTCGGATGCGGTCCAGGAGGCACTCGGCGCTTCCCCGTCGGTACTGCTGACCTCGGGCGGAACCGGCATTACACCGGATGACCAAACGGTTGATATTGTGGAGCCTCTGTTGGACCGGCAGCTGCCAGGTATCGTGCACGCGTTCTGGGCCTATGGTCAGCAGCAAGTCGCGACGGCAGTGCTGTCGCGTGCTGTCGCCGGAGTGGCGGGCCGCACGTTTGTCATGACACTGCCAGGTTCACGCGGCGGGGTGAAGGACGGGTGTGCCGTACTCGCTCCCCTGCTCGACCACATCACTGCACTCATAGAAGGATCACATGAGCACTAGTTCACAACCAGCCTCTACTTCGGACCCACAGTTCGTCGCCGAGCAGGTCAATACCGTCATCGACGCACGCATTACCGAAACGCCGCTTGAGCAGTTCGCTGCGGATGCGGCCACGGCTACAATGACGCGCTCCATGGGTGCGCTCGTCCGCTTTGAGGGCGTTGTCCGCGACCATGACGGCGGGCAGGCAGTGCGTTCGCTGACGTACGAATCGCACCCCAGCGCCCAAGACGAGCTCCGCGCGATTGTCGAAGACATCGCCCAACAACACCCGGTGCGAATCTGGGCCGCCCACCGAGTCGGCTCCGTGCCGATCGGCGAGATGGCGTTCCTGGTCCTCGTGGCCAGTGCGCACCGCGCCGAGGCATTCGCCGCCTGTGAAGAGGTCACCAACAGAGTGAAATCACAGGTCCCAATATGGAAAGAGCAGTCCATGGCGGACGGCGCAACGCAGTGGGTTGGTATCGATGACGCTCGATGAGCGCTACCTACGGCAAACCACACTCATCGGTGAGAGGAAGCAGCAACAACTTTTCGACGCCCACGTCGTTGTTCTTGGCGCCGGAGGCTTGGGGGCTCCGACCTTGCTGTACTTAGCCGGTGCTGGCGTCGGCACGATCACTGTCATCGACGACGACCGGGTGGATCTGTCCAACCTGCACCGGCAGGTCATCCATACCACCGCTGCCATCGGTACCGCAAAGACGGCGTCGGCAAAGGCACAGATGTTGGCGTTGAACCCGGATATCAACGTCCGCACTGTATCCGACCGCCTCACGTGGGATAACGCACTGCAGCTGCTCAGTGACGCTGACATCATCGTCGACGGCACTGACAACTTCCAGACTCGCCACATCGCATCGCACGCGGCCGCGCGCTTGGGCGTGCCGCACGTGTGGGGGTCAATCCTCGGGTTTGAAGCACAGCTCACGGTGTTTTGGGCAGGCCACGGGCCAATCTACGAGGACCTCTTCCCCGCTCCACCAGCACCAGGCAGCGTGCCCTCTTGTTCCCAGGCAGGCGTGGTCGGTCCACTTGTAGGCGTTGTCGGGTCCGCGATGGCAATGGAAACCATCAAGCTCATCACCGGACTCGGTTCGCCACTAATTGGCCAGATTGGCTACTTCGACTCACTCACAGGTATGTGGGAGTACATGCCGCTTGCCGCAGACCCAGAGGTCACTGAGCGCGTGCGTACGAGCGCACCTCCACAAGGACCGGCGGAAGTCACCACCATTCCGGAAGGCGCCACGATTCTCGACGTCCGCGAGCCCGAAGAGTTCGCTGACTTCCACCTTGACGGCGCCATCAACGTGCCGCTCGGCACCATTATCGATGGCTACACACCGCCAGAAGCGCAGCCCGGCACCATTGTGGTGTGCGCCCGAGGGGCGCGCTCAGCGCAAGCTGTTGCAGCGCTCGATGCGCGCGGCGTGACCGGCACAGCGAGCCTGCGCGGGGGCGTCGAACAGTTCCGCCCCCTTTCAGGCCTGTAACAGCCAGGACGGATTAAGCGCGGGTCAGCTCGCCGCGTACCGGACCCGCTACCTCGAGCTCGATGACGCGTAGTCCGGCCTCGCGGGCGTCGTCAAGCAACTCCTCGTCAACGTCCGTCGTGGTCAGAACCAGGGCGGTCGGGCCCGCGCCAGAGACGAAGGCTGCGTAGCCACGGTTACGCAAGCGGTTGACCCACTCAGCGGTGACCGGCAGCACGTCAGCACGGTACGGCTGGTGCAGGCGGTCGCGGGTGCCCTCCCAGAGCAGCTCGGGGTGGGACTGGATGGCAACCGTCATCACCGCGGTACGCGACACGTTGAAACGCGCATCCGTGTGCGTGACGTGGCTCGGCAACACCTGCCGCACCGCGTTGGTCGAGGCGTGGAAGTTCGGCACCAGCGCCACCGCACGAATCGAGGGATCCACGGGGACCCCGACAGCCCGGTAGACCGGATGCGATACACCATCGACAGGAATCTCGGTCCAGGAGACAACCGCCCCGCCGAGCACAGATGCGGCAGCATTATCAGGATGCCCCTCGAACGCCGAGGAAAGCTGCACAACTTCCTCTGTGGAAAGCGGGTTACCAGCCAGTGTGTTTGCCGCCACAACGCCTGCGACAGCCGCAGAGGCCGACGAACCAAGCCCACGAGACTGCGGGATGTTGTTCGTGCACACCACGCGAAGGCCTGGTACAGAAACATCAGCAGCCTTGAGGCCAGAACGAATCGCTTTGACTACGAGGTGAGAGCCGTCGCGCGGCAGGTCCTCGGCGCCTTCGCCGAAGATTTCCACCTCAAGCCCGGACTCGATGACCTCAACCTCGACAGTGTCGTAAATGGAGAGAGCGAGCCCCAACGTATCGAAGCCCGGTCCTAAGTTCGCCGACGAACCCGGCACCGTCACAGTCGCCTTTAGGCCTACTTCAATGTCTGTCGCCATGATGTGCTCCTTGTCTGTAGGTATCTCAGCTTAGGCGTCTAGGCGGATCACCGAGTTGATTTGCTGCACATCCGGGTGCTGCGAGAGGCGCTCCACGATGTCACGTAGGTCCTTCTCCAGCGCCTTGTGCGTCACCACGATCAGGTGTGCCTCATCGCCGGACTCCTCCTGGCGCACTGCGGAGAGCGACACGTTTGCCTCCGCAAACTTTCGGGTCAGCTCCGCCAGCACACCAACGCGGTCGTTGACGGTCATGTTCACGTGGTAGCGAGTCGCCACCTCGTCGAAGCCGACCACTGGGTAGTTCGCGTACGGGTTCTCCGCTGGTGCACGACCGCCGTGCACCTTGTTGCGGGCTGCACCGACCAGGTCGCCCAGCACTGCAGACGCGGTAGGAGCGCCACCAGCACCGTTGCCGTAGAACATCAGGCGGCCAGCAGCCTCAGCTTCGACGAAGATGGCGTTGTACGACTTATCAACGCTCGCCAGCGGGTGCTCGTTCGGGATGAGCGTCGGGTGAACGCGAGCATTAACAGCAGTGGTCTTACCGTTTTCGTCGTAGAGGCGCTCACAGATCGCCAGCAGCTTAATCGTCTGGTTCGACTGCTTCGCCGCAGCAATATCCTCAGCAGTAATCTTCGTGATGCCCTCGCAGGACACATCGTCGAACGTGACTCGTGTGTGGAAGCCCATCGAGGCAAGGATCGCTGCCTTGGAAGCCGCGTCGTGCCCCTCAACGTCGGCGGTCGGATCAGCCTCTGCGTACCCCAAACGGGTCGCCTCAGCGAGTGCTTCCTCGTAGGTCGCTCCAGTCGAAGCCATCGCGTCCAAGATGAAGTTAGTCGTACCGTTCACAATGCCGGAAATGCGCTGAACCTGGTCACCGGCCAACGAACGACGCAACATACCAACAACTGGAATCGCCGCAGCAACCGCTGCCTCATAATAGAGATCGACGCCTACTTCATTCGCGGCGTCGGCAAGCTCGGAACCGTGCGCTGCAACCAGCGCCTTGTTTGCCGTAACAACGGACTTACCTGCCTTCAGAGCAGACAACACCAGTTCACGCGGGTAGTCGATGCCGCCGATGACCTCGACTACAACATCAACGTCATCGCGAGTGATCAGCGAGCGAGCGTCATCAGTCAGCTCAATGCCTTGCACCTCAGGCGCATCCTTGTGCTTTTCCACGTTGGAGACCGCAACACCGCGCACCTCAAGTGGGCCACCGATACGCTGCTCAAGATTGTCAGAAAACTCCCGAATGAGGCGAAGCACCTCACTGCCCACAGTGCCTTTCCCCAAAATAGCGACACCGACCGGCTGACCAATTCCCTTACCTGGGTAATTACCGTTACGGCTCTCTGCAGATTCGACCGACATCTCTAGATTCTCTCCTACTTCGATACTGGTACGTTCAGCTACGGCGCAGTGTACCGCTTTGTCTATTTCGCACAGAATACATTCTTATTTATATTCACGCGAGAGAATGTCTTCAACAGTTTCTCGCCGCACCATCGGCTTGATCTTTCCAGCCCGGACCGCGACCACGGCAGGGCGCCCAAATGAGTTGTAATTCGAGCTCATCGGGTAGCAATACGCTCCTGTCGCAGGCATCGCGATCAGGTCGCCGCTGACAATGTCGTCCGGCCACTGAGCATCCTCGATGAGAATATCGCCGGACTCACAGTGGGAACCCACCACACGAGTTGCCACCGGCTGGCCGCCTGTAAACCTGTTGACCACCCGGCCCTCGTAGACGGCGTCGTAAAGCGCTGGACGAATGTTGTCGCTCATGCCACCGTCAACGGAAATGTAGCGACGCGTCTTGGTGTACGAAATCTCGACGTCTTTGACCACGCCCGCGCTGTATAGCGTAATGGCAGATGGCCCGGCGATCGCACGGCCAGGCTCGACAACCACGGTCGGCGACGAGATGCCGAGTTCACCGGCAACCTCGTCGACGGCAGCCAACAGATCTTTCGCAACCGCAGCAACGTCCAATGGCGCTTCTTCCTCAAGCTGCGCGATGCCATATCCGCCGCCAAGGTCCAAGTACTCAAGCGCAACGCCGCGCTCGGTCCAAATCTGCGCATACAGCGCAAGCACACGTTCCGCGGCGAGCTTGAACCCGTCTGCATCAAAGACCTGGGAGCCTACGTGGCAGTGCAGGCCGGTCAGGCGCAGATGCTCCGCATCGATCGCGGCACACGCCGCCTGATAGGCAGAGCCAGACGCCAAGGAAATACCAAACTTTTGGTCCTCGTGGCTCGTCGCGATGAATTCGTGTGTGTGCGCGTCTACGCCTGGCTTCACGCGGATAAAGACCTCTTGGGTGGTCCCCATTTCCCCGGCAAGCTCATTGAGCTCTCGAAGCTCCTGGTGAGAATCAAGGACGACGTGCGCTACCCCGGAATCGATGCACAGCTGCAGAAAGCTGCGTGACTTGTTATTCCCGTGCACCGTAATCCGCTCTGGCGGAAAGTTTGCAGCAAGCGCAATGCGAAGCTCATTTTCGCTCGCAACATCAAGCGCGAGGCCTTCCTCGTCAACCCAGCGGGCAATGTGCGTGGTCAAGAACGCCTTCGACGCGTAGTGCACATGTGCTGGGTCACCGAACGCCTTTGCCATATCGCGACACCGCGAGCGGAAGTCGTCCTCATCCACCACCATGACGGGCGTACCGTACTCTTCGGCAATCTCTGGAAGGGGCACGCCAGCGATAGTCACGACCCCGTCTTCTTCTCGTCTGGTGTTGCGTGGCCATACGTGCGCGGGAAGCGCATCAAACGCTGCGGTCATGTACTTCCTCCTACATCCGTTCCGGCGCGCTCACGCCGATCATGCCGAGTGCGTTTGCAAGTACCTGGCGCGCTGCCATCGCCAGTGCAAAGCGCGCGGTATGCAACGGCTCAACTTCTTCGCCAGGCTTCGGCAGGATCTGGCAGGCGTCGTAAAACTTGTGGAAGGAGCTAGCTAGTTCCTCCGCGTAGCGCGCGATTCGGTGCGGTTCGCGCAGCTGCGCGGCGGTGCTCACTACCTCTGGGAACTCACCCAGGGTACGAATGAGGTCGCCCTCCTTTTCATGCTCGAGCAACGCAACGTCCGCGCCGTCGGTAGTGACGCCAGCTTCCTTCGCCTTGCGAGCGATGGAGCACAGACGCGCGTGACCGTACTGCACGTAGTACACGGGATTGTCGGAGGACTGCTTAGTCCACAGGTCAAGGTCAATGTCCAACGTGGAATCCACAGAGGAGCGCACGAGCGAGTAGCGAGCCCCGTCAACGCCGATAGCGTCCACGAGATCGTTGAGAGTAATGATCGTCCCGGCGCGCTTCGACATCTTGACTGGCTGGCCATCACGCACAAGGTTGACCATCTGACCAATGAGCACCTCGACAGCCTCAGGGTCATAGCCAAGAGCCTGCGCTGCGGCGCGGAGGCGCGCAATGTAGCCGTGGTGGTCCGCGCCAAGCATGTAGATCGCCAGTGTGTGACCGCGGTCAAACTTGTCTGCCACGTACGCGATGTCGCCTGCGATGTAGGCGGCGTCGCCATCGGACTTCAGCACGACACGGTCCTTGTCGTCGCCAAAATGGGAAGAGCGCAACCACCAGGCGCCCTCGTTTTCGTACAGGTTGCCGTTGTCTTTGAGCGTTGCAATCGCCTTATCGACGGCCCCACTCTCAAACAGCGAATTTTCGTGGAAGAACACGTCGAAGTCCACGCCGAACTCGTGTAAGGACTCCTTGATCTGAGCGAACATCATTTCCACGCCTGCGGCACGGAACGTTTCCTGCACGTCTTCGGGGCTGCCATCAAGCGCATTCGGTTGCTTCGCCACAATGTCGGCGGCAATGTCATTGATGTAGGAGCCGCCGTAGCCGTCCTCTGGAGTCGGCTCTCCCTTTGCCGCTGCTACTAGTGAACGTGCGAAGCGGTCAATTTGGCCACCGTGATCGTTGAAGTAGTACTCGCGGGTCACCTCGGCACCGCTCGCCTCTAGCACGCGGCCAAGCGAGTCGCCCACAGCTGCCCAGCGGGTCCCGCCAAGGTGGATCGGGCCGGTTGGGTTCGCCGAGACGAATTCGAGGTTGATGCGCTGGCCGTCAAGAAGAGATGAATTGCCGAAGGTCTCGCCTGCCGCCAAGATGTCCGCAACCAGCTGTCCCTGCGCGTCCGTGGCGAGGCGCAGGTTCAAGAACCCTGGGCCTGCGACGTCAGCTTCTGCGATTGCGGGGTTTTCCAGGAGGGCGTCGGCAAGCCACTGTGCAAGCTCGCGCGGGTTCGTACCGGCTTTCTTCGCCACCTGCAGTGCGATATTCGTAGCGTAATCGCCGTGCTCAGGGTTGCGCGGGCGCTCGACGGTCACTGCATCGGGCACGACGGATGCGTCGAGATTGTGGTCGGAAAGCACCTTGACGGTCGCTTCATGAACTGTTGTAGCGAGATCAGCTGGAGTCATGGGCAAACAGTCTAATTCACGTGCCGGACATTCTCCCTATTCCCCCATAAATGCCGCGCGACCCCCATTTGACTACCCCCACCATAGGTACTGAAAACGCTACTAGCTTGAACTTCTACAGACCTCATCCATTTGTGTGACCTAGCATACTTTTTGGTTTTCTCATTGCAGATGTCACCACAGTACTTTGGGGAGGTATTTTGTGTAGCCCTCTGACTCCAAGGAGTGTCTCAGTGGACAAGTTTCAAATTATTACCGACGCAGTAGGGGGAAGCCTCGGGCTTTCTGCGCTCGTTTCCACGATTCCCCTTCTGACGTTTTTCTTCATGCTGCTCGCGGTCAAAGCTCGTGCGCACACGTCCGGCGCAGTAGCGCTGGTCGCAGCTATCGCAGTCGCGATACTCGGGTTCAACATGCCAACCGAGATGGCACTTGCGACTGCACTACGCGGCGGATTATTCGGACTCTTCCCAATCGTGTGGGTGATCTTGACCGCGATTTGGTTTTACCAAATTACGGTTGCATCGCGTCGCTTTGAGGATCTTCGCCTGGTCTTTGACAAGATGGGCAGCGGCGACGTCCGCATCCAAGCAATGCTCATTGCATTCTGCTTCGGTGGCCTACTCGAGGCCCTCGCTGGATTCGGCGCACCCGTCGCGATTACCGCGACGATGATCCTGGCGCTCGGCATCCCACCTTTGAAAGCCGCAACGGTAGTCCTGATTGCAAATACAGCGCCTGTGGCATTCGGCGCCGTCGCCATCCCCATTACCACCGCGGGCGAGGTCGGTGGCCGCACCCTCGAGCAAACGCAGAACATCGCCGCGATCGTTGGCCACCAGACCCCTCTGCTCGCATTCTTTGTTCCTTTCATCATCGCAGCAATTATCGACGGCTGGCGAGGCATCAAAGAAACCGCGCCTATCGCGGTGGCGATCGGACTGAGCTTCGGCATTGCCCAGTGGTGGACATCGAACCACTTCGCCTACCAGCTCACGGATGTCGTAGCCTGCATCGTTGCCCTTGGGGCTGCCTTCGTGGCGCTTCACTTCTGGAAGCCTTCGACTACCGCCGCTCTCCGCGAACGCCTCGGCTTGCCTGAGTACGAGGACAATACTGAACTGCCTGGCACCCGCGTGTGGATGGCGCTGATGCCGTACGCAGTCGTGGTTGTCGTCTTCGGTCTAGCGAACCTGGGCACAACCATCCCGCAGTGGCTGAGCTCGTTCAAGATCAGCCTGACATGGCCTGTTATCGAGCGCGGACTGCTCTTCAACCAGCTGGGTGAGCCAATCAACACCGACTACACCTTCGCCTACATCAACAACCCCGGCACGCTCCTGGTCATTTCTGGCCTCATCGTCGCTATCGCCTACATGATCTTTGACGGCAACGGTCTCTACCAGCTCAACTGGGCACAGGTGGGACGTGAGTTCGTCGATACTTTCTGGCGCATGCGTTGGTCATCCACCACTATCATGTTGGTGCTCGCGTTGGCCTACGTCATGAACTACTCGGGCCAGACCGTTTCTATCGGCGAATTTTTCGCCAACATGGGCGGCGTATTCGCATTCGCTGCCCCAGTGCTTGGTTGGGTCGGCGTGGCAGTAACAGGCTCCGACACCTCCGCCAACGCGCTGTTCGCTAACCTCCAAGTCACCGCTGCAAATAAGTTGGGCCTCAACCCGGACCTGATGTTGGCGGCAAATACGACCGGCGGTGTCGTCGGAAAGATGATTTCGCCGCAATCCCTCGCTATTGCCGCGACAGCTGTGAATTTGGAGGGCAAAGAGTCCGAACTCTTTAAGAAAGTTGCAGGCTTTTCCGTGGTCTTCTTGGTTGCGGTGTGCCTGATTGTCTTCCTACAAACCAACCTACTGAGTTTTCTAGCTCCAACTGTTGTACCGTAGACGTATTACCATTATCTGTATCGTTCACGACCATCAAAGGAGTCCACATTGCGAGTAGCACTGTTTTCTACTTGTATCGGTGACGCCCTGTTTCCTGACGCCCACAAGGCCTCAGCACTTGTCCTATCTCGTCTGGGCTACGACGTAGTCTTCCCTGAGGGACAAACCTGCTGCGGCCAGATGCACGTCAACACGGGCTACCAGGAACAAGCTGTGCCAATCATTCAGACATATGCCGATGCGTTTGCCGACCCTTCCATCGACTATGTTGTGGCCCCTTCCGGCTCGTGCGCTGGTGCAGTTCGCGAACAGCACGTGCGCCTCGCCGAACGATACGGCAACAAAGCACTTGTCGACGGCGCTACGCAAGCAGCGAATAAAACCTACGAGCTCACCGAGTTCATCGTGGACGTCGCTGGCGTGACCAACCTCGGCGCGTTCTTCCCACACAGGGTGACTTACCACGAGTCTTGTCACTCTCGCCGCTTCCTGAAGGTCGGCGACCGCCCTTACAAGTTGCTTGAAGCCGTCGAAGGCATCGAGCTCGTGGACCTGCCGAACGTCGAAGAGTGCTGCGGATTCGGCGGCACCTTCTCGGTGAAACTGCCCGAGGTTTCCGCGGCGATGGTTTCCGACAAGGTGCGCCACATCAAGGAGTCAAAGGCGGAGTTTGTCACTGCCGGTGACTCCTCGTGCTTGATGAACATCGCTGGCGCGATGAGCCGCCAGCACAACGGCATCCGCGCGCTGCATATTGCAGAGATTCTCGCATCCACGAAGGAACACCCGTGGACGCCTACGACCGCTGCGTATTCGAAGGAGAAAATGCTGTGAAAGTTGCACTCGGCAAGCCAACGATGCCCCCAGTGGCGCAAGGACCGAACCACCTGCGTGGCTCGGAGCGCTTCGGACAGGCTGCGCACCACGAACTCGATAACGTTACGAAGCGTCGTAACCTCAACTACGCAACCACTGCTATTCGTGTAAAGCGTCAAAACGTTGTCGACGAGCTCGACGACTGGCAGGAGCTTCGCACCGCTGGCTCCACCATCAAGCAGGATGTTGCGGCTCGCATGCCTGAGCTGCTCGAGGAGTTCGAGCGCAACGTCACCGCGCGTGGCGGCCACGTCCACTGGGCGCGCGACGCCAAGGAAGCCAACGACATCATCGCTTCGCTCATTGAGGAGACAGGCGAGACTGAGGTTGTCAAGATCAAGTCGATGGCAACGCAGGAGATCGCGCTCAACGAAGAGCTGGAGAAGCGCGGCATCCACGCACAGGAAACTGACCTTGCGGAGCTCATCGTGCAGCTTGGTGAGGACTTCCCGTCGCACATTCTCGTGCCCGCAATCCACCGCAACCGCGAAGAAATCCGAAACATCTTCGTGGATAAGATGCCAAACACCGACGACTCACTGACGAACAACCCGGCAGAGCTCGCCGAAGCCTCCCGAACCTTCCTACGCGAACAGTTCATGAAGGCGAAGGTCGCGATCTCGGGTGCCAACTTCGGCATCGCGGAAACCGGTACCGTATCCATCGTCGAGTCCGAGGGCAATGGCCGCATGTGCTTGACCTTGCCGGAAACACTGATCTCAGTGATGGGCATCGAAAAGCTCCTGCCATCGTTCGAGGACCTCGGTGTCTTCCTGCAGTTGCTGCCACGCTCCTCCACCGGTGAGCGCATGAACCCGTACACCTCGCTGTGGTCCGGTGTTACTGAGGGCGACGGCCCGCAGAACTTCCACATCGTGCTCCTGGACAACGGTCGTACCCACGCGATGTCGAATGAGATCGGCCGCGAGGCGCTGAAGTGCATTCGCTGCTCCGCATGTCTCAACGTGTGCCCGGTCTACGAGCGCGCTGGTGGCCACTCCTACGGCTCGACGTACCCTGGCCCAATCGGCGCGATTATCACGCCGCAGCTGACCGGCATGGAGTCCGCCGAGGACCCGAACGCGTCGCTACCGTTCGCATCTTCCCTGTGTGGGCGCTGCAACGAAGTGTGCCCAGTGAAGATCCCGATCACAGACATCCTGCTTGAGCTTCGCCACCAAAAGGTAAAGGAGCACAAGCCTTTCCTGGAATCCACGGCCTTCGGCGCTATTTCCCTGCTGTGGGGCAAGCCTGCACTGTGGAACGCCGCAATGCACGTTGTAGCGCTGGGTCGCGTACTTGGCGGTTTCAAGGGCGAGATTTCCTCGATGCCCGGTTTCGTTGCTGGCTGGACCGACTACCGCGACGTAGCAGTTCCGCCGAAGAAGTCGTTCCGCCAGTGGTGGAATACGGACGAGGCGAAGGACCTCCTCGCTGAGGCCCGTCGCGAAGGCATCCCAGCTAATGTCAGGAAGGATGGCTAACAATGTCAAGCACCCGAAATGAAAGCGCGAAGCGCGAGATTCTTGACCGCATCCGCACTGCACAGAAGCTCTCCCATACCCCAGAGCACGTCGAACCTGTGCGCGAGTACCGCACCACCAGCGACCACACTCCCGAGCAGCTGCGCGAGATTCTCATCGATCGTCTCCTGGACTACAAGGCCACAGTTGTAGAGACAACGGAGGAGACCCTTGCCGCAGACATCGCCGATATTCTGGCGAAGCGCGAGGCAACCGAGATTGTTTACGCCCCGGGTCTCGACACCGCGCTGTTCGAAGAGTTTGCTGGCAGCGCCCGCCCAGACGACCCATCGAGCGATCCGCGTGAGCTCGGCACTATCGGTGCCGCAGTAACGGATTCCCACGTCACTTCAGCACAGACCGGTTCGATCGTGCTCGAAGCTGGCGAGCTGTGCGGCCGCCGTGCACTGTCACTGGTCCCCGATCGCCATGTGGTCATCGTCCGTCCAGAGTCAGTGGTCTACGGCGTGCCGGAAATGATCGCTCGCATCGATCCGGAAAAACCCGCTACCATGATTTCTGGTGGTTCAGCGACCTCAGATATCGAGCTTGTTCGTGTCGAGGGCGTCCACGGGCCCCGCGACCTGATCGTGATGGTTGTGAAGTAGAAACACACCGTCGACATTCCCTACCGATCAGCGCATCGGTAGGGATTTGTCTTTTCGCACCCCAACGGAAGGAATGCAATGCGCACCACAGCTTCAGTAATTGCGGCGCTCGGACTGCTTGGCATGGCCGTCGTAACGCCTGCTACTGCGCAGCCAGCACCGGCTGTGCAGTGGACCAAATGCCCGAAAGAAGTCAAAGATTCAACAGCGCAGTGCGGACACATCGACGTCCCCATGCGCTACAACCAGCCGAACGGCAAAAAGATTCAAATTGGATTCGTACGAGTCCCAGCGAAAACCCAAGCGCGCCGAGGCGCACTGTTTACCAACCCCGGTGGCCCAGGTGGCGACGCCTACGCTTACGCAGCCGGCAACATTCTTGATTTCCCGAAAGAACTCAACAACGAGTGGGACATCATCGGTGTGCAACCCCGTGGCCTGCCCGGCTCGACTGCACTTGAGTGCGCAATTCCCGATGTGAACGATCCTGGCCAGATAGCCAAGCTCACTGCTGACAGTCTCTTCAACGCAGGAGGTTTCAACCGTTCGGCCTGCCAAGGCGACAAGCCTGGCTACCCCGAAACCATCACCACGGAGAACACCGCGCGCGATTGGGAGGAAGTTCGACGCGCGCTGGGCTACCAGCAGATTTCCATCCTCGGTGTCTCCTACGGCACGTACCTTGGTTCCGTATACGCGACGCTATTCCCCCAGCACACCGACAAGGTTGTGCTTGACTCCGCAATGGATCCAACCCGTTCCTGGAACGGCATTGCCGCCGACCAACAAGCAGCGTACGAGAAGGCGCTCAAC
This sequence comes from Corynebacterium sp. UMB10321, assembly GCF_030228725.1. Taxonomy (NCBI): domain Bacteria; kingdom Bacillati; phylum Actinomycetota; class Actinomycetes; order Mycobacteriales; family Corynebacteriaceae; genus Corynebacterium; species Corynebacterium sp. UMB10321. The sequence goes on along the minus strand of NZ_JASOZC010000005.1, from coordinate 1,091 downwards.
GAATACTTCGCGTGGGTAGCACTCAACGACGCCAAGTATCACATGGGCAACACTCCCCTGAAGGCGTACCAGTACTGGTCGCGCAAGGTAAGCGCGCAAGCGGGAACTAATCCCACCGTCACTCCCCCGCCTGCACGCGTTGGCGATCTGCCAGCGGGCCTGGAGTTCGCCGGACAGGCTGGCGCGGACGCCATGACAGCAGTCGGGAAAACCCGTGTCGAAGGTGAAGGCGTCATCAGCCGCATGCTGAACCCTGGTGCTGTACAAGCTAAGTCGCCGCTCCTGCAGGAGACCCGCGCTATGCTTCCAACCCCAAAGATGTGGGACTACCTGGCACGGTCCACAAACGGCACCCTGACCGCTGAAGAATCGAAGCAGCCGTCCAAGGAAGAGATTCAGCAGGCGGTGGATCAGATGATGGCGGTCGAGCAGCTGCAGGCTGCCCAGTGGTGCAATGAGAACGTTGTCCCCGGCGACCCAACGCTGCTCCCCTCATTTGCATGGTCACAGCTCACGGGAGACCCGTTTACGTTCTTCAACGCTTCACGCGGCTCAGGGTGGTACTGCAACGGCGCCGGCGCAGTCACCGGAATCGCGCCACTCAACGGGGCGGCATTAAAGACTCGCCCATTGCAGCTGTCCGCGACCCGTGACCCCCAGACGCCGTACTCAGGCCACGGACAACTCGCCCGCAGAATGGGAACCCAGGTAGTCACGATTCACGGCCCGGGCCACGCGCACTTCGGCACCGGCAATAAAGTTGTCGACGCCACCGTCATCAACTACCTGCGCACCGGCAAGGCCGATCGCACTGATGCACCAGGCTACTGGGAGGCCCAATAGCAGCTACTTTCCGCAGTCTTAGGCCAGTTATGTGCCCAGCATATCTGGTGCTAAGATTGCGTCATTGCTTGTGAATAAGCAGTGAGTCTCCGTAGCTCAGCGGATGAGAGCATCGGTTTCCGGTACCGAAGGTCGCAGGTTCGAATCCTGTCGGGGACACAATTTTTCAACTGTAAAGTGTCAGCACCTCGTGCACGTTGAGTGTCATCAGGTTGTGCACACTGGGTGTCAGGAGGTTGTGCACACTG